>JBAZYB010000222.1:0-6691 GCA_041659545.1 Hyphomicrobium sp.
AGCGTCGACAGGACCGGCACGTCGGCGAAGGTGTTGATGAGCAGCGGCTGCAGGGTCTTCTGCAAAAACGGGGCGAAGTAGAAGAGGCCCCAGATTCCGTAAATGATGCTCGGTATGCCTGCTAGCTACTCGATCGCGATTCCGATCGGCCGCCGGGCGATGGGCGGACAGAGTTCGGTCAGGAAGATGGCAATGCCCAGTCCGATCGGCACGGCGATCAGCATTGCGAGCGCCGACGTGACCATCGTCCCGTAAACGGGGGCGAGCGCGCCGAAGTTCTCCTTGACCGGGTTCCATGCCTCCGTCGTGAAGAACGAGAAGCCGAACTTGCGCAGCGCCGGCAGCGAGCCGTCGATCAGCGACACGAAGACCGCACCGAGGATCACCAGTACGCTGATTGCGGCGCCGAGAGTAAAGGCACGGAACAGCCTGTCGCTGCGGCCGAACTTGGCCATGGCAACCGCCCGTGTGGCATCGGCGTCATGTACATGGGCGGAAACGTGCAAGGCCGCGTCTACCATCTCTGTGCTCTCGGCTCCCCGGCGGATTGCCGCGCTGACGATGCTTCGATCGCGCCAGCGCGCAGACAGGAAGGACGGAGCGCAACGCGCCCCGTCCAACCGCACACTCAGTTTCAGTTGCTGGCGAAGATCGGCTTGCCGTCGGCGCCCTTGATGTCCTTGCCCCACATCTCCTCGACGCTCTTGGCGACGTTGTCCGGCATCGGGATGTAGTCGAGCTCCTCGGCCATCTTGTCGCCCTTGGCATAAGCCCAGGCAAAGAACTTGAGGGCGTCGCGAGAAGCGGTCGGATCCTGCGGGCTCTTGTACATCAGGATCCAGGTCGCCGCGGTCATCGGCCAGGACTCGGCCCCGGGCTGATTGGCGAGGATGACCCCGTAGCCCGGAGCACTCGCCCAGTCGGCATTGGCTGCTGCAGCACCGAAGCTAGCCATGGTCGGCTTAACGTGCTTGCCGTCCTTGTTGATCATATCGGCATGCGTCAGCTTGTTCTGCTTGGCGTACGCATACTCGACGTAGCCGATTGAACCCGCCGTCTGGCCGACGTTGTTGGCGACGCCTTCGTTACCCTTGGCGCCGATGCCCGCCGGCCACTCGATCGACGTGTTTACACCGACCTTGTCCTTCCACTCGGGGCTGACGGCCGCGAGATAGTAGCTGAAATTGTAGGTGGTTCCCGATCCGTCCGAGCGATGCACGAGCGCGATCGCCGCCGAAGGCAGCTTCACATCCGGATTGAGCTTCTTGATCGCCGCGTCGTCCCACATCTTGATCTTGCCGAGGAAGATGTCGGCGAGTGTCGGTCCGTCGATAACCAACTCGCCCGGCTTGATGCCCGCGAGGTTCACGACCGGCACGATGCCGCCCATGACCATCGGAAATTGGGCGAGGCCGCCATCGGCGAGATCCTTGCCGGAGAGCGGTGCATCAGACGCACCAAAGGTAACCGTCTTGGCCTTGATCTGCTTGATGCCGCCGCCAGAGCCGATGGACTGATAGTTGAGACCAATGCCGGTCTCCTTTTTGTAGGCGTCGGCCCACTTCGCATAAATCGGATACGGGAACGTGGCACCCGCACCGGAAATATCCCCGGCGAACGAAGTCGTCGCCGAGAACATACCGCCTGCCACAAGCGCGGCTGCAAGAGCCGTTAGCTTCATCTTCAAGCTGAATTCTCCTGAGTCTGGGAGGCCCAACAAGGGAGTGGCCGAACCCGATCTCCCCACATCCTCGGTTTCGTTAACGGCCGAGGCGGAGGCACCCTGCTCACACCGAGACAAAACTTTTATGACAGTCTGGACTATTGATTTATCGTGCTAATGCATGGGTCTTGTCATAAAGCATCGCCCGCTCCAGAGCACGTCTGAAGCAGGTTAAAAAAGACGGGAAGCGCGGGCCTTCGATGGCCGATGGCGGGCGCTTTCGATGTCCGAAGATCCGTGTGCGGCGTGGCGCTCGGCGCACGCCTGCAAGGCACAGGACCACCTGCCGAGCAGCTAGCCGAGGCCGAGGGTTGACATCTATTGGGAGGACTACGTAGCGCCGCGTTCTAGCGCTGTTCCTGTCCGGAGCTGTCGAAGAGACAGACGAGGCGCACGAGATCGGCGAGCGTTTTGGCGCCCAACTTCTCCATGATGTTCGCGCGATGCACCTCGACGGTGCGCGGACTGATGCCGAGCCGGGCGGCGATCACTTTGTTGGCGTGCCCCGCCGCCAGCAGCAGCGCCACCTCATGCTCGCGCGGACTGAGCGCCGCGAGCCGCGCGCCGATACCTGTGTCTGGTTTCACGACACTGCTCCCTTGAGCTTGCGGGCTGCTGAGGGCGGTACGCAGGCTCGCCAGGAGGATCTCGTCGCGAAACGGCTTCTCGATGAAATCGACAGCACCTGCTTTGAGCGCGGCCACCGCGACCGGCACATCGGAGTGCGCCGTGATGACGATCACCGGAAGATTGATGCCACGCAGAAGCAACTCCTTGATGAGCTCGACTCCGTCCATCGCGGGCATGCGCACGTCGGCGATGACGCAACCGCTCCACCCAGGCCGTACCACGGCAAGGAACTCGAGCGCGGAGGCGAATGTCCGCACGCGGTACCCGACGGTTTGCAGTAGGACAGAGAGCGAGTCTCTCACCTCCTGGGCGTCGTCGATGACATGGACGGAGGCGTCATCCATGGCTAGTCTCTTCTCGTGCGACGGGCAGAGTGAACACGAAAGCCGCTCCTCCCTTAAACAGGTCATCAATGCGCATTTCTCCGCCATGCGCTTTGATGATGGATTTGCTGATCGCCAGCCCGAGGCCCATCCCCGATGTCTTGCTCGTCGTGAATGGCTCAAACAGCCGTTCGGCAATGTCGGCCGCAAGCCCTGGTCCCGTATCCACCACACCAATGGCGACACTGCCTTCCACCACTTCGGCGGTGACGGTCACTGCGCCCTTCGCCATTCCTGCTTCGGCAACGGCCTGCACGGAATTGCGCAGCAGGTTCACCAGCACCTGGACGATCTGAACGTGGTCGACCATGACCGCGGGGAACCCGGCGAGATCGCCAGCGCTGAGCGTCACGTTGGCAGCATAGGCCTCGGCCGACACGAGGCGAAAGGCCTGATTGACGAGATAGCCGACCTTCGTCGGTGCAAATCGCAGCTCATGCTTGCGCATGAAGTTGCGCAGCCCGTGTATCGTCTGCCCCGCCTGCTCGACCTGGTCTATGCCCCTCGACAGTGTCTCCTGTGCCAGTTGCAGATCGGGGCTTGCCGCACGCATCTGCCGTAGCGCTGCCTGGCAGTAGTTCATGGCGGCGGAAAGAGGCTGGTTGAGCTCGTGTCCGAGCGCCGAAGCCATCTCCCAGCCGATGTTCAAGCGCTGGAAATGCGCAAGCTCGTTCTGCTGGGCGATAAGCCGCTCTTGCGAGGCCCGCCGCTCGCTCACCATGACGCCGAGTAGCAGTGCGGTTACCGCAAGGGCGGCGAGCCTTACCTGTTGCTCGGTCAGCGGTAGGGCGCCGTGCTGTAGGATACGGCCGGATACGACCGCTGCCAAAGCCGTCAGTGCCAGAGCCAACGCAGCCCCTGGCTGACCATGTCTGATCGTGATCCAGGCGACGGGAAGGAACAGTAGATAGAAATAATGCATCTCGGAATTGGCAGAACGAACAAACACTTCCCAGGCGATCAACCCGAGCGCCACAAATTGTAGCACCGTTTCCAACGCCTGACCTCTCCACGACGCCGGCCGATAGAGGTCACGCTCGATCGCAAGCGGGGTAAGGCTCAACATCGCCACCGCAGCGGCAACAAACTTCTTGGCTGCCGACGATACGGCGATGGACGCGATAGCATTATGCGCCACAACCACCTCGATGAAATCTGCCGCGGCGATACCGGCTGCAGCGATCGCCACAGCTCCCAGGAGGAAGGCGACGTTGCGCAGGATCGCAATATCGAGGCGCCTTCCGGCAGCGGCTCGAAACGTCACCGCTCCAAGCAGGCATGCGACGGATTCCGAACCGGCTCCTACGATCGTCCAAGCCGATATGGATCCATGGATAAGCCCCGCCAGTATGGGCGCTACGAAAGTCGGCAGGAACCAGCGGGGACCGAGCGAGATAAGCAGCATTAGGCTAATTGCCGGTGCCATATCCCAAATAGGAAGATCGCCTGAAGGCGATCGACCCAGGCGGTCGGTTGCGAGATAGAGCAGAAAGTATCCAACTGTGACGAGCAGCAAGCCGCCGATCCAACGCCTGTTGCCCTGCAGTTCCGCCATACGGATTTCCTCGCCCTTCGCTCGACTGGATAGTCGGTCTGGCCCGCGAGGGTCAACGGCGGGCAACCGCACGTCAGCTTCCGCTCACCTATTGAGGCTCGATAGGAGAGCGTCGCAGGAGATGGCGCAAGGGCGACCCCCGCCACGGTTCCGGTCTCCGGTATAAGGCTAGTCGGATGCTATTGTCGCGGACGCGGGGATGGGGATAGCAATCTCACGGGCCCTTATTGGCATCAAACCGCAGGTAGAGGCGTCGGGCAACCTGGGCCGTTCCTGGCCCTTAGCGGCAGGTCACAAATCCTTAGCTTTGGGACGCTGAGCCGACTTGGTACTCAAGCGCGTGATGCCGGCTTTCAGCCGGCAGCGAAAGCCACCATCGCCGCCGAGCGGCACATCAATCACTTTGTCACTGGACTTGACGCCGACCAGCCGCGGCGGGCGAAGCGGACTTCGGCGTCCCTAGGCATGGCCTGCGGGTGTCCTTAATTCCGCGGCTATCGCGCATGGCCTATAGCCGCACCTTGCGCACTAATTTCAGCTTCAATTTCGTTAAGGAAAGTCGAGGTCTTGTCCGCTCGCAGGACGATTACGGACATGGATTACGGACATGGCTGAGTGGTGACTTCGGTCGGCTGGCAGTCGTCGGCTCCACGGCCGCAAACTCGGCATCGCGACGACGGGGGACGTCCCATTGACGGTATTCGCCTCACGCGGACTCGCCGCCGCATTGTGTACGAGCCACATCTGCCTTTGTAGGAAGACCGAATGTCGTGGGCCCCCCTGAGAGTCCGCTCTCAAGCGAGACAGACGTTTATGATTCGGATGGCGGGCACTTCAATGGTGAAGCGGTGGCCGACGAGAACGCGCCGGAGTAGATGCACATACTCGGCCCATCACGACGAACTTTCCGGATCAACCGAACTCTTCAGTGTACGACTCAAAAGGACGAAAGCCGTGTTTACTGACGGGCATGTTGTTTTCTGACGAAAGTTTCGATGCGGAGACGCGCGGTGCAATGAATCGCGCACTAGATGCCGCCTGGAAGGATCTGATGGAGATGCTTCAGGTTGATCCGATCGACTCTGATGCAATGCGTGACAAGCTGGTTCGACGGATCACGGCCGCGGCCCGAAATGGCGAGCGCGATGCCAACAGGTTGAAGATGTTTGCGTTGGGCATCATTTGAACAAAGGACGGCATCGCGGGCCATTCACGGGCTGGTCCTAGACTGATTGCGCGGTCTACCCCTCGCGTTAATCGCTCTTTGGCATTGCAATGCGGCTCTATCGATGAGGCCGCCATCGCCTTGAACGGCACGGACGCCGCCGCTGAGATCGATGCCGTTCTGGAAGTCGAGCAGGTTATTGCTGCGTGTTCCGAGGATAAGACGATTGCCGTTCGGTACGAAGTTGCCGACCCCCCAAGTTAGCGGGACACCTTCACCGCCGATATTGACGCTGCGGGACGAGCCCGAGGACTGAAAGCCGCCGTCGCCCAGCCACTGCACCTAGCCGCCACCGGTTCCGAGCCCGCGTGTGAAGTTTCCAAAGCCGCTCGTCAGCTCAATTGTCCCACCTGTCCCAACCGCGCCGTTGAAGACAAGATTGCTGCCGGAGGAAAGCGCGCCGGCGTCGAGCGGCTTCTCATGGGAAAATCCATTTGCCCGTGATGCGCCCCGTTCGCCAGTTCAATCGGCCAATCGTTTCCGCGGCAGTTTCCACAACATGGAATACAATGTAACGGGAAGCATTCGCGTTGTGTTGCATGGCGATAGTCAGAGCGTGACGCTTACCGGAGATAGTGGCTCTGCATCATTGACCCTTAGCCGGCGCTGAAGCGCAGCATCACGCCATCGGCGACGGGTGCGATCGCTGGCTGCCGTCGACGGCTTCAATGTTGAGATCATCGACACGGGGCCTTACAAGATATGAGCACGTATCGACCTACGCCTACTGTCAAAACGGCCAAATAGTCGAGTTCGCCCGCGCCCGGCTCAGGCACCACCGATCCCGAACTCGGCGACGACCGGCGCATGATAGGAGCCGGCTGAGCGCAGCGATTTGCCAAAACCGACCGCTTCGTCCGCCAGCATTTCGTTGTGCACTTCGAGCTGACGGAAATGACCATAGAGCGAGGTACTCGCGAGGATGTGGTCGAGCATCACTGGCCTGCCGGCGTGCAGCACGCTCCAGCGCCGGTCCTCGGGAAGATATCGGTCGAGGAGGACAAGCCCGTGTTCGGCGAGGCTGCTCGCCCCCACGTCCTCCTCCGCAGCTCGGACGAGACGAAGCGCAGCCGCGTACTCATCGCAGTTGAAGTCGCCGGCGACCACGAGGAGCCGCGCGGGATCAAACTTTAGCAACGCTTCGACGAGCAGGCGCAGTTCGAGGGCCTGGCCCA
>JBAZYB010000223.1:0-6690 GCA_041659545.1 Hyphomicrobium sp.
GCGCTTCAGCACCTCCTCCGCACACGCCGTCATACGATCGTGCTCAGCGAGGCTTTCTTCCGGCGTCGTGATGGAGACCAGCTCCACCTTGGAGAACTGGTGCTGGCGGATCATGCCGCGCGTATCCTTGCCGGCGGCGCCGGCCTCCGAGCGGAAGCACGGCGTGTGCGCGGTAAGCCGCATCGGCAGCGCGCTATCTTCCAGGATTTCATCGCGCACGAAATTGGTCAGCGACACCTCCGCCGTCGGAATCAGCCAGAAGCCGTTGACGGTCTGGAACAGGTCCTCGGCGAACTTCGGCAGGTTGCCGGTGCCGTAGGCGGCATCGTCTTTGACCAACAGAGGCACGATGTTCTCGGTGTAGCCGAACTCGCTCGTGTGCAGGTCGAGCATGAAGGCGCCAAGCGCTCGCTCCAGCCGCGCCAGCGCACCCTTCAGCACCACAAACCGTGCGCCGGAAATCTTCGCCGCCGTGGCGAAGTCCATCAGCCCCAGACTCTCGCCGATCTCGAAGTGCTGTTTGGCTGCAAAGTCGAAATTCCGAGGCGCGCCCACCTTGCGCACCTCGACATTGTCCTTCTCGTCCTTGCCGAGTGGGACCTCATCGAGCGGCAAATTCGGGATGACCGACAGCGCCTCGCGCAGCTTCCCGTCGAGCTCGCGCTCTGCGTCCTCGCCGCTCGCCAGCTGCTCCTTCAACGCCGCCACCTCGGCCATCAGCGACTGCGCCGTCGCCTCGTCCTTGGCCGCCTTCGCCTTGCCGATTTCCTTCGACGCCGCGTTACGGCGCGCCTGCGCCTCCTGCAGCTTGGTGACAACCGCGCGCCGCGCCTCGTCGAGCGCGATCAGCTCAACCGACTGCGGCGCCAGCCCGCGCTTCGCCAGTCCGGCGTCGAACGCCTCGGGATTGTCTCTGATCCACTTGATGTCGAACACGTCGGCCTTCCTGGTATGAAATCGCGCTAACCGCCTCGGCCCCACCTCGTCGTCCCGGCGCAGTCCGGGATCCACACAAGGCGCGCGATTACGGCAATCAATGAGGACTTTTCGCAGCACGGTATAGTGGCAGGACCGCGCACGGTCCAGCTGCGATCAGGTCGCGTCGGAGCCCGATGACGCCGCGGCCGCGGCAGCCGCCTGTTTGCGGGCAACGCGCTCCACCGCCCAGATCGACAGCTCGTAAAGCGCCATCGTCGGCAGCATCATGGCCAGCATGCTGAACGGGTCGGGCGGAGACAGCACGGCGGCCACGGCCGCAATGGCCAGAACCGCGTACCGGCGCCCCTTCTTGAGCGTTGCCGCCGTGACCAGCCCAGCGCGCGCCAGGAGCGTCAGCGCCACCGGAAGCTGGAAGCAGATACCAAAGCCGATGATCAAGTTCATGATCAGCGCCAGGTACTCCGACACGCGCGCCTGCAGGTGGATCTCCACCGGCCCGCCGGACTGCTGCATCGACAGGAAAAAGCGCATCGCCATCGGCATGACGAGGAAATAGACGAGCAGCGCACCGAGCAGGAACAGCACCGGAGTCGCCACGAGATACGGCAGGAAGGCGCGGCGCTCGTTCTTGTAAAGGCCTGGCGCCACGAACTTGTAGATCTGCCCGGCGACGACCGGGAACGAGATGCAGAACGCTCCGAACAGCGCCAGCTTCATCTGCGTGAACAGGAATTCCTGCGGCGCCGTGTAGATCATCTCGATCGGGTCGGTGCCTCCGTGCGCCCATTGATAGGGCAGCACCAGGATGTTGTAGATCTGCTTGGCAAACACGAAGCAGATGGCGAACGCCACGCCCACCGCAATGAGCGAGTAGATGAGGCGCTGGCGCAGCTCGACGAGATGCTCGATCAGCGGCGCCTTGGAGGCATCGATGTCGTCCTGCCCGGGACGCGGAACGATATCCGTCATGCCGCTCCCCTGCCCGGCTCTTGCTCGGGCTCGGCGGACTCTTTGGAGCTATCATCGGTCGCTGGCGCCGAGCCCTCGCCGGCCGCTAGGGCGTGCGGAACAGATGCCGGTTCCGAAACGGCCGCCGCAATCTTCGCCGCCTCTGGCTTCGCGGACGCTGCAGCAAGCTGTTCATCAATCTTGCGCGCACCGGCATCCATCGTAGCGCGCACCTCACGACTGGCGCTCTCGAACTCCTTCTTGAGTTGTTCGAGCTCCGTTTCGCGGATCGCCTCGTCGAACTGACTGCGGAATTCGGCAGCCTGGCGACGGATGACACCCAGATACTTGCCGATCGTGCGCAGCAGGACCGGCAGATCCTTCGGACCGACGACAATCAACGCCACGACGGCGAGGATCAGCAGCTTGCTGGAAGTGATATCGAACATGCGTCGTCCCGACTGCCGACGCGCTTAATGCAGGGCGGCTGCCGCCGCCACCGCGCGCTGCCGACGCCTATTCAGCCCGTCTTGGTCTTATCGCGCTCGGAAGACTGCAAAGGACGCTGGTCAATCACCCGCGGATCGCCATTGCTCGCTCGCGGACTTTCGTCCTCGTCGTCGTCCGAAAGGCCCTTCTTGAAGCTCTTAATGCCCTTGGCCATGTCGCCCATGATGGACGAAATGCGCCCGCTGCCGCCGAATACGAGAACCGCGACAAGCGCCAGGATGAGCAAATGCCAGCCGCTTAGGCCCATCGTCGTCGCTCCTATGCTGCGATGCCTTACCGCCCGTTGTAACACAGGCTGTATTACAGAAAGCATATGGCACCGCAAGGGTGCGGAAACTACGGGTAACCTCTAACACATTAAGAACGCTTCACTTTTGTGGTTCGGCCGGAAACACGAGAACCCGCGCCGGATCGATTTGCACCCGCACCTCTGCTCCACGAACCCACCCATCGCTCTCGCCGACACGCACCTTCAGCGGGCGTTCGAAGCCTTCGACCCCAACCTCTAGCCGCGCAACATCGCCGAGGAATTTGACGTCGAGCACGCGCCCGGGCAGCCCGTCGCCATTCTCCGACAGCCGCATGCCCCGCTCGCGAATGCACACGGTGGCGCGATCGCCCACTTTGAGCCCAGGGGCAGGGAGCAGGCCAATCGGTGTGTTGATGCCGTCCGCCCCGACGCGATAGCCGATTTCGTTGATCTCCGAAAACAATCGGGCGACGAACAAGTCGGCCGGCTGGTGATAGAGAGCCTCGGCCGTGCCCGCCTGAATGAGCCGCCCGGCGCGCATCACCGCAATGCGATCCCCGATGCGCATCGCCTCCTCCGGATTGTGCGTGACGATCACCGATGTGGCGCGCGTCTCGCGCAGCAGCGACAGCGTCTCCTCTTGCATGGCCTCGCGCAATTGCACGTCGAGGCCTGAAAACGGCTCGTCCATCAGCATCACGGCCGGTCGAGGCACGATAGCCCGGGCCAGCGCCACCCGCTGTTGCTGCCCTCCCGACAGGATATGCGGATACTCGTCGGCGAGATGGGCAAGCCCCACCCGCTTCAGCGCGTTGAGCGCTTCGCGCTGCGCCTCCGCCTTGGGCAGCGATTTGAGACCGAAAGCCACGTTGCCGAGAATAGTGAGGTGCGGAAACAGCGCGAAATCCTGGAACATCAGTCCCACGCCGCGCTTTTCTGGGGCCACGAAGCGAGATGGTCCGGCGACTTCCTGCCCATTGATCAGCACCCGCCCGCCGGTCGGCTTCTCGATCCCGGCGGCGATGCGCAACAGCGTCGTCTTTCCGCAACCCGACGGCCCCAGCAGGCAAACAATCTCCGCGGGCGCGATATCGAGGTCGACACCGGCGAGCGCCTGCGTCGTGTCGAATTGGCGAGCGACACCCTCGAACGTCAGCTGCGCAGCAAAGGTGGCCGCGGCGCGGCCTTTGCCGGTACCGGCGCCATTGCCGTTCTCGGAGACTGGCTGAGGTTTGGGACTCTGAACGAGTGACGACAACTAGGACACCTTTTTGAGCAGCGAGCCGGGCCTCAGGACTTATCGGCGTCCTCGCCCGCCGACAACCCGTCCTCGGCGTCGCCCTCCTCCTCCTCGTCCTCCGGCTCCGGTTCCTCGTCCGCTTCGGGCTCCAGCGGCAACTCGTCCGGCATCAGGGCAGCAACGTCGGTAGGCTCCGGCACCGCGAAGTCCGGCGGCAGGTTGCCGTCGAGCAGACCCGAGGCACGCAGTTCCGCAAGACCGGGGAGATCTTTGATGCTTTCCAGCCCGAAATGGACCAGGAAGGCGTCCGTCGTACCGTAGGTGACGGGGCGTCCAGGTGCGCGGCGGCGCCCGCGTAGCCGCACCCAGCCGGTTTCCAGGAGAATGTCGAGCGTACCCGCCGACGTAGTGACACCGCGAATGTCTTCGACCTCCGCGCGCGTCACCGGCTGGTGATAGGCGATAATCGACAGCGTTTCGAGCGCTGCCTTGGAAAGCCGCCGCTCCTGCGTCGCATAGCGATCCAGAAGGTAGGCGAGATCCTCGGCGGTGCGAAACGCCCACTTGCCGGCGACCTTGATGAGATTGACGCCCCGGCCGGCATAGAAGCCACGCAACTCCTCGATCAGCGAGCTTATGTCCTCGCCCTCGGGCAGATGACCGGCGAGCTTCGCCTCTTCGATGGGCTCTGATGCTGCAAACAGCAGCGCCTCCAGGATGCGCAGCTTTTCGCGGTGATCGGCAAACGGCAGCGCCGCGACGTTGCCCGGCAACGACCCGATCGGCCGGCCGACATCGGCGTCGTCATCGTGCACGCTCTCGCTGCTTTCCTGGCTCGATGGCACCAGGCTCAGGCGTGGCGGTTCCATGCGCTTCTCTTTCGTCATCGGCTATCCGGGACGCACACGGGGTTGCACCTGCTAGACAACGCGCTGCCATTCCAAATCGGTATTCGCCGCGCTCGCCTTACGAGACCGCATGTAGATGGGCTCGAAAGGCCCCTCCTGACGCAATTCGATGTGGCCCTCGCGCGCCAGCTCGAGCGTGGCACCGAACGAGCTGGCAACGACCGTCTTGCCGTTTTCGTGCTCGCGGGCGAATTCGTGCAGGCAGCGCTCGAAAGCAAACCACTCCGACGCCGAGGGTGCCTCGCCGAGCATGCGCTCGAGCCGCACACGCGCATCCTTGATCGACCACACGGAGCGCACCTTGACCACGTGCCCGACCTTGATCGTGCGCCGGCGCTGGTCCGCGTAAGCGTGCAAAAGATCATAGATCTTCGCCGTGAACTCTGTCTGCCGGATCGTGCGCGTACCTTCCGGCATACCGCGTGGAAACACATCGCGCCCCAACCGCATGCGCGTCATCAGTTGAGCCGAAGCCTCGCGCATGGCGTCAAGACGCATGAGGCGGAACGACAACCGCCGCGCCAGCTCCTCGGCGCTCGTCTCATCGCCTTGCGGTACCTCGCGCGGCAGCAACAGGCGCGATTTGAGAAACGTAAGCCACGCGGCCATCACGAGATAGTCGGCGGCGAGTTCCAGGCGCACTTTCTGCGCCTCGGCGATGAAGTGCATGTATTGGTCGGCAAGCGCCAGGACCGAGATCTTTGATAGGTCGACCTTCTGCGTCCGCGCCAGTGCCAGCAGCAGATCGAGGGGCCCCTCATATCCGGTGACGTCGACGATCAGCGCATCCTCGTCGTCCATGCGCACGTCGGCAGCCGGCTGCTCCCAAGCCGAATCGGCCTCGCTCTCGTGTTGCGGCTCCGTGCTCATATCGTCCGACGACCCTCATACAGGCGGCCCGAATGGCAGCCCGATCTCACCCTCCAACTATATAGTATTGAGTTTACACTGATTCAGCAGCGCGGGCCGCATACGCAAGGACCTTGGCCAGTTGCGCCTCGGCCGCACCGGAATCAAAGGGCTCGGCGCGCTTCGTTACCTTAATGGCTGTCTCGAAACGCGCCTGCGCCCGGCCCGCGAGGTTCCCGGCGCCGTCCGCAGCCTCGATCATCTCGCTGAGATCGCCGCTGCAATGGAGCGCAAGATCCGATCCCGCTCCAATGACGGCCGCAGCGCGCTGGCGCATCGGCCCCGTCAGCGCCTTCATGGTGAGATCATCGCTCATCAGCAGGCCGTCAAAGCCTATCACACCGCGGATGATTTCGGCGGTCACGATTGCCGACGTGCTCGCCGGGGCGTCCGGATCGATGTCGCGGAACACCACGTGCGCCGTCATCGCAGCCGGTATGCGGTTCAGCGCTTTGAAGGGCGCGAAATCCGTCACCATCAGTTCGGCGCGCGGTTCGCTCACCACCGGCAGCGCCAGGTGGCTGTCGGCGGTCGCACGTCCATGCCCGGGGATATGCTTGATCACCGGCAGCACGCCGCCGGCCATGAAACCGTCGGCAACGGCACCAGCCAGCGCCACCACCTGCGCGACGCTGCGCCCGTAGGCCCGGTCGCCGATGATGTCGTGCGAACCCGCCACCGGCACGTCGAGAACCGGCGCGCAATCGGTATTGATGCCCAGATCGACGAGGTCGGCGGCGAGCAGACGCGTCGCCTCACGAGCCGCCGTCACGGCATCATCCGGGTCGAGACCGTAAAGCCCGCCGTAGGCAGCCGCTGGCGGTAAGGCGCGGCCGAGCGGTGGACGCAGTCGCTGAACACGTCCGCCCTCCTGGTCGATGAGCACCAGCAGATCATCCGCGCCCACGGCCGCACGCACGTCGGCGATCAGCGCCCGGATCTGCGCGTGATCCTGCAAATTGCGACCAAAGAGAATGAACCCTGCC
>JBAZYB010000224.1:0-3455 GCA_041659545.1 Hyphomicrobium sp.
GGCCGACCGGCGGCCCGCCGTCGTTGCGGTCGCTCATGATGAGGAACAGCAGGTTGCCGACACGGAACGAATAACGCTCCCACGTGCCCTCGACCGGATAGCGCCGCCGCTTCGGGTCCACGCCGGAGAACTGCGTGCTCTCACCGGCCGGGTCAAGCCACTTGCGAAACCACCATTGCGTCGCCTCGCCCGGCCCGCTGGCGTCGTGGTTGCCGGCGAGGTCGTAGAAGTCCTCCCGCCGGTGCTTGCGCGCCGCGGCGTATTGCCGGACCACCTCGCGGCCCTCGTCATCGTCGGGTGAACCTTGGTTGCCGGAGAAGTCGCCGACGTTGAGCGCGATGTCCCACACGAACCCGCCTTCGTTTCGCTCAGACTGCCGGATCGCCTCGGCCAGGCTTTCGCGCTTCCGTTTCAGGTCGGTGCCGACATGGGCGTCGCCCATCGCCCACAGGCAAAACGTGCGATTTGTCTCCGCCGCCAACGCAGGCGCAACAGCCGCGCCCACGACAGCAGCGACAAACTCACGGCGATTCATCTTTTCACATATCACGGTTTCACCGCCCACACCTTGAAGTGCGTGTAGCTGCACTCGCCGGTGTGCGACATCTGGCGCAGAGCGACGTGGCCTTCCTTCAACACGGGACCGAACGTCTTACCGTCGTCTTCCCAGCGAACCTCAATCTTGCCGTTGGCCTCGACGGTGATTCGGTTGCCGAGCTTGAGCACGCGAATGCGGTGCGGGCCAGCGCCTTGGCCGCCGATGAAATCGCGGCCCATCGCCACGAGATGGAAGCCGTGGTTCTTGCGGATGTGTGACGTGCCGCGCGCCTCGCCCTGCGCGCCAATCGCCCAATAGGACGTGTGGTAGTTGTTGATCGCGCCGCTGTGGTAGGTCTTGAACTCGCCGTCACGCATCGGCTGACCTAGGTCGAAGATGCTCCCGCCGTCACGGCCCTTGGCGGCGAAGAAGACGATGTTCAGCCCCTTGTTCGAGTCGGCAGGTGACACGCCGAACTCGATGAGCAGGTCGGCGGGGAACTCGCGCGTGTTCCAGAAAACGAGATGGTCCGGGTCGTTCTTCAGGAACAGCCGGCTGTTCTCGACGCGCGCGCTGGCCTTGCCTTCGAGCACCCAGTCCACGCCCTCCGGTTTGCGCGCGCGCTTGCCGTCGCTGAATAGCTCGACCTCCTTGACGAACTTCAGCGGCTTGGAGAAATCGCTTTCATAGAGCAGTTCCAGCTTCAGCTTTGACAAGTCCAGCCCACGCGTCCCGTCGGAGGTGTCGGCCATCTCGATCGTCTTGCCGCGGCCAGCCTTGATGCTCAGCGTCTTGCCCGCGTCAGCGGCGTGGGCGACAGCCAAGGTTACAAACAAGCACAGAAGGTTTCGCGCGGCGTTCATGGCAGGCGTTTTCATACTCCGAAGGAGGGTTGGTTTGCAACCGCCCTTGCAAATATAAGCTTGCCCGCTTGGGGCATTCGGCGTAGAAACGGCGGCACCGTTCGATTGGCTAAAGGAACTAACGTGCGCCAGAAGAAATATTTCCAGGAGGCTTCTTACGGAACTTGGAGTGTTCACAACCATGAAGGAGGATATTCAATGTCTCGGTCAATAGTGGCTGTGGTCGCTCTGGCGAGTCTCATGCTGTTCGTGGATTCTGCAAAGGCAGGCGAATACACGTATCTTCAATACGCCAGGGGGGAAATGAAGAACGCCTGTTAGGTCCTAGAAAGCATGGGGCGCAAATGGGGTGGACACAAGGAGCCGGCAATAAAAGCTCTGAAATCGGCGATGACTGAGGTGGATGCCGCTCTAAAATCCGTCGGCGTTGCCATCTATTATGAGGCTCCCTCCATCCAAGCCAAGACGGGAATAGACCGCCTTTCTGGGTCCTTGAAAGTCATCCGCGAGGCGAGAGAAAAACTGTCCAATGCCGGGAAGGGCTTCGCTCACCATCGGGTCCAAGCCATCAAGGCGCTTGATGTGGTAATCAGCGAACTGGAAGCAGGACTAAGTGAAACGAAGCAACCAGGCAAGGCCGGCAAGGCTGGCAAGAAACGTGCGTCCAAAGAATGATAAAGGCGAGACCGTATGAGAAACAGGATCGCAGCACTGAGTGCGGGTTTAGCGTTGGCATGTTGTTTGACTTCGGCAGCCTATGCTGATCCGCAGCCAAAAATGCACAAGGCTGTTCAAAACCTGGAGCAGGCATTGGATGCTCTGGATGATGCAAACGCAGACAAGGGTGGCCATCGAGTGAGGGCAAGAAAACTTATTAGAGAAGCCATTGCGGAAGTAAAAGCTGGCATCTCCTTCGACAACACCCATTCAGGTAAGAAGGAAAACCGAAGAGGAAAGCGATAGGGTTGGTCAGCAATCGGCTGCATAAGATTGTAGCAGGATACGGTCGTCGGCAATCCAGGATTGCAGCTTATGAAAGTCTCCATCTGTTGGCTAATTGTGCTCCTCGCGCTTGTTGTAGACCTGTTCGTGCCTGATGTTTCGGCGCAGCGACGGAGGCACAGAAAGGAAGCTGCCACGGATAATCCTCCTTCGGCGAGCCTAGCTCCGCTCGTGCAAAAGTTGGATGGTATGTTAGGGTTGAATCAACCGGATGGTGCCGTGAGAGCGGAAGGCGAACTCCGAGTTCTGAGGGCCAGTTTTGTTTCCGAGCGTGTCGACGCGACTCCGGAACGCCAGCGGGTGTTGGATGCGGCCATTTGGGTCTGCGACCTTCTCACCAAGGCGTTCCAGGAACGCCGCCAGGCCGCTGCCAACGCTAAGGTTACGAAGCAGGTGAAGGTGTCTCCAGAAGGAACGGGCAAAGCAGCAAAGAAAAAGGCAAGAGAAGCCGACGCTTTCTTCCGCACCGCAACTTACGCGAATTGGAAAAACCGCAAGACGGAAATGCTCAACCAAGTAAATGCGGCCTACAACAGGCTGCAGTCCTTGGAAGCTCAACCTCCACCGGCGAAGCCGTGATCCCAACGCGCCGTAGCAGCATCGGCGCTTGCAGGACGGCATCCGCGAACCGCCGTGTGTGAATCTGGCGTGGCGGCGCAGCGGGAGTCACCATGTCCGGCTGGCGCACCGTCAACTCGACTTCTGCGCGAACCACTTCACGCTCCACGGCCTTCTTCTCTGCGTGCGGCGTCCACCGAATCCGTTTCATGTCGCTCGGAAAGCAATCGTGTCACGGTGTGACGCGGCTACCGGCCCGCTTAAGCAGGTTGTGCATGATCTGCTGCACGCGCGAGTCGGGGCCGTGGGGACGGCTCCAGTGGGACCACGGCAGCGTATGGCCCGGCGGCATGGAGAGCGCCTGCACCCAAAAGATGCTGGCGGCGTTGAAGACAAAGTTCTTCTTCGGGCCGGGGAAGATCGTCGCGGTCCAGTGCGCGGGAGTTTCGCCGCCAGCCCAGACGGTGCCCTCGGCGACCACTTCAAGGCCGGGG
>JBAZYB010000224.1:3478-6662 GCA_041659545.1 Hyphomicrobium sp.
CAGCCGACGATGCCAGGAATGCCCTCGCCTTTCTTCATGCCGGTGCCCTTGAAAATCCAGTGATTGGGCTTTGTGCAAATCCAGTCACCGCCACCATTGAACGGGATGATGCTCCGAGCGCCGATGATGAGGCTCTCGTCGGGACCGATGCGGCGCCATTCCTTGGTCATGATCTTCTCGGCCTTCGCCATGTCTTCATCGGTGAAGCCGCCGAAGTGACCGGTGCGCGTGATGATGCGGTTGGGGCGACCGTCGGCGGAGGGGGAGAACGCGGTGACGCCGAAGACGGAGTTGCCGCTCAACCAGAGGTAGTTGACACCCGCCTCGATGGCGGCCTTGGTCGCGTGGTATTGCGGCAGATCCCAATACTCATCGTGGCCGACGCTGATGAAGGTCTTGCAGCGTGTGATCTGCGACGCGTCGAGGCAGTCGCAGTTGCAGCAGTAGGTCACGTCGTAGCCGTGCTGTTCGAGGAAGTAGGCCAGCGGTTGCTCGAAGCACAGGAACTCGCCGGAGCCGACTGAGAGCGGGTCGTTGACGACGCCGGTGTATTGCCCCTCGCGTCCATAAGGGCGGTCGAAGCTGGAAGCCACCTCGCGGACGTGCGCACCACGGGGGTCGGTGTAGAGGGACTCGTTGATGGGCCACTTGTTATACGCCTGCCATGTGTTGTCGCTGCACTGGAAGAGCACGTCGGCCTTGCGCGTGTCGCGGACGATGAAGATGACGTAGCTCTGCCAATACGGCTTGTCCTCGGCATCGGGCAACGTCGTGAGCCGTCCCAGATAAACGCCGCTCACCCAGTCGGCAGGAATCTTCAACGTGGCGGACGACCTCCAGCGGCACTCGCGCAACCGCTTCTCACCTATGGGCGGGATGGGCTGCGCCGTTCCCTGCAACGGCCCCATCGTGGTCATCAATCGCGCACCCCGTCCGCCGTAGTAGCCGGTGCGGAAGATCTCGATCTTGAACTTTACCGGCGGGTCGGTGCTCACCATGATGTCGAGCGCCTCGCCCGCGAGCACCGATTGCTTCGAGCAATACCCCTCGATCCACGGCGAGCGGTAGTTGTTCTTGTCGAGCCGCACTCGCGTGAGCTGCCAGTCCAGCGCGCCGGGCTTTTGGTTCTCGTCACGGATGAGGTTCGATTGCGCGGCGTCGGACAGACCGATGCCGGCTGTGAGTAGAACGCAGCATGCAGCTAGAAATCGTTTGGTCTTCATGGTTCTCTCTCCGTTCGTCTGTGGCTCCTCACTTCACGTTGGTCAGCTTGAACACCCACGCGTGTTCGCAGGGCACTTCCTTTGCGAGCAATGGCGGCACGGTGATCTTCATGCCGTCCTTGGTCTTCTCCCAACGGAACGTCTTGTTCGTGCCGAGCAGGCTGACGCGCGCCTTCGACTGCGGCATGACGCCCTTGAGCAGGAGCTTGCCCTCGGGCAGCTTCGGGACGATGGCATAGACGGCGTCGCCCTTCGTGGTGAAGAATACTTCCTTCACCGCCATGCCCGGCTCTGGGTTCACTGTTTGTTTCAAGAGGAAATCACCACCAACATACGGAAGCTTCTTCAGCTTCTTATATTCCTCCCCACCCATCTGCTTGCCAGCGGACCACTGGACCATCGTCTTCCATTTACGCGTGCCGTAGATTGCCTCGCCGTTGACCTTGAGCCACTGGCCGATCTGCAACAGCCGTTCCTGCATGATCGGCGGAATCTTGCCCGTTGCGTCGGGACCGATGTCCAGCAACAGGTTGCCACCGTGGCTGACGATGTCGGCCAGCATCAGGATGAGCACTTGCGCGGAGTTGTAGTCCTGCGCGTCCTCGTTGCGGTTGTAGCCGAACGAGAACCCGATGCCGCGGCATTCCTCCCACGTTCCAGCGAACGTCGTGCCGGATTGGTATTCCGTGGTGGGATAACCGTGCTTGAGCCGGCAGTTCTTGCCCCAGCGGTCGTTGACCAGCACCGTGTCCTTGACAGGCGAATCGTTGTAGAGCCACGCGAGCAGCTCGCGGCTCTTCCAGAACGAGTCCTCCACCATCCAGTCGCCGTCGCCCCAGAGAATGGCGGGCTGGTAGCGCGTCACCAGTTCCTTCACCTGCGGCAGGAAATGGTCGTCCACGAACCGCCCGCGCTGCGCCGCGTCCTTCCAAAGTGGGTTATACCATTCGAACAGCGAGTAATAGAGGCCGAACTTCACCGGCGTCTTCTCCACCGCCGTCTTGAGTTCGCCAACGAGGTCGCGCTTCGGGCCGGCGTCCATGCTGTTCCACGGGCGGCCAAAGGCCTTGTTCGCGTGCTGGTTCGGCCACATGCAGAAGCCGTCGTGATGTTTGCTCGTCGCCACGATGTATCGGGCGCCGGACTGCACGAACAACTCCGCCCACGCGGCGGGGTCGTAGTCCTGCGCCTTGAACATCTCCCCGAACTGGTAGTAGCTGAAATCCGCGCCATAAACCCGCGCGTGGTAATCCGTCACCGCCGTCGGCTTCGGGTGGCTGTTGCCGGAGCAGGTCTTGTTCTGCAACCAATACTGATACCACTCCGAGTAAGTCCCCACCGGCGCCCACGCCGGCACCGAATATGGCCCCCAGTGGATGAAGATACCGAACTTCGCATCCGCAAACCAAGCCGGCACGGGCCGCTTGTCGAGCGACTCCCATGTCGCTTCATACCTCTCGGCAGCCGCCGCGCAGACCACAGCCGAGCACAACGCCACTATCGCGCCTCGCATTTTCATAGAGTTGCTCCTACTTGCCCCTGCCGATCGCCCGCCGCAGCAGGTTGTGCGTGATCTGTTGGACGCGAGGGTCGGGGCCGTGCGGGCGGCTCCAGTGCGACCAAGGCAGCGTGTGGCCCGGGGGCATGCTCAGGTCCTGACACCAGAAGATCGTCGCGGCGTTGAAGATGAAGTTTTTCTTCGGGCCGGGGAAGATCGTCGCAGTCCAGTGCGCGGGTTTGACGCCGCCGGACCATGCAGTGCCTTCACCTACAACTTCCAAGCCCGGCAGCTTCGCGGGCGCGCCGTGATGTTCCCAACCGACAAGTCCTGGGATGGCGTCGCCTTTCTTCATGCCAGTGCCAGCGAACATCCAGTGGCTCGGCTTGACGCAAACCCAGTCGCCCCCGCCGTTGGCCGGAATAATCGTCCTGCTGCCCATGATGAGGGTCTCGTCCGGGCC
>JBAZYB010000225.1:0-6661 GCA_041659545.1 Hyphomicrobium sp.
GGAGGGCTGGGGCGGCTCGCGGCGCGATGCGCTACAAGGCCGACCCTCCACGGCAGGGGCCGCCCAGTGCGGCCCTTGCTTTTTGAGCCGAGCCTATCGGAACGCGGTTTGGAGTCGTGCCTCTAGGCGACGATGCTTTCCAGCGATCCAGAGTCGAGGACGTCGAAATCGACGGCGGGCAGTGCCTCGATCGCCGGCTTGGCGAACAGATAGCCCTGCATGAGCGTGACACCCAGATGGCGCAGCACCAGCGCCTCGCTCTTGCGCTCGATGCCCTCGGCAATGACACGAATACTGAGCAGGCTGCCCACCGCGGCGAGGGCGCCGACGATAGCCTGGCGGGCGCGGTCGCCGGCGATGTTGCGGATCAGCGCCATGTCGATCTTGATAATGTCGGGCTGGAAGTCGGCCAGGAGATTGAGGCCTGCGTAACCAGAACCGAAGTCGTCGATCGCCGTCTTGAAGCCCGCCGTGCGGTAGGTGGCGAAAATGTCCTTCAGGTAGGCCGTATCGACGATGCGCTCATCCTCGGTCGTCTCGAAGATGATCCTTTCGAGCGGAAAGCCCGTGCGTCGCGCGGCATCCAACGTCGAGCGCAGGCAGTGCGCGGGCTCGTAGACCGCGTTGGGCATGAAATTGATGCTGAGCATAGAGGTCATGCCGAGCGCAGCGGCGAGTTCTACCGCGCGGACGCGGCACGTCTGGTCGAAGGCGTAGCGGTTTTCATCGTTGACGCGAGCGAGAATGCTCGCGGCCGAACTGCCGTCGGTGCCGCGGACCAGGGCCTCATAGGCGTAGATCGAGCGGCTCTCGACGTCGACGATGGGCTGAAAGGCCATCGTGATGCCGAAGTCGAGGGGAGTCTTACAGGCGTTGCAATCGAACTGGGTCATGGCGCGGTACGGTTACTCAAATCCTGCCCGCGAAGCTAAACTGTAAACCTTACCCAGAGGTGATCCGCTGTCGATTTATGCACTCGTCGGCTGGTGACATGCGCTGACGCCTTAGCGGACGGCCACGAGGGGTGAGCGGATCTCGATCAGAACGATGTCGCCGACCAGGAACGAAAGCGCGTCCATGCCGAACTGGCTGCGTCGGATGCGTGTTGTCGCCCGCATCTGCCGCACGCCGGATTTATTTGGCAGCTGCAACTCTACTTGGAGCACGATCGGCTTGGTGATGCCTTTGACCGTCATGTCGCCGGTGATCTCGAATGTGGTTGGCGATGTGCCGCGGATCGTGCGGCTCTTGAAGTGCATCTGCGGATACGTGGCCACGGCGAAGAACGAGGCGCCGCGGAGCTGGCCCTGGGCGAGGGAGTCGGCCGACTTCAACGTGCGGGTGTCGATGGTCACATCAACGGCACTCCTTGCCGGCGTCGCATCGTTGATCTCGGCGGTGCCGGTCACGCCCGTAAAGCGGCCCTGCCCATCCGAGAACCCCATTGTGTAGGCGAAGCGGACGTCGGCACTGGTGGTGTCGAACCGGTAAGGCGCTGCTTGCGCGCTGCCGCTTAGGAGCGCCACCGCCGTAACCAGGCCGGCGATAATGTGACCGGCGAAAGTGCGGGAATAGACGGACATGCAACTTCCCTCTGGATCGTTTGGCTAATAGGATATTCGCCGGGAATGAGCTTACCCCGTGGCAGCGGGCGTGGCTTCAGTGACACACAGCGGCGGTAAATGCGGCCAACCCCTGACTGGGCCATGTACGTGCCCAATATTGACTGCAGAATCCTGGCGTTGATTTGTTGGAGGGCTCCACTCATGCGATCTGCTACGACCTGCGCCGTTCTGCTGGCCATTGCCACGCTGGCAACTCCTGCACTGGCGTTCGACGTGCAGAACAGTGGCGGTACGCCGGGCAGCTCGGCCAATCTGGCGCCGGACGCCTCGGCTCCGGGCGTCAGCCTCGATATGGACCTCAGATCGCAGCTGGGCCTGGGCGAGGACAAGACTGCCGGAATGGCGAGCAAGTCCGGATTGCAGTTTGGCGGCAGCGTGTTCAGCGGCTCCGGCAACGTGAACACCACGACCATGGGCTACGACGAACGGCCTTGGGTCGCTCCGCGCCGTCCGCCAGGTCGTGACTGAGCCTCTTCTCCCTCGCGCACTAGGTTCCACTTGATGGCCTGCGCCGTCACGGAGTGACGTTGCGCGCTCGAACGCGTGCGGCGGCCTTGTCGTCGAGCGCTGTGTCTGCCACCTGTTTGATCGCCGTGCCGCCCACCGAGGCGCGCGGCTGAGGCAGGAGATGCAACCCGCATGGCGTCGACCGAGGTTTGGAGCAGCGACTACCTCTGGCGTCGGTTCGAGGCGGCTCTGCTCAATCCGATCCGCGCCTTCCGGCCGCGCTATCTGCCGCTGCTCATGGTGTACTTCGCCTACGGTGCGCTGGGTCTCATCGCCGTTGCCGAGAGCTTCTGGGTCAAGAAGGCGCTGACGCTCAGTCCGGCGGAGCTTGCCGCGCTGAACGTCTGGGTGACCTTGCCTTGGACCGTGAAGATGGTCTTTGGCGAGCTTGTCGACAGCGTTCCGATCTTCGGATCACAGCGGCGGATCTACGTCTTCATGGGAGCAGGCCTGATCGCGGTCGGCATGCTTTTGCTTGCCGGAGCGGCGGGCGGCTGGCTGACGTTCGCGAGCCCGGAGAACCTCTATCGGCTGGGTGCCTTCATCAGTGTACTCGGCGTCGTCATCCAGGATGTCGTGGCCGACGCCATGAGCGCCGAAGTCGTCGAACGGGAGAACCCCGATGGGACGCCGCGCAACAAGGAGGAGGTGGACCGCGAGCTGGGTATGGTGCAGGTGCTGGGCCGGCTGGCGCTGTCGCTCGGCATGTTCTGCGTTGCCGGGCTCGCAGGATGGATCGCCAGCATTTACGCCTATGAGGACGTGTTTCTCGCCGGGTTGATCATTCCGGTTATTTCCGCCAGCGGGGCCATCCTGATCAGTCTGCGCCCTGTCGAGCGGCGTGCCATCGATTGGCGCATTCTTGGCGGCGGCATCATCTTCGGAACGTTCGTTCTGACGCTTGCTGGCACTAACGTTCCGTACAACCAGGAAGTCGTATTCATCGTCTCGATGGCGGTGGTCTGCGGCATGCTATGGCGTCTTGTCAGTCGACTCGACGTAGATACGCAGCGGGCGATCTTTTATGCGGCGCTGATCATCTTTATCTATCGGGCGATGCCGCTCGCCGGCCAGGGCTACACGTGGTTTGTCATCGACGTGCTTGGTTTCGATGAGGCGTTCCAAGGCACGCTCAATCAGATCGGTGCGGCATTGGCCCTGATCGGCATGTGGTTTTTCTCGGATGCGATCACGCGACGTCCGGTGGCGCAGGTGCTGTTCTGGCTGACGATCGTCACGACGGTTTTATCACTACCGTCATTCGGTCTCACGCTCGGACTGGCGGGCTGGACGGAGCAGGTCTTCGGTTTCGGTGCGCGGACCATTGCGATTATCGATACGGCGACGACCTCTCCCTTCGCGCAGCTGAGCATGATCCCGATGCTGACGCTGATTGCCATCTACGCGCCCGCTGGCCACCGCGCGACGTGGTTCGCGCTCATGGCGTCACTGATGAACCTGGCGCTGGTCGCCGGTGCGCTGCAAACGAAGTATTTGAATGAAATTTTCGTGGTTGGGCGGGGCGACTACGGGAACTTGCCCATTATCGTCGGCATTTGCCTCATTGTCGGGTTCGTCGTGCCCATTGCGGCGATCCTCGTCTTCGGGCGGCGACTGCGATAGCGCCGCGAATGCCGAGGTTGATGTCCGTCAATGTCCTGGTGAGGGTTTGCGCCGACATTGCCTGCAAGCGGCTGACGGCCGCCAAAACGGACAATTCGGGAGAGCTGCGTCCATGAAGCCAACGACCACGTGGATTTTGATCGCCGACGGTGCACACGCCCGCCTGTTTGCCAATCGTGGCCCGGGCAAGGGTATCGAGGCGGTCGAGGGCGGCGTCTTCAACGGGGATCATCGCCCCGACCATGAACTGGTGCGCGACGGGCTGGGTCGCTCGTTCGAATCGCACGGTGAGATGCGGCATGCCATCGCCCCGCGCAGCGATCCGCATCGCGAGCTGAAGCGGACGTTCGCCGAGCACCTTGCTGAGATGCTGGATGCCCGCCTGTCGGACAAGTCATATGACCGACTTGTGATCGTGGCGCCCCCGAAGGCGCTGGGCGATTTGCGGGCGGCTTTGTCGGCGCACGTGAAGCCGCATGTTTACGCCGAGCTCGACAAGGATCTCGTCAAGACGCCCACGGCCGAATTGCCCGAGCACCTGGGTGCGGTTCTCGCCGTCTAGTGGACCTTTTCGTTTTGCAGTGCAGCAGGTGGCTGTCTCCGTGCGGTTGATTTGGCCGCACGGATCGGGCCGTCACTCTGCGTGGGAATACGCTTGTCGGCCGGCTTTAACGTGGCTACCGTCCGGCTCATGATGTGGGGATTAAAGCGTACACATAGAAAGTTCGCCGCGGCCTTGGGGCTGCTCGGCGTTGCGTTCTATGCGCTGCTGCTTCCCTGGCATCTCACCTCGCAGTTCAGCACCCAATTGCATCGCGCGGAGGCCGGCGAGTTTGCCGGGTCCATGTGTATGTCCGGGGGCTCATCGCCGGTCATGCCGGCAACGGGCTGTCCGATCTGCAAGGGTCTGGCTGCATTCCAGTTGGCACTCGCCAGCCCGGGCGCGGTCGTCCTGCCGGCTATGCCGCAGGCAGTTCCGGCTCTCGTCTCGATGCGAGACGATGTTGCCGAGCTTGCCGTTCCGCGCCCAAAGAGCCGCGGCCCACCTCAACTCCTCGCCTGAAGAGCGTCGATAGCTGACGTCCTGCGTGTGTAAGCGCAGATGGCCAGCTGTGGCGCTGTCGAATTGCGTCAAGGCGTAGGCGTGCGTTGTCAGCACGCCCGGGTACCCGCGTAGCGTTGGGGGAGTTGAGTAAGCATGTATCGGAATTTGGGGACGCCGCTTGCGTATGCGGCGGCTGTCAGCGCGGCTGTGGCTGCGCTATCGAGCGCAGTGATGGCGCAATCGGCGGAGAAGGAAGCAACGCCGCTCCCGCCGGTGGTTGTGGAGCAGAGCGCCATCCCGGCTGCGGCGAAGAAGGCCAAGAAGAGCGCAGCGAAGGCCAAGCAGGCGGCTCCGTCCGCGGCGAGTGCTCAGCCGCCGTCGACGGCGGCGCGCGCGGTGACGCCGGGTGTCGCGGCGACACGGTCGGGGAGCCTTGCAGTGCCGAATACGGCCGAGGCGCGGGCCGAGTTGCAGAACACGCCGGGGGGCGTGGAGCTGGTTCCGGCCACCGCCTACAAGGCGAGCACACCTTCGGCGACCCTCAAGGATGTTCTCGATTACGTCCCGGGCGTTTTCGTGCAGCCGAAGTGGGGCGATGACACGCGGCTATCGATCCGTGGATCGAGCCTGTCGCGCAACTTCCACTTGCGCGGTCTGCAGCTCTACATGGACGGCATTCCGATCAACACGGCGGACGGCTTCGGCGACTTCCAGGAAATCGATCCGACGGCGTATCGCTATGTGGAGGTCTACAAGGGCGCCAACGCTTTGCGCTTTGGTGCCAACTCGCTGGGCGGCGCGATCAATTTCGTGATGCCGACGGGCTATGACGCGGATGCCTTCGGGACGCGCGTCGACGTTGGAAGCTTCGGCTTCCACAAGATGGCGGTCAGCTCCGGCGGGGTGTCGGGTCCAGCCGACTACTTCATCACCGGAACTTGGCAGGAGGTCGATGGCTTCCGCGACCATAGCTGGGGCGAGAGCGTGCGTGGCAGCATGAATGTCGGCTATCGCCTGTCTGAAGATGTGGAAACGCGCTTCTATTTGAACGGCAACTGGGTGCGCCAGCGCATTCCGGGCTCCGTGACCAAGCAGGTCGCGTTGACTTCACCCGAAACGGCTGCGGCCGCCAACGTCACCAACGACCAGCAGCGCAATATCGATACGGTGCGCTTTGCCAATAAGACTGCCGTCCGTCTGGCGCCGGGCACGCTGCTCGAGGTTGGTGCGTTCGCCATGGATCGCCACCTCATGCATCCGATCTTCCGGTGGCTGGACTACAAGTACAACGACTACGGTGGCTTTGCGCGGCTGAGCAACGAGGAGAAGATCGGCGGCTACCGTAATCGGTTGATCGTCGGCGCCAACATTCACAACGGCAACGTCGCGGGCAAGCAGTACGCGAACCTTCCAGGCGCGCAGAAGGGCAGCCTGCTCTCTGACGTCGATGATGACTCGGCCAACTTGTCCTTCTATGCCGAGAACTCGTTCTACTTCATGCGCGATGTGGCACTCGTTGCGGGTACGCAATACCTGCATGCGAGCCGCGAGCGGACGGTGCGCTACACGAGCGTTGGCGACGTAGCTGGCGAAAGCGACTTTAACCTATGGAGTCCGAAGGTCGGCCTGCTGTGGGACATCGACCGCAGCTGGCAGGCGTTTGCCAATATCTCGCGCAGCGCCGAGATTCCCAGCTTCGGGGAGAATACCGTCGGCACGCCGTTCAATGGGCGCGCGCAGCGAGCCACGACATACGAGATCGGCACGCGCGGCGATCGGGAAGACTATCGGTGGGACTTTTCCATATATCGGGCGGAGATCGACGACGAGCTGCAGTGCATTACCGTCATGGTCAATGCCT
>JBAZYB010000226.1:0-6640 GCA_041659545.1 Hyphomicrobium sp.
CATCCAGCGTGAATGGCGCTCTTGCAGGAAGACGGCGACAAGGTCCGCCTTCGACGGGAAGTGATTATAGAAACTCATCTTCGCAACATCGGCCTCTGCAATGATGCGGTCGATGCCGACAGATCGCGTGCCATGCGCGTAGAACAGTCGTAGCGCGGTTTCGATGATCCGCATTCGCGCCGACGGCGTCTTTTCGATTGCCTTGGTCATGATATCCGGCTGCCGATGCAGATTGTCTGTTGCCATAAATAGACAAGTCTGTCTATCAAGTAGACAGATCGGTCTATTTGAGGTGCGGTATGGGCGTGAAGCCAGGATTTCGGTTGGGGGTCTACATCTGCAAGGACTTGGAGATCATCGACTTTGCCGCGCCCTATGGAGTGTTTTCGGTCGCCCGCCGCTTCGACCCGGCGCTCGATGCCTTCTTCGTCGCCGAGAACCTGCGCCCGGTCCAGGCCCAGGCTGGTTTCACCGTGCTGCCGAACTATGGGTTTGCCGACGAGCCCGACATGGATGCATTCCTCATTCCTGGCGGCTTTGGCACGCGCCAGGAGGTGAACAACGCTCGCCTGCACGACTTTATCCGTGACCTCCCGGGCAAGACTCTACTCGTCTCCGTCTGCACGGGTTCGTGGATCTATGGACGGATGGGTCTCCTCGACGGACGCGCAGCGACGAACCGCAAGGAGCCCGATCGCATCGAGAAATCCAACCTGGGAAAGGTACCGATCGATCGTTTGGCGGAGATTGCGCCAGCGTGCAGGATATCGCGCGCGCGCGTCGTCGATAGCGGTCGCATCATCACCGGCGGTGGTATCGCGTCAGGAATGGAAATAGGCTTTCACCTCCTGCGGCGCGCTGGTTACGACGAGAGCTTCATCGCCGACGTGGCCCGCGTCATGGAATACAGCAAGGCATACGATGCCTATCGCGACGACATCGAATACGACGTCGCCGGCGTGCGCACCTAGAGCTTCCCGATTTAGTCGCCGAAGATCTGCTTGGTGCCGAGGTTGCGGAACAGCTGCTGCACGATGCCCACGTCTTTGCCGCCTGGTGCAGGCGTCGTCTTTGAGACGTAGTCGAACACGTGTCCGTCCTTCATCCCGTAGTTGGCGATGCGCTCGACGGTGCCCGCCTGCGAAAAGTAGACTGCGACGACCTGACGATCTTGTTCCGTCGGTAGCATGAAGGAGGTCTGCGTCGCCGTGCTGGAGATGTAGTAGTAGGCTTGGCTGGTGCCGACGACCGCTGTCGTCGACGGCGTGCCGAGGTTGAGCCGCACCTGCTCCTGGGTCATCCCGGGCTGGATCTGCTGCAGGTCGCCCTCGTGGAACTGCACACCATGCTTGATGACATTCGCGTCGCATGCGGCCAGAGCCAGCGCTACGGCCAGAACCGCCGCAGGGATCGAAGCCGCCGAGCGCCAGTTCAGCACCTTCAAATGGCACGTGCGGCGTTGATGATCGTTGGTCTCTCGGCTCATTATGTTATTTCTTCCCGAGATGTTATCTCTCCCAGCCACTGTTTCGAGAGAGGCTCGAAAGCGCGCTTAGCCCGAGGTTCAGTCGAATGCAACGGCCAAGGGCGAAACCTCGCGGCATCTCCCCTGAATTTGTTATCGCCCTCACGTAAGGCCCCGGCACAGATGCTAGAATCCCTCAGAACCCGTGCTGAGATGCGCCGTAAAGCAGGCGAGATTTATGGCGCGGTCGTGACGCAAGCGCGGTGCGTCGACTTTTACGCCGTCTTGGGTGTTCCCGATACACCCACCGGCCGCTACGAGATGGTTACCCTGCACCTGTTCCTGGTCTTGGAGCGATTGCGCGCCCACGCCGGGACGGCATCGCCACTGTCCCGCCTGCTCGTCGAGGCCTTCGTCGCCGACATGGACGATTCCCTGCGTGAGCTCGGCACGGGCGATCTCGCCGTTCCCAAGAAGGTCCGCCGCGCCGCCTCCGGACTTTACGAGCGCAGCATGGCCTATCGGGAAGCGCTGCAAGCCGGCGATGTACGCGCCCTGGCCAAGTGCTTTACTGAGCACGCTTACGCGGGCGTCGCGAATCCTGGCGCCGACGTCCTGGCCTCCTATGCGGTCGCGGCATCTGCCGCGCTCGCCAGCGCCGATCTCGTCGATGCGCCTTTCGCTTCTTCAGCTTTTCCAGCGGTTCCCGAGTACCTGGGAGCGGCGGCATGATTGAAATTCTCGACTGGTCGTACCGGGTTTCCGAGGTTCCGGAAGCGGGGCTGCGCGTCACCCGCGAGGCGACCGACGCCGAGCGCGCCCGCGTTGCCGAAGACTTGGAGATCGAGGCTTGCCGGCGCCTCCTCTGCGAATTCAGTATCCGCGCCATCGGCAAGGGGCACTATCGTCTGGCCGGCAAGGTCACCGCCGACGTGACCCAGGCCTGCATTGTAACCCTCGAGCCGGTCGAGCAGACCGCCGAGGGGGCTTTCAGCGTCGAATTCTGGCCGACCGGAGCGATACCGGGAACGCCGGAGGAGGAGCAGGAAGCTCTGAGCGCCGCTGAGATCGAGCCCATCGAGCACGGACGGATCGACGCCGGCCGCATAATCTTTGAGACGCTGGCGACCGCGCTCGACCCCTATCCCCGCAAGCCCGGGGCAGAACTCGGCGAAGAGCACGCTCAGCCCGCCGGTTCAGCCGGGCTTAGCCCGTTCGCCGCCCTGAAGAAGCTGCGCGAGTGAGGCTGTCGGATGGCCACGGGGCCGCGGCGCTGGAAGTCGAGAAACCGGTTGTTTCGCACATGCAAAAGAGTATGGTCCGCTCGATTACGGGTGGGCAGGCGCGAGCATCCGCGGCCTCCATTCAGGGGATAATTGCGAGGCAACCGCGCCATGTCTAAGCCGCGGACCATAGCGCTTGACGCCATGGGTGGGGACCACGGCCCTGCCGTCGTCGTGCCTGGCGCAGCGATTTCTCTGGAGCGTTATCCAGAGCTCAGCTTCATCATGTATGGCGACGAAGCGCGTATTCGCGCCGAGCTCGATCAGCATCCCGCGCTGGCCGCCAGAACGCGCGTCGTCCACACGGATTTGGTCGTCGGCATGAGCGAGAAGCCCAGCCAGGCCCTGCGTCGTGGCAAAGGGACGAGCCTGTGGCTTTGCATCGATGCCGTGCGCAACGGCGAGGCCGACGTCGCCGTGTCCGGCGGCAACACGGGCGCGTTCATGGCCATGTCCAAGTTGATCTTGCGCCCCATGGCCGGCATCGAACGCCCGGCCATTGCGGCTCTGTGGCCGACAGTGAAGGCCGAGTGCATCGTGCTCGACGTCGGCGCCAACATCGGCGCAACCGCCAAGGAGCTATGCGACTTCGCCCTCATGGGATCGGCCATGGCCCGCGCGCTTTTCCACATTGAGCGTCCGACCGTGGGTCTGCTCAATGTCGGGGTCGAGGAAATAAAGGGCGTCGAGGAGGTTCGTCAGGCTCACGCCTGGCTGAAGAGCAACGACGTCCCGCTCGACTATCGTGGCTTTATCGAAGGTGATCAGATCGGCCAGGGTGTGGTCGACGTCGTCGTCGTCGAGGGCTTCGCCGGCAATATTGCCCTGAAGACAGCAGAGGGCACCGCCAAGCAGATCGGCGAGTACCTGCGGGCAGCCATGAAGCGCTCCTGGACGTCGAAGTTGGGGGCCCTGCTCGCCTCGGGAGCTTTCCGCATTCTTCGCCACAAAATGGACCCCAGGCGTGCCAACGGCGGCACATTCCTTGGTCTCAACGGCATCGCGGTCAAGAGTCACGGGGGCACGGACGCCCTGGGCTTTGCCAGCGCTATCGATCTCGCGTACGAGATGGCCCAGAGTCGGCTTACGACCCGGCTCGCCGCCGATTTGGCCGCCTTCCACCACAAGCTCGACGCCATCGCCACGGGTTGACGCAGTGGGTCCAGGGGGCTCCGCTTACGGCGGCTTTAGACCGTCCAATCTAACGAAGCTGGATTAACCAGAAGCAGCAAGGCATCTCAGTGGCAGTCATCCGTTCAGTGATCCGCGGTGTGGGCGCGCATCTCCCGAAGCGCGTGATGACCAATGCCGACATGGCAAAGATCGTCGACACTTCCGACGATTGGATTGTTGAGCGCACGGGCATTCGTCAGCGCCATATTGCTGGTGACGACGAACTGACTTCAGATCTCGGCATCGCTGCTGCACGTCAGGCACTTGTCCGCGCCGGTGTCGATCCCGTCGACGTCGACCTCGTCATCTGCGCCACGGCGACCCCTGATCGCACGTTTCCTGCAACGGCCGTTCGCATTCAGCACGGCCTCGGTGTGACCAAGGGCGCGGCCTTCGATGTGCAGGCCGTCTGCTCGGGCTTCGTCTACGCGCTGACCATTGCCGACAATTTCCTCAAGACTGGCCAGTTCAAGCGCGCCGTCGTCGTGGGCGCCGAGACATTCTCGCGCATCCTCGACTGGGAAGACCGCACCACCTGCGTGCTCTTCGGCGACGGCGCCGGCGCTGTCGTGCTCGAAGCTCAGCCCCAGCATGGCACGCGCGAGGATCGCGGCATCCTTGCAACGCGCATACGCTCCGACGGGCGCTTTGAGGATCTGCTCTACGTTGACGGCGGTCCCGGCTCGACCAAGACGGTAGGCCACCTGCGCATGAACGGGCGCGAGGTCTTTCGCCATGCCGTGCAGAAGATCTCTGGCGTTATCGAAGAGACGCTGGTGATGACCGGCTATGCGCCTGACGAAATCGATCTCTACGTGCCCCACCAGGCCAACCAGCGCATCCTTGACGGTGTCCTGAAGAAGCTCGGCGTGCCCGCTGACAAGATTGTCGTCACCCTCGACAAACACGGCAACACCTCCGCCGCTTCCATCCCGTTGGCGCTTAACCAAGCCTTCGAGGAGCACCGCGTTAAGGAGGGTTCCCTCGTCATGATGGAGGCCATGGGCGGCGGCTTTACCTGGGGTGCTGTGCTTGCCCGTTGGTGACCGGCGCGGCAACTTTCCGCAGTGCGTCAAGTTTCTTTCTTTGATTTCAGCGAGTTGAAACACGCTCGTCGATTGACGTGCGCCCTCGCCCCCGGTAGCATCCAAAAAAAGGTGAAGGGAGCGGGAGGCAAAACGCCATGGGAGGCAAGACGTTAACGCGCGCGGACCTCGCGGAAGCGGTGGTGCGCAAGGTTGGATTGCCGCGTAACGAGAGCCAGGAACTCGTCGAGCTTGTGCTCGCAGAGATCTCAGCCAGCCTCGCGCGCGGGGATTCAGTAAAACTCTCGTCGTTCGGTTCTTTTGGCATCCGCCAGAAGGGTGAGCGCATGGGACGCAATCCCAAAACCGGGGATGAAGTGCCGATCACGCCGCGCAGGGTCTTGGTCTTTCGGCCGAGCAACATTATGAAAGAGCGCATTAACCAAGGTCTTTCCCGCCGCAAGGCAGCCGAATGAGTGCTGTCTACCGGCGAGGGTGTAAAGCCGGTGGAGGCGTAATTGAGCAAGACGGCCGAGGCCTTTCGTACGATTAGCGAAGTTGCGGACGAGCTTAAGGTTCCCAAGCACGTGTTGCGCTTCTGGGAGGGCAGGTTTCCGCAAATCCGCCCGATGAAGCGCGGCGGCGGTCGCCGCTATTATCGGCCCGAGGATCTCGCCCTGCTGCGCGGCGTCTGCCATTTGCTGCACGCCGAAGGCTACACCATCAAGGGCGTTCAGAAGATCCTGCGTGAGCAGGGCGTCGACATCGTCAAGCGGTTTGGCGCCGATCCCGTGGCTCCGGCCGTCGAAGCGCCCGTCGCCGCCACAAGCGGCAAGCGCGTCGGCAAGAAGGTCGTGCCCGCCGCGCGTGGCGCCATGCTCTCCCGCAACGAGGTTCGCGAGCGGCTGCTGGCGGCCATTGCTGAGCTTGAATCCTGTCGCGGCATCCTGGTCGGCAAGCCGCCGGAGAATACTACGCGCCGTTCGCCGCCAAAGGCGCGCCGCTCCGCACGCGCGTGAGCAACGCCAAATCCTGCGAGCTGTGGTGCGTCGATCTTGGCGCCGCAGCCGCAGCATTATCCGCCATCGAAAGCCACACGCCGCGCTTGGTGCCCGCCGACCACCACCGCGCTGCTGCCATCGCCGATAGCCGCACGCGCGCCGAGTGGCTGGCCACGCACATCGCGCTGCGCCTCGTCATCGAGCACGCCGTCGGCGCCAGTTGGCGCGGTGTTGCGTTCGTTCGCGATGCCGGCGGCAAGCCGCGTCTCCCCGGCGCACCGATCACCTTCAGCTTATCGCATGCTCCTGGCGTCGCGCTGTTGGGCGTATCGCGTCGCGGCTGGATTGGTGTCGACGTCGAGCGTCAGCGAACCGTGCGCATCGACGCCATCCGAAAGCAGCGCATTCGCGACGCGGGCGACGCTATCGGCACCGCGCCGCTCCCGGCACCCGAGGAGGCAGCGTTCCTGCAAGCGTGGGTGCGCCTTGAGGCCTACGCCAAGGCGGAAGCGTGCGGCGTCGGCCGGCTGCTGACGCAGCTCGGAATTTTTGGGCCGGGCGCGCGCCAGGCATCCGCATCGGTCGACACCCGCACCCGCGCCGCCACATTGCTTGCCGCCGTCCCTGGACGAGGCATTCACGATCTGCAACTTGGCGCCGGCATTTTTGCCGCGGTCGCCTGTGCCGACGGCT
>JBAZYB010000227.1:0-6612 GCA_041659545.1 Hyphomicrobium sp.
CAAAGGTGCTTCGACCGGCTGGGCGCAGGGAGGTGTAGCCGCCGCCGTCGGCAGCAACGACCGACCCGAACTGCATGCCGCCGACACACTCGCGGCCGGCGCCGGCATTGTCGATACGGACGTGGCCCGCTTCGTCGCCGCTGAAGGTCCCGGTCGCATCGCCGATCTCCTCGGTTACGGCGTGCCTTTCGACCGCGACGCCAGCGGAGCATTCGAGCTCAGCCAGGAGGCTGCCCACTCGCGTCGTCGCGTCGTGCACGTTTCCGGTGACCGAACTGGCGGCGCAATCCTCGATGCCCTCGTCGCCAAAGTTCGAGCGACGCCGTCGATCCGCGTATTGGAAGGTTACGAAGCCGACGAGTTGATCGTCACCGACGGCCGCGTCGAGGGCGTGCGCCTCGTGCGTGCCGGCACCGGCGGCAAAGAGGTCTACGAGTACTTCCCCGCCTGCGCGGTGGTGCTCGCCACCGGCGGCATCGGGGCGCTTTATGCCGTCACGACCAATCCGCCGTATGCGCGGGGTGAATCGATTGCCATGGCCGCACGCGCTGGCGCCATCATCGCCGACCCGGAGTTCGTGCAATTCCACCCCACGGCGATTGACGTAGGGCTGGATCCTGCGCCCTTGGCGACCGAGGCCCTGCGCGGCGAAGGCGCAACACTCGTCAACGACCGTGACGAGCGCTTCATGCTGCCGGTCGATCCGCGCGCCGAACTCGCCCCACGTGACGTGGTGGCACGCGCCGTCTTCAGCGAGATTGCTGCCGGGCGCGGCGCCTTTCTCGACTGCCGCGCCGCGATTGGCGATCGCTTCGCTGCGCAATTCCCCACCGTCTTTGATCTCTGCCAGCAGGCAGGCATCGACCCGAGCCGTGAGCTGATCCCTGTCGCGCCCGCCGCCCACTATCACATGGGCGGCATCGCCACCGATGCACGCGGGCGTTCAAGCGTCCTCGGCCTATGGGCCGTCGGCGAGGTCGCTTCGACGGGTCTGCACGGCGCCAACCGCCTCGCCTCGAACTCGCTCCTCGAGGCAACAGTCTTCGCCGCACGCGTTGCAGCCGACATCCGCGAACTCGGCCGCAGCAGCCGAGTGACCGAGCGCACTCATTTGCAGCGCGTTTGCGACATCACCTCCGACCATGCGCTGACCCGAGGCCCAATGGTCGAACAGCTCCGCAGAACGATGAGCGACTACGTCGGCGTCGTGCGCAGCGCCCACGGTTTAAAGAAGGCCATCCGCGTTCTGCGCGATATCGAACGGCAGGCAGGAACCGACCGCGTTCTGGCCAACATGGCATTGGCGGCCCGCTTCGTCGCCGCCGGCGCCCTGCTACGGGAAGAGAGCCGCGGCGCTCACGAGCGGAGCGACTTCCCCGCGGCGTCTCAATCCTATGCAACACGCACGTTCCTCACCTTGGAGGACGTTGACGAACTGGGCTCACGGCCGCAGATGCCGTCACCCAGCGCCTGGCAGTGGCAGGCGGGAGCGGCCCGATGAGCGATACGGCGGTGAAGCTGCGGCTGCCGGACTCTGTCGTCGAGAGGGCGGTCGCTGAATCTCTCGCTGAGGACCTCGGCCTAGGCGGTGACATCACCACCGATGCAACAGTCCCTGCCGGCACGCGGGCATCCGCTGCCATTGCAGCTCGCAAGAGCGGCACCATCGCCGGCATGCAGCTTGCCAAGGTAGCCTTCAAAACCCTCGATCCGTTCGCCGATTTCGAAATCGTCGTCGGCGACGGCGGCAAGGTCGAGGCGGGCGGAATCATAGCCCGCGTCAGCGGCGATGCCCGCGCTCTTCTCACCGCTGAGCGCACCGCCCTAAACTTTCTCGGCCATCTGAGCGGGATCGCCACGCTCACCGCGCGCTACGTTGATGCAGTCACCGGCACAAAGGCGCATGTCATCGACACCCGCAAGACGACGCCGGGGCTTCGCGCCTTGGAGAAATTCGCAGTACGCTGCGGCGGAGGTGTTAACCACCGTTTTGGTTTGTTTGACGCGATCCTGATCAAAGATAACCACATCGTTGCTGCGGGCGGCATCGGTCCGGCGCTGGAACGCGCACGCGCCCATGCCGGTCACATGGTGAAGGTCGAAATTGAGGTGACAAACCTCGACGAACTCGACGATGCATTGCAACTCGATCCCGACGCTGTTCTACTTGATAATATGTCGGTCTCCGCCCTCAAAGACGCTGTTGCGGAGGTCGCCGGACGCGTCATCACGGAAGCCTCTGGCGGTGTCACACTCGACACCGTGCGCGCCATCGCCGAGACAGGTGTCGATCTTATTTCGGTCGGAGCCCTGACCCACTCGGCGCCGGTACTCGATATCGGTCTCGACTTCGTCGAGCCGCTCGGCAAGAGCGTAGCGGACGCTTGATTTCGCCACAGTTGCTGCGCAAATCAAGCGAAGGGCGAATTCGTCCTCATGGGAGGACTTTATGGATTTCCTACGCGGCATTGTGATCTGGGGTGGTGCAGCCGTCATCTCCGGCGTCGCTGGCGGCGTTCTCGCCGGTGTTAAAAACCGCGATTATTCAGCGTGGATTGCCTGGTGCTTCCTGTTGCCGCCCCTCGTGCTGGTGTTGTTGTTGCTACCCCGCAATCAGGGTCCGCGGCCCCGCCAGCCACGCCTCGATGCAGACGAAGGACATAGCTGGTAGTCAACGCTGGTCGATTTCGGCTTTGCCGCCTGAACGCTCGTTGATGGCCGCCTGCGCCGCCGCCAATCGCGCAATCGGCACGCGATAGGGTGAGCACGAGACATAGTCGAGTCCCACCTTGTCGAAGAAGGCGACCGATTTCGGATCGCCGCCATGCTCTCCGCAAATACCCACCTTCAAACCCGGCTTTGCAGCACGGCCCCGCTCGACACCGTAGCGGATAAGTTCGCCAACCCCCTCGATGTCGATCGATACGAACGGATCGACGGCAAAAATCCGCTGCGCCGTATACGCCTCGAGAATCGGCCCAGCATCATCGCGGCTCAGGCCGAGCGTCGTCTGCGTCAAGTCGTTCGTGCCGAATGAGAAGAACGCCGCGCCAGTCTCGCCTTCAGCAATGTCGCCGGCACGCAGCGCGGCGCGTGGCAGCTCGATCATCGTTCCGACGAGGTAATCGAGCTTCGTGCCGCTCTCCTTCTCGACCGTGTCAGCGGTTCGAACGATCACTTGGCGCAAAATCTCGAACTCGCTTCGATAGGCGACAAGCGGAACCATAATCTCCAGCTTCACGCGATCTCCACCGTGCTTCTCCACCGCAGCCGCCGCCTCGAAGACGGCACGGGCCTGCATCTCCGTGATCTCCGGATAGAGGATCGCCAAGCGACATCCGCGGAACCCGAGCATGGGGTTGAATTCAGAAAGTTGCGCGATGCGCTGCTGCAGTTTCTCCGGAGCGACACCGAGGTCAGCGGCAATCGCGGGAATCTCATCGTCGTGACTGGGCAAAAACTCATGCAGCGGCGGATCGAGCAGACGCACCGTGACCGGCAAGCCCGCCATAATTTCGAACAGTTGCTCGAAATCTCCCCGCTGCATAGGCAGCAGCTTGGCGAGCGCGGCGCGACGACCGGCGAGATCATCCGCGATGATCATCTGTCGGACGGCAAGAATGCGCTCGGCCTCGAAGAACATATGTTCGGTGCGGCACAGACCGATCCCCTCGGCTCCAAATTCTCGTGCCTGACGCGCATCGCGTGGCGTATCGGCGTTGGCGCGCACGCCAAGCCGCCGCTCCGCATCCGCCCACACCATCAGAGTGGCGAAGGCCCCCGAGAGTTTCGGCTCGCGCATTTTCGCGCGGCCCGCGAGCACCTGTCCGGTACCGCCATCGATGGTGATCAAGTCGCCCTTGCGCAGCGTGCGGCTTCCCACCTGCAGTGTGCCAGCCTTGGCGTTGATGCGCAGTGCGCCCGCGCCAGAGACGCACGGCCGCCCCATGCCGCGCGCGACGACAGCGGCATGGCTGGTCATGCCACCACGCGCCGTGAGAATGCCGACCGCAGCATGCATGCCGTGAATATCTTCCGGGCTCGTCTCCAGACGCACGAGAATGACTTCATGCCCGTGAGCACGTTCCGTTTCGGCGTCCTCAGCCGTGAAAACGATCTCGCCCGACGCCGCACCGGGCGACGCCGGCAACCCAGTCGTGAGAACATCGCGTTTTGCTTCGGGGTCGAGCGTCGGATGCAAAAGCTGATCGAGCGCCGGAGCGTTAATGCGCATCACCGCCTCGGGCTTGGAGATGACGCCCTCCTCGGCGAGATCGACGGCAATGCGCAGCGCCGCCTCCGCCGTACGTTTTCCGGAGCGCGTCTGCAGAATCCACAGGCGCCCGTTCTCGATCGTGAACTCAACGTCCTGCATGTCTCGGTAGTGCTTCTCCAGACGCTCGAAGACGGCCGTGAGATTGCCGAACAGCTCGGGCATCAACTCCTCGAGAGAAGGGCTCTCCTCGCGGGCTTCCCGCCGAGCCCTCGCAGACAGCGGCTGGGGCGTGCGGATGCCGGCAACGACGTCCTCACCTTGCGCGTTGAGCAGAAACTCGCCGTATATCTCGCTGGTGCCGGTCGACGGGTTGCGGGTAAAAGCAACACCCGTAGCGCTGCTCTCTCCAAGGTTGCCAAAGACCATCGCCTGCACGGTGACCGCTGTGCCCCAACTGTCGGGAATGTCATGCAGGCGCCGGTAGGTATTGGCGCGCGCATTCTGCCAAGATCCGAACACGGCAGCGATGGCACCGTAGAGTTGCTCACCGGTGTCCTGCGGAAACGGACGACCGAGGTTGTCGGCGACCGCCCGCTTGTACTCCTCGATGATCTGCGCCCAGTCCTCAGCTGACAGCTCCGTATCGGCGCCGAGCGCATTGAGGTTCTTGAAGCTCTCCAGAATATCCTCGAACACGCCATGGTCGACGCCGAGCACGACGTCGGCATACATCTGGATGAAGCGCCGGTAGCTGTCGTACGCGAAGCGTCGATCACCGGAACGCTTCGCGAGAGCCTCGACCGTCTCGTCATTGAGGCCGAGATTGAGGATTGTATCCATCATGCCGGGCATCGAGGCACGCCCACCGGAGCGCACCGAGACAAGCAGCGGCCGCTTGACGTCGCCAAAAGTGGCGCCCACGGCATCGCCGACCAGGCGGATCGCCCGCTCGACCTGCGGCTTCAACTCCTCCGGCAGCTTACGGCCGAGCGCGTAGTAGGAGTCACAGACTTTCGTCGTGATGGTGAAACCGGGCGGGACAGGAAGCCCCAGGCTTGCCATCTCGGCGAGGTTGGCCCCCTTGCCGCCGAGCAGCTCCGTCATGTTGGCGCGCCCGTCGACATATCCCGCAGCAAAGGCGTAGACCAGCTTCGGTTCGCCCTGCGCAGATTTCGCTGACATTTCGTCCGCTCCCCGCGACGTTTCCGCTCGCACTGCAGCGAGTCGGCTGTCGACGTGTGTTGGCATATCAGCCTCTAGCCCGACCCGAAAGGTGTTGCCCCCGATGAAGGAAAACCGTTCGTCGCGCCTTCCGTTCCGCCCCTTTGACGCAACGGCCGCACTGATCCACTGTGGCGCCGCTCTTACTGGGAGATGAGCATATGAGTGAGCAGCTAAACCAAGTCTTGACGACGCTGGACGACACGAGCGATGCGGCGTTGGCGCGACTGTTCCAACTGTTGCGCATAGAAAGCATCTCCACCGACCCCGCCTATAAGGCGAGCTGCCGGGAGGCTGCCGAATGGTGCTCCAGTGAGCTCCGCGAATTGGGCTTTGAGGCCCGTGTAGTCCCGACTACCGGTCATCCGATGGTACTGGCGCACGACCCGGGCGAGCGAGACCCGAGCAATCCTCACGTGCTCTTCTATGGCCATTACGACGTGCAGCCGGCCGATCCCGTCAATCTGTGGAACTCCCCGCCCTTCGAGCCGATCATCGCTTCCGATCCCGCCAACGGCCAAGTGATCGTGGCGCGCGGCGCGGAGGACAACAAAGGCCAGCTCATGACCTTCTTCGAGGCGGTCCGCGCCTGGAAGGCCGTCGCCGGCAAATTACCGCTATCGGTCTCCGTGCTGCTCGAGGGCGAAGAGGAGTGCGGCTCACCGTCCCTGCCAGCCTTCCTTGCCGAGTACGGCGAAGAGCTGAAAGCAGATGTCGTCCTCGTATGCGACACCGGACAGTGGGATAAGGACACGCCCGCAATCACCACGATGCTGCGCGGCCTCGCCGCCATCGAGGTGATTCTGACGGGGCCGGCACGTGATCTGCACTCTGGTATCTATGGTGGACCGGCCCTCAACCCCATTCGCACCTTGGCGCACATCGTCGCCTCCATGCACGACTCCAACGGCCGCGTGATCATTCCCGGCTTTTATGACGGCGTCACCGAGCCCGCTCCGGCGCAGACGGAGCAGTGGGCAGAGCTCGGCTTCCGCGGCGAGGATTTCCTGGCTTCCGTCGGCCTGAAGCAACCCGCAGGCGAAAGCGACAGGTCCGTGCTCGAGCAGCTCTGGTCACGCCCCACGCTCGAATTCAACGGCATCACCGGCGGCTATCAGGGCGTGGGCTCAAAGACGGTCATTCCCTCGAAGGCCTCGGTCAAGATCACCTGCCGT
>JBAZYB010000228.1:0-6579 GCA_041659545.1 Hyphomicrobium sp.
CGCAAAAGTGGTCGCAATCGTCGACTCGCGTCCGACAGCGTCAACCATGGCATCGCGCCTCGCCGGCAGCGTTGGTGCCAAACTCGTAACGGGTGCCGTCGTCACCACGGCACTCGGCAAGAAGCGCGTGAGCGGTGCGGTCGTCCGCACCCAGACCGGTGCCGAAGTGCGCCTCGACTGCGATCTCATCGCCGTGTCTGGCGGTTGGAACCCCAACATTCAGCTGACGACGCATCGTGGCTCGCGCACCCAGTGGAACGATAAACTGCATTGCTTCCTTGCCGGTCCGTTGCCGGGCGAGATGACACTCGGTGGCGCGGCGGCGGGTCAATTCTCGCTGCATAGCGCTCTGGAGAGTGGAGCGAGCGCCGGCTCTGCCGCCGTTGCCGGCAGCATTTCCAAGTCGATCACGGTCCCCGTTCCCCAGGCCGAGGACGAGAGCTGCGACATCAGCCCTCTCTGGCGCGTGAGCAAGCCTGGCGCCAAGGCGTTCGTCGACTTCCAGAATGATGTCACCGACAAGGACGTGGAACTCGCCGAGCGCGAGGGCTTCCGCGCCGTCGAGCACCTGAAGCGCTACACCACGCTCGGCATGGCGACGGATCAGGGCCGCACCGCCAACGTCAACGCCATCGCCATCATGGCTGAGATCACCGGCCGCTCGATCCCCGAGACCGGTATCACGCTCGCCCGCCCGCCGTACGTTCCTGTTGCGATCGGCGCGCTTGCCGGTCATCACCGCGGCAAAGACTTCAAGCCGACGCGGCTGCCGCCTTCCTATAAATGGGCGCAGGAACAGGGCGGCAAATGCATCGAAACCGGGCTGTGGCTGCGTCCTAGCTATTTCCCCCGCCCCGGCGAGAGCGATTGGCTGCAGTCGGTCGTGCGCGAGGTCAACACCGTGCGCAACGCCGTCGGCATCTGCGATGTGTCGACGTTGGGCAAGATCGACGTCCAGGGCAAGGACGCCGCCGCCTTCCTCGAACGCATCTACATGAACAATCTGAAGACCCTCGCCATCGGCAAAGCGCGCTACGGCGGCATGCTGCGCGAGGACGGCATCCTCTTCGACGACGGAACGATCGCTCGCTTCGGCGAGCACCACTACTTCATCACCACGACCACGGCCAATGCGGTGCGGGCCTTCCAGCACATGGAGTACTGCCACCAGTGGCTGTGGCCGGAGCTCGACGTGCAGATGGTATCTGCGACCGAGCAGTGGGCCCAGTACGCGGTGGCGGGTCCGAAGTCCCGCGAGCTGCTGCAGAAGATCGTCGATCCTGCGTTCGACATTTCCGATGCAGGCTTTCCGTATCTGCAAGTCGGTGAGATCACGGTTTGTGGTGGCATCAAAGCGCGACTGTTCCGTCTGTCATTCTCCGGCGAGCGCGCCTACGAGATCGGCGTCCCGGCTCGCTACGGCGACGCCCTCATGCGCCGGCTGTGGGAAGCCGGCCGCGACTTCGGCGCCTGCGCCTATGGCACAGAGGCTCTAGGCGTGATGCGCATCGAGAAGGGGCACATCAGCGGCCCCGAGATCAACGGCAACACGACCGCGCGCGATCTGGGGCTCGGCGGCATGGTGTCGAAGACCAAGGATTTCGTTGGTCGCGTCCTCGGTGCTCGGCCCGGTCTCACAGATCCCGCTCGCCCGGCTCTTGTCGGCTTCCGCCCTGTGGACCGGTCCGCGCGCCTGCGCTCGGGTGCACACTTCCTTGCCCGCGACGCCAAACCTACTGCCGCCAATGACGACGGCTACATGACATCCGTCGCTTTCTCTCCGTCGAACGGGCATTGGATCGGCCTCGGCCTTCTCAAGAACGGGCCCAATCGCATCGGTGAGATCGTCCGCGCCTACGATCCGGTGCGCGGCGGCGACACACTCGTCGAGGTCGTCAAACCGGTATTCGTCGATCCAGAAGGAACTCGCGTCCGTGGCTGAAAACATGCTCAAGCCCTGCTCTGCGTTCTCCCACCCTCGGCCCGTATCGACGCCCAGCCTGGCCATCGAGATGCGCGAGGATCTGACCATGGCGAGCATCGCTGCCGCCAAGGGCCAGGTGCAGGCACTCTGCGACGCGATCCGCGATGCCTATGGCGTCGAACTGCCGCGTCGCCCGCAGCGGGTCGCGGGCCAGGGCATAGCGTTCATCTGGGCCGGTCCCGATCAGTGGCTTGCGGTGGCCGACCGCGCCGATGGCCGCGATCTCGAACGCGAACTGAAAACGCGCCTGGCAGGACTTGCCGCGGTGGTTGATCAGTCGGACGGCCGCGTCGTTGTGCGCGTCGCCGGCCCGATGGCCCGCAAGGTTCTGGTCAAGGGCGTACCGATCGACCTCCACCCGCGCGCCTTCGGCGTCAACAGCGCCGCGATCACCCACGCCAGCCATATCGGCATCATCATTTGGCAGCTCGACGATATTCCGACATTCGAGATGGCATTGTTCCGCAGCTACGCAGACAGCTTCACACATTGGCTGTTAGATTCGGCGCGTAGCACAGTCCCGGGAGTCGTCTGACAGGGCGGCGCTCTCGGGCACGATCAGGTGAATTGAAAAGGAGGGGCACATGACCGCGAAATTTGGAGTGCGCATCGGCGAGGCGCTGGTGGCGGGCGGGCCTCCGGGAACAGCGGCGGAGCCCGAGGTCGCCATCGGCGAGATGGATGGACCCTTCGGCGCCACGTTTGCCAATCTGCTCGGCAATCAGGTTGTGGGGCACAGCCGCGTGCTGGCGCTGCTCAACACCGACGTCATGGTGCGTCCGCCGACGTTGTGCGTCAGCAAGGTGACGGTGAGCAACGAGCGCTACACGAATATTCTCATGGGCACGGTGCAGTATGCCACCGCCATGGGCGTCCTCGATGCCGTCCGCAGCGGTGACATCCCGCGCGACAAGGCCAACGATCTCGGCATCATCGTTTCCGTGTGGCTCAACCCCATGGTCGCGACCATCGACAATCTCGACCACAAGATCTTGTTCAACATCCATCGCGAGGCGACAACCCGCGCCATCGAGAAGGCAATGCGCAACGAGCCGTCGATCGACTGGCTGTTGGAGAACCAGGACAAGATCATTCACAAGTACTTCGAAAAGGGAATGAAGGGCGAAATCTAGAGCTCGCGCTTTCGGTCGTTGACCTCGCCGCCTCCTGGCGACGTCTCAGCCGAAAAAGGACGCGCGGCTTGGCCATTAGTCGCGCGTCCTCTCAATGTTCTGAATGTTCGACGGGGCTCTAGAGCTCAAACAGCGCATCGCCGAAGCCCTCGGCCATGAGCCGATAGCCGTTGGCGACAAAGAACGCCGCGCAGTCCTCGTGCCAGTCGCTCGCCGAGGCAATCTCGATCACGATGCGCCGTGGCCACAGCGACCGCGCGCTGTCCCTCAAGAACGGAATGATGACCCGGTCCTCGAAGCCCTCGACATCGATCTTCAGCACGTCGATGGACGCGATGTCTTTCGCCGCCAGGATGTCCGTCAGCGGTGCCACCGGAACGGTGAGTGGGGCAAAGCCGGGCTCGGCAATCAGGCTGGATTGGCCGTAGTTCTTGCCGCGCACGTAAAGCGTCGCCGTTCCCGCCTGCGGGCCGACGGCAGAGGGCACGAGCTCGATGCCGTCGAAGCCGTTCCGCCGCGCGTTGAAGCGCAGACGCTCCTGCATCAACGGGATGGGCTCAATCGCGATGACGCGCCCCGTCGGTCCCACTGCGCGCGCAGCAAAGAGCGAGTAGAGGCCGCAGTTGGCGCCGATGTCGACGAACGTCCCGCCTGTCCCGAGCCCCTCGACCACCCAGTCGAGCGAGCCGACGGACTCATTGCCGGTCCGCGGGTCGAGCATCAGCTCACGCTCGGTCACGTTGTCGCTCGGATGACAGCGCAGCTTGATCCCGTCGACCTCGACGTCGTGCCTGATCGGCATGCTGCGCGCAATCTTGCGCGCCGCGCCGACCGGAAGCAGACGCAGGCACGCGACGGCAACTGTGGAAATCATCGACGTTCCCCCGGGCATTCCAACGTCTCAAGCGTAGCCGCGCCTTGATGCACGAGCAACGATTGCGCGCCCGCAGGACAGCCGTCACGCACCGCTATTTGCCTGCTCAACCCTGCCCATCACCCCGCCCGACGCTGGGGGGCATAACGCAGATCCGTCGCGACGCTTCACGCCCAACTATCCGTGCTGCCGCCACGGCAAGAGGCTCGCGCACCAGCGCCTGGCAGAAGGCCCACGGGCCAAACGTCTTCAGCCGGTAGCTCCACGAAGCCAGAAAATCGCGAGCCGGAGCGGCGTCCTTGAATCGGCTTCGCGCCGGCACGCGCCGCGGGCGCCCCATGCTGCAAATGCTCGAAACCATGCACACGTCCGGCACTACCGGCGGTGGCAGGATGCCGTATGTGTTCATCCCACTCCGCCAGGGACGGCGCAGATCCTCATCGATCGGTAGCGTGCGCCGCTCGTATGCCCGCAGGAACTTCTCCGCACCGGCGCGCGAGATCAAATACGCACCCGCGCTGTTGGGCACCGTCCAATACTTCACCAACTCGCGTCCGCCCCCCAGCGGGGCAACCGACAGGGCGACAGATTTGGTCGCGTTGGAGAGCCGAATAATATCCCACCCCGGGGCCACGGCCATGGCCGCCGCGATGGATGGCGCTAGGCCGTCCAACATCTGCACGTCGTCTTCGAAAATCAGTGCGGCCTCACTCTTGCCACCGGCCACCAGCTTGAGAACGCTCAGATGGCTCGCATAGCAGCCGACCTCGCCGGGCGTCATGGCGGGCTCGTGCAGGCGGCCGTCGTCGCCATAAAACTGACCGCGCAAATCCGCGCTGAGGTGGCAACCGTCCAGTGCCGTGAAGCGCTCCAACGCAAGGCCAATGCGATTGGCCTCGGCCGTCATATGCGCAAGACGGTCTTTATCCCGGTCGAGATTAATAACGTAACTCAACATAGACGCGTCTCAAAAACACTAATCAGCAAAGGGGGCAACACCACGCCGAGGCACGCGGCTCGGCGAGGCGCGCACAAGGCGCTCGAAAAATCTGCAACTCGCGGAAATCGCGACGGAGTACGAAATTGCAACCAAGCTAATTCGTCTGCGCCCGAAGTCAACCGTACACAGAGGATGCACTCGGGCGCCGGCGGTGTCGAAGCTCGTACTCTCACACCCCGCGGGGGGAGCGCGCCTCACCGGCCCGAGGCGCCGCCGCCCGGGTTTAGCCTTGCGTGACGGCCTTCACGTCCTTGAACGTGATGTCGGGGTTGCGTTCGGCAACCCAGTTGAGGCTGAACACCGAGGGCGCCATGTAGACGTAGTCGCCGTCGGCATCGATGGCGATGGCGGAGCGGTTCTGCTCGATGAACTTGTCGCGCTTGGCCCGGTCCGGCGCCTCGATCCAGCGCATCACTTCGCACGGCGCCGTCTCGAAGCCCGTCGACAATCCGTACTCGTGCGTCAGGCGATCGCCGAGAACGTCGAGCTGCAGCGCGCCGATGACGCCGACGATGGGTTGCATCCCATCGATGGGCGAGAACAGTTGCACCACGCCTTCCTCGGCCATCTCCTTCAAGGCGTCCTTCAGCTTCTTCGCCTTGATCGCGTCACCCAGACGAATGCGGCGCAGGATCTCCGGCGCGAACGAGGGAATGCCGAGGAACTGCACGTCCTCGCCCTCGGTCAGCGCATCGCCGATGCGCAGCGTGCCGCGGTTGGGAATGCCCACCACATCGCCGGCATATGCTTCCTCGGCCAGCGAGCGATCCTGCGCGAAAAAGAACTGCGGCGCGGTCAGCGCCATCGTCTTGTCGGTACGCACGTGCTTCACCTTCATGCCGCGCGTCAGTCGCCCCGAGCACAGCCGCATGAACGCCATGCGGTCGCGGTGGTTGGGGTCCATGTTCGCCTGGATCTTGAAGATGATCCCCGTCATCGCCGGCTCGGTCGCCTCAATGGTGCGGCTCGCCGCCTTGCGGCTCAGCGGCGGCGGCGCGTAGGCGATCAGCGCTTCGAGAATATCGCGCACGCCGAAATTGCGCAGCGCGCTGCCGAAGTAGACCGGCGACAAGGTGCCCTCGCGAAACGCCTTCAGGTCGAAGCTGCCGCACAGATCGCGCACCAGATCGATATCTTCGCGCCACTTCGCAAGGTCGTCCGGCTCGAGCAGCGTCTCGAAAACCGGATCGTCCGGTCCCGATACCGGCGTGCCTTCCGGTGCCTCGTCGATACGCCGGATGCGCGGCTTCTGCAGGTCGTAAGTGCCGCGAAACGTCCGCCCCATGCCAATGGGCCACACCATCGGCGCGGTGTCGAGCGCCAGCACCTTCTCGATCTCGTCGAGCAGCTCCAGTGGCTCGCGTGACTCGCGGTCGAGCTTGTTGATGAAGGTGATGATCGGAATGTCGCGCAGCCGGCACACTTCGAACAGCTTGCGCGTGCGCGCCTCGATGCCCTTGGCCGCGTCGATGACCATGATCGCCGAGTCGACGGCGGTAAGCGTGCGATAGGTGTGGTCGGAAAAGTCCTCGTGGCCCGGCGTGTCGAGCAGGTTGAAGACGGCGCCTCCGTATTCGAACGTCATCAC
>JBAZYB010000229.1:0-6535 GCA_041659545.1 Hyphomicrobium sp.
CTTGCGCAGGGGAAGCTTGGTCTCCTCGGCGCCTAATGCTGGCACCTGCATCCCGACACAGATCGTCGAAGCTAGAATTGCGGCAGCCCACTTCATTGCTTTGCGTCCCTTGGTACGTTGTTACATTGTTGCGCTCATATTCATGGTGCGGGAAGTGATGGCAAGTGAAGCGCGCGCGCTCACGCGATGTTGATAGCCTTGCCGCGTAAGTCGCTGGCGTCGCGGGAAATATGTTGTCCATCCGCGGGAATTTGGCCCGGCTGCGTTGCCCGACTTGGAGTCGAACGATATGGTCACCCAGGCTGGCGTTTGGCGTTTGATGCGCGACGCTGCGATGTCATCGGGAGCATTGACGCGGTATGGGCGATGGGATGCGCGGCAAGGGTAGCGGCAACGCCCGTGCGGCACGCCTTGAAGCGGAGCTGCGCGCCAATCTCAGGAAGCGGAAGGATCAGGCGCGGGCACGCACACGGGCGAACGACGCCGAGGTCAATGAGGGGGATGCCGCATCATCCGGCGAGGCCGTGGACTGAGCTTTGCCGGCGAGGCAGCGGACAGGAAAATTCACTATTCGTGCGTCAACTCGTCGGCGGTCGGGGCAGGAGGAGCGCTTGAGCGAGACGTCCAAGAAGACGAAGCGTGCGGGTGCCGTGAAGGCTGCTCCGAAGCTCAAGGTCAAGCGCAAGCACGAGCGCGCGTTTCCGCACGTGCGCATCCGCATCGGCGACGGCAAGGTTCTGGGGCCGGGTAAGGTCGAACTGCTGGAGGCAATTGGGCGCACAGGCTCGATCTCGGCTGCCGGACGCGATCTGGGTATGTCGTATCGCAGGGCATGGCTGCTGGTCGATGCGCTCAACCACATGTTTCCCGATCCGGTCGTCACCGCCTCCCCGGGCGGTTCGCATGGCGGAGGCGCCAAGCTCACCGATTATGGCCGTAGCGTTGCCGCAGCATATCGCCGCGTCGAGGAGCGGGCGCGGGTGGCAATGCGCGAGGAATTGGCGCCATTCAACATCAGCGTCGACCGGGACTAGACACGGCCATCCGCCGACCGGCGCCACATCCGGCGGACGCTCGCCTCGGAATTAACCCGATCAGGGCGTTAACCGAGCCGTCAACACGTCCGGCTATCTTCGCTGCGGGTACAAGCTGCGGAACTGGAAGCGCTTCCTTCGGTACTTGCTGGGGAGGTCGAGAAGCGCTTAATCATTCCTTGGCGTTGCCGGCACAGCCGGTGCATGAGGGGACACACGAATGGATCGAATCAGGATCGTCGGCGGCCAACGGCTGAACGGCAGCATACCGATTTCAGGCGCCAAGAACGCCGCATTGCCGCTGATGATTGCCAGCCTGCTGACGTCTGACCGACTGACACTGAAGAACGTCCCCAACCTTGCCGACGTCAATCTGCTCGCCCGCATCCTGCGCAACCACGGCGTCGACCTGGCCGTCGACGGCAAGCGCCCGGGACCTGCCCAGCACATCGGTGAGACGTTCCATCTCTCGGCTCGCGACATCGTCGATACGGTGGCGCCCTACGAGATGGTCAGCCGCATGCGCGCCAGCTTCTGGGTGCTCGGCCCGCTGCTCGCCCGTTGCGGGCAGGCGAAGGTGTCGCTGCCGGGCGGCTGCGCGATTGGTACGCGTCCCGTCGATATGCATTTGATGGGCCTGAAGGAGCTGGGTGCCGACATCGAGATCGAGGCGGGCTATGTGCTCGCCAAAGCCAAGGGTGGCACTCTACGTGGGGGCCGCGTCGTGTTCCCCAAGGTATCGGTCGGTGCGACCCACAACGTGCTGCTCGCTGCGGCGCTGGCGCGCGGTGAAACAGTGATCGAGAACGCCGCCCGTGAGCCGGAGATCGGCGATGTTGCGGAGTGTCTCGTCAAGATGGGCGCCAACATCGAGGGCATTGGCACCTCGACATTGCGCATCCAGGGCGCCGATCGCCTCGATGGCGCCGTCCATTCCGTGCTCGCCGACCGCATCGAGACGGGCACGTTCGCCATGGCCGTGGCCGCCACGGGTGGTGATGTGACGCTCGAGGGCGCGCGTCCGGACCTGCTGAAGACGGCGCTGGATGCCCTGAGACAGACGGGCGTCGAGGTTCTAGAGACGAACAGCGGCATTCGCATCAAGCGCAACGGGCACGACATCGAGCCAGTGTCGGTCGAAACGCAGCCATTCCCAGGCTTTCCCACCGATCTGCAGGCGCAGTTCATGGCGCTCATGACGATGGCGAAAGGCACCAGCGTCATCCGCGAGACGATCTTCGAGAACCGCTTCATGCACGTGCAGGAGCTGGCGCGTCTGGGCGCCGACATCCAGCTGCACGGGGACACTGCGACCATCAAGGGCGTGAAGGGCCTCACCGGCGCGCCGGTGATGGCGACGGACCTGCGCGCGTCGGTGTCGCTCGTCATTGCGGCGCTGATGGCCGAGGGCGAGACGATGATCAATCGCGTCTATCACCTCGACCGCGGTTTCGAGCAGCTCGAGCAGAAGCTGTCGCGTTGCGGCGCGCAGATCGAAAGATTGACGGGCTGAAGTCCTGACAAGAGTGGCGGCAGGCTTTGAGTGCGGTCTCCTCGCCGGAGCTGAGGACCGCGCCTAAGGCGCGGAGGCCCTCGTCTCCTTGCGGCCGTCGGCGGCCATGAGACCTTGCCTTCAGCGGCCAACTGAACTGCATCCTTGCCGCCCGTGGGCGTAGATTGCTGACCTTTTTGGGTCCGATACCGCGATGTTTCTGCGGGAACAGCTGCGGGTCCTGCGTTCTCCTACCTTCCGATGGCTTTCTAACGCGGCCTGCAAGCCGCTCAGCCACGGAGTGAACGTCCATGCAGCCGATCTTCAAGACCGCCGTTCTCGCCGCCGTCGTCAGCGGCGCCATGGTCACTGGTGCCTTCGCAAAAGGCGGCGGCAAGGAATTCTATTCGCAGGACTACCAATTCTCGCAGCCGACGAGTGGCTATGAGGGTCGGGCTGGCAATTACTACTGTTCGTACCAGCGCCTGCCCAACCGCGTCTGCAAGACCGACGCGAACGGCAACGAGCGATGCAAGGTCCAAGGCTGGACGCTGCGTCAGCATTGCTACTGATCCAGACGATGGCAGCTCAGGACAAATTGGCTTCCTGGCCCCGTTGTAGCTGCCTCGCTCGGCGGGCTCCGGCGCAATTCCGGACCCGCATTTTCAATCCGTACACCGTTTTGCCCAAATGCCCTGTTTGATACCGCCGGGACAGCCGGCCGCGCTCCGTTCCATCAGCGTGATCATCGCCGGGGTTCACCGGCGCGGAGAAGAAGTACGTCCGATGAGAACGCAATTTCTACAGGCCGCCATGCTCGCTGCGCTGCTGGCCTGTGCAATAGGCATCGCGGCGTACGCCCGCGGGGTCCATCAGCACTCCTTGCATACGCATGCCCTGGAGCGTGGCGTTTCTCCGGCGGGCCCGGCGCCATAGCATCTCCAGGGCGGTTCTCGCCGCCGGCTCGATAGCGGCACGCCCGTCTCAGCAGCGACAGTCTGCATTCCCGAGTTTTGTCTCTTTGCCTCGGTCGTGGGGGCCAGCTGGCCCCACGCTGCCCGGCTGGGGGTTCGTGTCGGTTGCGCCGTTGCGGCAGCGCCGCTATCAACTCATTGAAGTTCGCGACCAAAGAGGGCCCGCGTACCCCCCTGGGACCATGCCATGGAAGATCTGAAGCTCATTGCTCTCGATCCGGAAGATCTGCGGGTGCTGTCGTGCCACCTGCAGGATGCTGTCTTCCGTGTTGGCGACATGGCCTACCTGAAACCGGAAATGCGCTTCGCAGCCATCGTTAACCGCTTCGATTGGGAGCGCGCCGGCGAGGAGGGCAGCGATACCTACGAGCGGCGGCGGTCGGGCGTGCGGTTCGAGCGCGTTAAGGCGGCCCGGGTGCAGGGGCTAGATCTGCAGCAGAAGGACCAGGTTCTGGCGCTGCTCGCCCTGACGTTCGACGCGGGCGATGAGCCCTCGGGCGCGATTACGTTGCATTTCGCCGGGGGCGCCGCCGTGCGGCTCGAAGTCGAGTGCATCGAGGCGGAACTGCGCGACCTTGGTGCCGCGTGGCGGGCCCGCAGCCGCCCGGTGCATACCATCGACGATTAATCGACAATTCCAAAGGAGACGGCCCGCAGGCCGATGACGAGATGCCCAAGCGGCTGCAGACGCGCGATCGTGGTTTTGAAGCGGCCTTCGCCGAATTGCTCGGCGAGAAGCGCGAAGCGTCCCAGGATGTGGGCGACACCGTCGCGGCTATTCTCGCCGACGTGCGCGCGCGCGGTGATGCGGCGCTGATCGATTTGTCGAAGAAGTTCGATCGGGTCGATCTGGGCAAGATGGGCTTGCGCGTCAGTAAGGCGGAGATGATCGCCGCGCGGGAGGCCTGCAGCGCCGAGACACTGGATGCGCTGCAACTCGCGGCTGATCGCATTGCCGAGCACCACGAGCGGCAACTGCCGATGAACGAGCGCTACACCGATGCGCTGGGCGTCGAACTCGGCTGGCGGTGGACGGCGGTTGAATCGGTCGGTCTGTATGTGCCCGGTGGTTTGGCCTCGTATCCCAGTTCGGTGCTGATGAATGCCATCCCGGCGAAGGTCGCCGGTGTGCCGCGCATCGTCATGGTCGTGCCGTCGCCAAATGGCGAACTGAACCCACTGGTTCTGGCTGCCGCGCAACTGCTGGGCGTCGATGAAGTTTATCGTGTCGGCGGCGCGCAGGCCATCGGTGCTCTGGCTTACGGGACGGAAACGATTGCTCCGGTCGCCAAGATCGTCGGGCCGGGCAATGCCTATGTCGCGGCGGCCAAGCGGCTGGTGTTCGGCACCGTGGGCATCGACAGCATCGCCGGACCGTCTGAAGTTCTGGTGATTGCCGACAAGCACAACAACCCGGAGTGGATCGCAGCGGATCTTCTGGCTCAGGCCGAACACGACACGGCGGCGCAGTCCATCCTGATGACGGATGACGCCGACTTCGGTCGCGCCGTGGAGGCGGCGGTGGGTCGCCAGTTGCAGACCCTGCCGCGCGGCAACATCGCAGGCGAGAGCTGGAACGTATTCGGCGCCATCATCGAGCTCTCGTCGCTCGACGAGGCACCAGCTCTTGCCGACCGCATCGCGGCGGAGCATCTGGAAATCGCGACCCAGGATGCAGAGGCGCTCAGCGAGCGCATTCGTAATGCGGGCGCCATCTTCATTGGCTCGCACACGCCGGAGATGATCGGCGACTACATCGCCGGTTCGAACCACGTGCTGCCGACATCGCGCACGGCGCGGTTCTCGTCCGGGTTGGGCGTGCTCGACTTCATGAAGCGTACATCGCTGTTGAAGCTCGACGCGAAGGCGCTCGCGGCGCTGGCTCCGGCGGCGATGGCGCTCGCCCGGGCCGAAGGGCTTGAGGCGCACCGCCTGTCGGCCGATATTCGTCTGCAACCGACGCTTGGGACTCAATCATGAGTAAAACGGAAGTCGCGGCTGACTTACCGAAATCCAGGCTCGTCGCCATCACCCTCGACGAGAATTCGACGGCGACGACGAATTCCAGCATCGAGCACGAACGCGAGGTTGCCATCTTCGATATTCTCGAAGGCAACTCCTTCGCCCTCGAAGGCCGTGACGATGGCCCCTACAAGCTGAGCCTCGCCCTGTCGGAGGATCGGCTGGTGCTGACGGTGAGTAGCGAGGCGGACGTCGTGCTCGTCACGCACATGCTGTCGCTGACACCGCTGAAGCGGATCATGAAGGACTACTTCCTCGTCTGCGAAAGCTACTACGAGGCCATACGGGCTGCGCCGCCGTCGCGGATACAGGCCATCGACATGGGGCGTCGCGGACTGCACGACGAAGGCAGTCGCACGTTGCTCGAGCGACTGGCGGGGAAAGTCACCGTCGATCTCGATACCGCCCGCCGGCTGTTCACGCTGATCTGTGCGCTGCACTGGAAGGGGTAGCGGCCATGTCTCGCGAGGTCGCGAGCGGCTCGATCGTAGAGGCCCGGGATGATTCACCGGCCGGTTCCTCTTCGCCTGCAGGCGAGCTCCCCGGCGCAGTCCTCTTCGCCTGCACGACCAACGCCGTGCGCTCGGTCATGGGGGCGGCGATCCTGCGTCACCTGGCTGGTAATCGCGCGTATGTGGCTTCAGCTGGCGTGCGTGCCGGGACTGCCGATCCCTTCGTGACGGCGGTGATGGACGAGATCGGCATCGACGTCTCGCAGCACACGCCCAACACGCTGCGGGATCTCAACGACACTTCGTTCGATCTTATTGTGACGCTGTCGCCCGAGGCGCACCATCAGGCGCTGGAGCTTACGCGCACGATGGCGGTCGATGTCGAATACTGGCCGACCATAGATGCCACCGTGATGCTGGGTCAGGGCACGCGCGAGCAGACGCTGATGCACTATCGGGATGTGCGCGATCAGCTTTTCGAGCGCATTATGAAGCGTTTCGGTTTTGAGGGTGGCCCGACCGTTTGATCGGATCGGCGGCCGAGTCTGTTGACGGTGCAGC
>JBAZYB010000230.1:0-6503 GCA_041659545.1 Hyphomicrobium sp.
CGCCGTGTATGGTCGCGGCTCTCGTCAGCGGCTGATGAACCTTGACGTTCCCGACACGGCAATTGCCGCCATGGAGAAGAGCGGTACCGTTCCGATCACCATCGACTGGTCGGCTCCGCGCGACGGCATTGTGCTCGAACGCAATGCCATCGAAGGCATGCGCGCGCAGCCCGGCGATGTGTTGTTCCGGGTCGCCGACACGTCTGTCGTGTGGGCCATGGTCGATGTTGCCGAGCGCGATCTCGGCGCAATCGCCATCGGGCAACCGGTGACGGTGAGGGCACGCAGTTTTCCTGGTCGCGAGTTCACCGGGAAGATCTCGGTGGTCTACCCGCAGGTGAACAGGGAAACACGAACCGCCCGGGTGCGGATCGAATTGGCCAATCCGGATGGCGCTCTGCTTCCCGATATGTATGTCGATGCGAATATCGATATTGGCAGCTCGCAGCCTGTGCTTACCGTACCTGAAAGCGCCGTTCTGGATACCGGCAATCGTCAGGCGGTATTCGTCGAGAAAGGACAGGGGCGCTTCGAGCCGCGCGAGGTGAAACTCGGCCATCGCGGCGACGGCTATGTCGAAATCCGACAGGGCCTCACGGAGGGCGATCCCGTCGTCGTCTCGGCCAACTTCCTGATCGATGCGGAAAGCAATCTGAAGGCCGCCCTTAAAGGGTTTTCGAACGCGGGAGGCCAGCAATGATCGCCCGCGTCATCAGTTGGTCGGCTCGCAACCTGCTGTTGGTCCTGTTCGGCACCGGCTTTGCCGCAGCCGCGGGCATCTACGCACTGGTCCATCTGCCGCTCGATGCGATTCCGGATCTCTCCGATACCCAGGTGATCGTCTACACCGAATATCCCGGCCAGGCGCCGCAAGTGATCGAAGACCAGGTCACGTATCCGCTGACGACCGCGATGCTGACCGTGCCCCGATCCAAAGTCGTGCGCGGCTTCTCGTTCTTCGGGGTTTCGTTCGTTTACGTCATCTTCGAGGATGGCACTGACATTTACTGGGCTCGCTCGCGGGTGCTCGAATTCCTCAACGGCGCGGCCTCGCGGTTGCCCGCCGGCGTAAGCCCGACGATCGGTCCCGACGCTACAGGCGTGGGCTGGGTCTACCAGTACGCAGTGGTATCGAAAGCGCTGAACCTCGCCGACACGCGGACCATCCAGGACTGGAATCTGAAATTCGCGCTGGCCAAGGCCGAAGGCGTCGCCGAAGTGGCGAGCGTCGGCGGCTTCGTCAAGCAGTACAACGTCATCCTTGATCCGCAGCGCATGCGCGATCTCGGCATCTCCATGCAGAAGATGCGCGATGCGATTCGCGCCAGCAACGCCGATGTCGGCGGCCGCACCGTCGAGCTCTCCGAGTTCGAATACGTCATCCGCGGCAAAGGTTATCTTAAAGGCATCAACGACCTCGGCAACATCGTGCTGAAGACCAGCAACGGCACGCCGGTTCTGCTGCGCGATGTTGCCCGCGTCGAGCTTGGTCCGGACGAGCGCCGAGGCATCACAGAGCTCAACGGCGAGGGAGAGGTTGCCAGCGGCATCGTGCTGCAGCGGTTCGGCGTTAATGCGCTTGATGTGATCGAGAATGTGAAGAAGCGCTTCAAGGAGATCGCCAGCAGCCTGCCGAAATCCGTCGAGATCGTCCCGGTTTATGACCGCTCCAACCTGATCAACGCGGCCATCGCTACGCTCAAGCACACGTTGCTCGAGGAAAGTGTGGTCGTCGCCTTGGTCTGCATCGTCTTCTTGCTGCATGTCCGCAGCGCGCTCGTCGCCATCCTGATGCTGCCGGTCGGCGTGCTGATGGCGTTCGGTGCGATGAAGCTGCTCGGGCTGGGGTCCAATATCATGAGTCTGGGCGGCATCGCGATTGCGATCGGCGCCATGGTCGATGCAGCGATCGTTATGATCGAGAATGCACACAAGCATCTGGAGCGGGCTGAACCCGAACGGTCAAGGGTCGACATACTGATAAAGGCAGCGTCCGAGGTCGGGCCGGCGCTGTTCTTTAGCCTGCTGATCATCACCGTGTCGTTCATGCCGATCTTCACGCTGGAATCGCAGGAAGGCCGGCTGTTCAGCCCCTTGGCGTTCACGAAGACCTTTTCAATGGCGGCGGCAGCGTTGCTGTCGGTAACGCTGGTGCCGGCGCTGATGATCATCTTCGTGCGCGGCAGAATCGTGCCCGAGCACAAGAACCCGATCAATCGCTTCCTGATCTGGATTTATCGGCCGGTGATCAAGGCCGTGATGCGTGCCAAGGCACTGGTGATCCTTATCGCGCTGGCAATTGTTGTGGTGACAGTGTGGCCGGCGCGTCAGCTCGGCACCGAGTTCATGCCCAACCTCAACGAAGGCACGCTGCTCTACATGCCCACCACGCTACCGGGAATTTCGGTGACCAAAGCGGGTGAACTGCTGCAGATGCAGGATAGGATCATCCGGTCGTTCCCGGAAGTGGCGTCAGTCTACGGCAAGGCCGGCAGGGCTTTGACGGCGACCGATCCGGCACCGTCCGAAATGTTCGAGACCATCGTCAACCTGAAGCCGAAGGAAGAGTGGCGGCCCGGCATCACGGTCGACAGTCTGATCGCAGAGATGGACAAGGCGTTGCAATTCCCCGGCGTCTCGAATGCCTGGACCATGCCGATCAAGGCGCGCATCGACATGCTATCGACCGGAATTCGCACGCCGGTTGGGGTCAAAGTGATCGGCACAGATCTGGTCGAGATCGACAAACTGGCCAAGCAGATCGAGCAGGTTCTAAAGGCTGTGCCGGGAACATCGTCGGCGTATGCCGAGCGGGGTATCGGCGGCTACTATCTCGACGTGACACCGGACCGGGCGGCCTTGGCGCGCTACGGCATCATGGTCCAGGACGTTCAGGATGTGATTGCGACCGCACTCGGCGGCCAGACGGTGACCACGACAGTGGAGGGCCGGCAGCGCTTCAGCGTCAACATGCGTTACCCCCGGGACCTGCGCGAGAATCCGCAGGCCATCGCCAACGACGTCCTGGTTCCGATGCCGGCGGGAGGTGCAGTGCCGCTTGGGGAGGTCGCCAAGATCGAACCGGCGCGAGGGCCGACATCGATCCGCACCGAGAATGGACAGTTGGCGACTTACATCTACGTCGACATCCGTGACCGCGATCTCGGCAGTTATGTTGCCGACGCGCGGCAGGCGGTGCAGGCCAGTATTCAATTTCCGGCGGGATACTATGTGGTCTGGAGCGGTCAGTACGAATATCTCGAACGCGCAACGGCGCGCCTGAAGATCGTCGTCCCGGTGACGCTGCTGATCATCTTTCTGCTGCTGTACCTCAACTTCCGTTCCATCGCCGAGACCGTGATCGTGATGCTGTCGCTGCCGTTCGCCTTGGTCGGCGGCATCTGGCTGATGTGGGCGCTAGGCTTCAACCTGTCCGTTGCAGTCGCGGTCGGTTTCATCGCGTTGGCGGGTGTTGCGGCTGAGACTGGCGTCGTTATGCTGATCTACCTCAACCAAGCCCTTGCCGAGATCAAGGCGCAGCGTGACGCCGAAAAGCGAACACTGACCCGTCACGACCTCTACGACGCCATCATGGAAGGCGCGGTGGAGCGGGTGCGGCCGAAGATGATGACGGTCGTGGCCATCATGGCGGGACTGCTGCCGATCATGTGGAGCACTGGTACCGGGTCCGAGATCATGCAGCGCATCGCGGTGCCGATGATCGGCGGCATGATTTCGTCGACACTGCTGACGCTGATCGTGATTCCCGCGATCTATGGATTGATCAAAGGCTTCCGTTTGCCGCCCAATGATCACGAAAACGATCATTCGCCATCGCGGGCCATCAAGCCGGCCAAGGAAGACTCGCGACTTGTTTCGGAACCCGCCGAGTGAGGTGAACCATGATGAATGGTATGGCGCCTGGAATGATATGGGGCATGGGGCTTTTGTGGCTGCTGATCATCGTTGTTTTGATCCTATCGGCAGCAGCACTCGTCAAATATCTGTTTTATGGAGACAAGGGAGGTCGGCGATGAACAGATTGATCATGATCGCATTGGTGACAGGCGCGTTCCTGCCCTCTGCACAGGCACAGCTAGGCGACGCATCCCGTGGCCAACGGAGTTTCCAGGCCTGTGCGCCATGCCACTCGCTGGAACCGGACCGAAACATGACGGGACCAAGTCTCGCCGATCTATGGAACCGAAAGGCCGGCATGCTGCCGAGCTTCAGTCGGTATTCACAGGCGTTGAAGTCGTCGGGAATTACTTGGGACGACGCCACGCTCAACGAGTGGCTTCGGGATCCGCAACACCTCATTCCTGGCAACACGATGCCGTTCTCCGGCGTGAAGGACGCGGGACGGCGCGGTGATCTTCTGGCGTTTCTCAAGGATGCGACCCAGCCCGGTCACGCTCCGCCATCGATTGCGCAACGCGGCAATCAAATGGGCGGAATGATGATGGGCATGATGGGTGGTGGTGCGGTCCCAAATCTCAAAAAACTCGAGTCTGACCAACGGGTGACGGCGATCACGCACTGCCGAGACACCTACCGGGTGATCACCGCGGATGGAAAAACGCGCGATTTCTGGGAGCGAAATCTGAGATTCAAGACCGACGTGAGTGACGATGGGCCACAGAAGGGCGCTCCGGCGATCGTGGCGGCCGGAATGATGGGAGACAGGGCTGACGTGATCTTTGCCGCACCAGAAGAGATTAGCGGGGCCATCTCACCGCAATGTTGATGAGCTCCAAGCCCATCAATCGACAACGGCGCGGCAGCGGGCCAACTATTTTTCCATTGATAGCGCCGTCAACTGTAACCAAACCGGCTGGATCAGCGAACTCATAGAGATAATGCAAGTATGACGACCAACGAAATCGAACTCAAGGCACTGATGCTTGCAAGCCTGGATGGCGACGCGGCCTCACACCGCGCGCTGCTTGAGCGATTGAGCCGCCGTCTGCGCGCATATTACAAAGGCAAATTTGCGGGCATTGGAAGAGGCGCGGCAGAGGCTGAAGATCTGGTTCAGGAAGCGGTATTGGCGATTCACATCAAGCGACATACCTATGACCCCACGGAGCCGCTTACACCGTGGGTGCATGCGATCGCGCGCTACAAGTTGATCGATTTCCTGCGTCGAACTCGCGCGTCGTTCGCTGATGTGCCTATCGATGAGGCCGATCTGATCATGGCACATGACGACAATGTCAGCGCCGAGAGCACACACGACGTCAGACGGCTCATGGAGCGGTTGCCGAAAAACATGCGATGCGCCATCGAGGCTGTAAAACTGGACGGACAGAGCATAGCTGAAGCGGCAGACCGATGCGGTATCTCGGAATCGGCCGTAAAAGTGAACATTCATCGTGGGCTCAAAACACTGGCTGCCTTGATTGCCCGGGAAACCAGAACATGAAGACGGATGACTTGGTTGCCATACTAAGTGCGAACGCAGAGCCGGTAGACCGCAGATTGGTCGTTCGGACGGTTTGCATTGCGCTTGCGGCTGGAACAGTGGCGGCACTCGGCATCATGCTCGTCGGACTAGGTGTCCGCACAGACCTGATGACGGCCCGCGCCTTGATTTTTCTCCTCCTGAAGCTCGCGTTCACGGTGGGGATTGTCGGCGTCGCGTCGATCTATCTCACAAGGCTGGCGCGCCCCGGAGGGGAGCGAAGAACCTCGTCGATTTTGGTTGCAATGCCGTTCCTCGCGATTGTGTTACTTGCCGCAATCAGCCTTGCTTTTGCGCCGAGTTCCTACTGGGACAAAATGATCATCGGCGATCAGTGGCTTGAATGCCTTCTCTCGATTCCGATCATCGCAATCGTGCCTTTCGCAATTACCATCTGGGCGGTGCGAAGGGCTGCCCCAACGGATCTCGCCCGCACAGGCGCCTTCGCCGGCCTCATTGCTGGCGGCGTGAGTGCGATGGCTTATGCGCTTCATTGCATGGACGATTCATTGCCATTTGTTGCGGTCTGGTACGGTGGCACGATCGCCCTTTGCACCTTCGCAGGCGCAATATTGGGGCCGCGCTTGTTGCGGTGGTAACGGGCCTTGGTGGTCGTTTTCACGTCACCGTGAGTGTGTAACCGGCCGACGATTTGCTCCGAACTCATTTGTAGAAGCGCATGAGACACGCTTCACAATGACAAGGAGCCGGACAATGTTAACGAAACACTTTCTCACGATTTCGCTCTTGCTGCCACTTGTAGCGATATCAGCAACGGCCCACGCGGGATCGACAATTACCGACAAGAGCTATTGGCCAAATGAGGCCAGGCCGAGCGCCTACAACGCTGGTCGCTCGCAAAGCGACTTGGCTTCAGCGTTTGCATTCGACCGAAGGAAGCCACGTTCCCAGATAGCGCCGAAGGTCAGTTCCCAAGCGGCGGCGACGGTCCAGAGTGGCGGATACGTTTGGCGCTATCAAGGAGGTCCGAAATCTCCGATGATACGCACGAGAGGGAAATGATGCGCCCTATCCAAAA
>JBAZYB010000231.1:0-6447 GCA_041659545.1 Hyphomicrobium sp.
GACGTGTGCTCTTCCGATCTACGTGCAATTGCTACGCGCCTACAGGGCTGAAACCGCAGATTACCTCAGCAGAGCAAACGCCGTCCCTCGCGATACCCCGCAAGACGGCTGAGGCGCTACTTTTCGCGCCGTGTTCCAAGCCCCATCTTCTTAGCGAGGTCGGAACGTGCGCGGGCGTAGTTGGGCGCCACCATCGGATAGTCGTGCGGCAGACCCCACTTCTCCCGGTATTCCTCCGGCGACAGGTTGTAGTGCGTGCGCAAATGGCGCTTCAGAGACTTGAACTTTTTCCCGTCTTCCAGACAGATCAGGTAATCCGGCATCACCGACTTCTTCACCGGCACCTTTGGCTTGTGCTCTTCGCGCTCGATGGGGGCGGCGCTCCCGTTCGCGCGACTGAGCGCGGCGTGGGTCTCGCTAATGAGTTGCGGAAGATCATTGGCGCCAACAGAATTGTTGCTCACATAGGCCGAAACGATCTTGGCCGTGAGCTCCACGAGTTCAGGTCGTGTGGTGTCTTCCAAGCCGACCTCCTACTGGTCAGTAATTTTTCTATGCAATCAAAGCAGCCGCGGCGCGCCAATACCTCAATAGATTGGCCGTGTGCGGACTTGAACTTGCGCCATTCAAAACCACTGGCGTAATGCTGAGAGTATTACCTAGCGGGGCAACACCTCCCATCGCCGGGAAGTAAAGTCAACTACAGTCGACCAATATACACTTCACCGTGATTATTTAAACGGCCCTATAGCGGTGGCTAGACGTACTCAACGCCGTTCGACAACTCCAGATTCAGATGTCGTTCGGTTACCCGCCCCTATACTAAATATATCCCCGACTACACAACTCGACATTTGGTTGAGGATGTCAACATTACCGTATCTCTTGATCACTTCCGTTGGCGCTCACTGACTGAATTCCTTGTCTCAACCCGCCGTGTACTTGAAGGAACTTTCCTCCGCGGAAAAGTTGTAGGCCGAAGGATCTCCGCAAAGTTGACAACCCGAGCGCCTATTCATCTGATCAGAAGCAGTTTCCGACCATGACCTTTGCCTACCGGTTGATGCGCCCCCCGCTGACGCCCGTATCTTTGCCGCCGAGGTGCGGCTCCCCACATTTAGCGCCAGTCTGCGTGGAGAGAACGATGCACGGCCCCAACCACCGTCATGCTTACATGAAGCCGCCTTGTGCTGCGCGCCGCCCCAAGGTCACCAATCAGCACGGCGTCGAACTCATCGACGACTATGCGTGGCTCAAGGCTGATAATTGGCAGGAGGTGATGCGCGATCCTGCCGTTCTCGAGCCGGAGATCCGCGCCTATCTCGACGCCGAAAATGCCTACTGCGAAGCCCAGCTCGGCGAAACGCGCGCCCTGCAGGAAGAGCTTTTCCAGGAAATGCGAGCCCGGTTGAAGGAGGATGACACCTCGGTCCCTTCGCCCGACGGCCCGTTCACCTATTACACCGGGTTTGTCGCCGGCGGTCAGTATCCGCTCGTCTATCGACGTCCCCGCGATGGCGGCGAAGAAGCCGTACTCATCGACGGCAATCTCGAGGCCGAAGGGCAGCCTTATTGGGACCTTGGCGGTTTCCTGCAGAGCCCCGATCATCAGCTTCTGGCCTATGCGAGCGACGACAAGGGCTCTGAACTTTACACGATCCGCCTGCGTGATCTGGCTACCGGCCGCGACCTGCCGGATTGCATCCCCGATACGCGCGGGGGGCCCGTCTGGGCGAACGACAGCCGGACACTCTTCTATGTCCGGCTCGATGAGCACCATCGGCCACTGCTGGTCTATCGCCACACCATCGGAACACCCGTCGAGGACGACGTGCTTGTCTACCGCGAGAACGACGTCGGCCTTTACGTCGGTGTTTCGATGACACAGTCGGCCAAGTACGTGCTCATCGACGTGCACGACCATCGCACCAGCGAGGTTCGGCTCATTGATGCCGATGCCCCGCTGTCTCCCCCGGTCCTCGTCGAGCCCCGCCAGATCGGTCACGAGTACTCTGTCGAACACCACGGCGATAAATTCATCATCTCTACGAACTCGGACGGCGCAGAGGACTTCCGCATCGTCGAGACGCCCGCCTCTGCCGCCGGCATGGCAAACTGGCGCGAGATGATTCCGCACCGGCCCGGCTGCCTCATCCTCGATACCGTGCTCTACCGCGAGCATATGGTTCGCCTCGAGCGCGAAAATGGGCTGCCGCGCATCGTCGTCCGCCGAATGGCCGATGGCGCCGAGCACATCATCGACTTCCCCGAGGAAGCCTATTCGCTCGGCATCCATCCCGGATACGAGTTCGACACGCGAACGCTGCGCTTCGTCTATTCCTCGATGACGACACCAGCCGAAACCTACGACTACGACATGGAAACGCGCGAGCGCGTGCTGCGCAAGCGTCAGCAAATTCCGAGTGGTCACAATCCCGCCGACTACGTCACGCGCCGGCTCTATGCGACGGCACGCGATGGCGAGACCGTGCCGGTATCGCTGCTCTATCACAAGAGCACGCCCCTTGATGGCTCGGCACCAGTGCTCCTCTATGGGTACGGCGCCTACGGCATCTCGATCCCGGCGTCATTCTCGACGACCCGCCTATCGCTGGTCGACCGCGGCTTTATCTACGCTATCGCTCACATCCGTGGCGGCAAGGACAAGGGCTACAACTGGTACACCAAAGGAAAGCTGGCGCATAAGACCAACACCTTCACCGACTTCATCGATGCCGGCGAGTACCTTATCGCTCAGGGGCTGACCAAGCGCGGCCAGATCGTCGCCAACGGCGGCTCCGCGGGCGGCATGTTGATGGGCGCCGTCGCCAATATGGCACCCGATCTTTTCCTCGGCATCATCGCAGACGTGCCCTTCGTCGACGTCCTCAACACCATGCTGGACAAGGACTTGCCGCTCACGCCGCCGGAGTGGCCGGAGTGGGGCAATCCGATCACCAACCGCGAGGAGTTCGCCGCCATCCACTCCTACAGCCCTTATGAGAACGTGGAAGCGAAGGCCTATCCGCACATCTTCGCTTACGGCGGTCTCACCGACCCGCGCGTCACGTATTGGGAGCCCGCCAAATGGGTTGCGCGCCTGCGCGAGAAGAACACCTCTGACAATCTCGTCTTGCTGAAGATCAATATGGAGGCAGGACACGGTGGTGCCTCGGGCCGCTATGAGCAGCTGCGCGAGATGGCGGCCGACTACGCCTTCGCGCTGAAAATTGCCGGCCGCGCCGCGACACCGGCCAAACAAAAAGAAAAGGCGGCCTAAGGCCGCCTTCCACTACATCCCTGAAATGAGAAAGGCCGCTTACGCGGCCTTTCGTTTGAAGCCTATCTCTAGGCGGCCTTCTCTCCGAAGACCGTCAGCTTCGTATCCTCCTCGAGACCTTCGGCGGATTTTAGCGCAATACCGATGTACCGCACCCTGCCTGCTATCCGTGCTTTCTGGACTCCAAGCTCACCGAACTCCCTGCCAAACGTCGGCAGCGCCAGTGGCTCCTTCTGCTGATCTTCACACCAAGCACAGTAGTCCTCGTAAAGCGAAGTGGCAGTCAAACTAGATCCGTCTTGTGTCTCGATCCTTTCCTTGTAGAAGCGCTCCACGTCAGTTTCGGGAGCGATTAGTCTCTGAGGCGCCGGTGTCGCGACCTTCGTTTCGGTCACAGACTTATTGTCGTTAGCGCCAGAACGCGGCTTTGCTATCGCAACGGCCTTGGGGGCCGCTACCGCTGCCGCAGCGGTACTGACCGGCACCATCTGTGGTGCGGCCGGCGCGTGGCTCTCATAGAGGCGCCACTGACTGAAGGCAATGTACATACCAAAGCCCGATCCAACCTCGAGCAACAGCGCGATGAAAACCGTCAGCGCAGTTTGTACATCTTCTACCTTCACTGAAGGGGCCACGATCGAAGCGAGCTTGGCGAGCACCGCAGCTTGCGGGTCTGCCTCGGACATCACTGCGTGCCCCGTTACGTTTGACATCTTGCCTTGCAGATCAGCGATCCTCGCTTCGAGCGTGACCGACTGCTCAGCAGAAGCAAGTTCAGCTGACAGTGCGTGGTACTTCTGACAGAAGCTACGACCCTTGCTGCCCGTGACCTTGCCGCACTCTTCGGTATAGGTCCAAGCCTTCTCGGCTTTGAGGCCATCGATGTCCGCCTGAACCGCCTGAGCAGGGCGATGCTGCGGAATCCAGGACAACTGCTCCTGGGCCCGCACCAGATCGGCGCGATGATCTTTGTAGCTATCCGAGGCTGCGGTGCGCTGACCGGCGGTATCGAGCCGGTTGAGCGCCGCATGGCCGAGCGCCGAGGTCAGCGAGTAGGCTGTAACCACGACCCAGACAAGAGCAGAGGCTGCTGCCTGCGACCACATTCTGTTGCGTATAGCGGCGAAAAAGAAGAAAGGCACAAGTGCCTTCATGCAGTCGGCAGCCGCGCTGGCCGCCCCGTAGATCTCGCCATCGAGCTCGGTTCGTCCGAGGCTGATGCCAAATCGCCAGTTCATTGCCGCCGATACGGCGAGCAATACGCCGGCAGCTAGAACCCCCAACACGCCTAGAGCATGTCTCATGTTTGCCCTCATGAATTATGATCGCCGACTTTCGACGCGTCACGGGCGTCGGCGCTTTTACTCGTCTCTGCCAAGGGCTAAGCAGAAACTCTCCCTCTCTACGCGCTACGGGGCGCTCACTCTGGCATGGGTCGCTCGATCGGCCCGTTGAGCTCCGGCGCCATTCCCCAATGGCATCCGGCAAACCGGCGAACTTGCACGCAGATTGAACACCGAGAGCTGGAGCCTTACCCTTTGGACGTCACACTCAGGAAATCGCCGCTTGGATTTCCCTGTGCGCAACTTTCCCCAATGGGCCAAGGCGACAAGTTTACAGACGCGATACTGCCCCCTCAGTTGCCTTTGCTACGCGATTCGGAATGTTTTGTTAAGAGAATCAGCCCTGTAGCTTCGGGAGGCAGATTTCGGCCTTAATTTCGCTCCGCAAAATGCCTCGCGACTGTCCACAGGGCGCCAACATGGTGAACGACACTTACCCCCAGCAGCACTGCTGATGTGCACAGGCCACCAGCGATATTTTCCGGCCTCCGGTGACCCGGGCGGTTGCGCAAGCACGTAGACGGACTTATTCTAGTTAAGATATGGAAGAGCCATTGCTAACGGCCGATTTTGCGACCGAATCTTAAGCCCATTGTCATCGCTTCTACTTAGGCTCGTGCGATAGAACCGATTAGCCAGTTGCGCGTTGGTTAACCGGCGGCATACCGAGCCCCACGGAGCGTGAGGAGTTATTTGTTATGCGTAGCCTTGGCGGCTTCGTGTTGTTGGCAGGCATCGGCGTTGGGCTGTTCGTCTATTTCCCGGCCCCCGTTGACCGCAGCACCACGCTCGAACAAGCAACACTCGCTGTTGCAGCCAGCGCCCATGATAGCCAGCAACCCGTTGCTCGCCGCTCTCCGTCACGCTCCTCGTCGCGCATTGCCAGCTTTTCGCCCGGCATGGCGCTCGCGACACCGCAGCGGCACCAGCTTATCGCCGCAGGTCCGGTGACGACGCCGGCAAGGGTGGAGGCTGTCTCCAACTGGCAGGCGAACGTCGCCACGGCGGCATCGCAGACACTCGAGCCGACCGACCCTGACAGCCGCTACAAGCTCGTCGTCGACATCCAGCAGAACCTGAAGCGGGTTGGATGCTATTGGGGCCGCATCAACGGTTCCTGGAACGCCAACACGCGCGACGCCATGCGCGACTTCACCACCCGCGCCAATGCTGCGCTGCCGGTGGAGAAGCCCGATTATCTGCTTCTCACTCTTTTGAAGTCGCACAATGGACGCTCATGCGGCGCCCCGGAATCGACCGTCGCGACGGCAGCTGGAACCGCCGAGGTTCTTCCCTGGAAAGCTGACAACGCCAATCCCACGACGAAGCGGTTGTTCACACCCGTCCAGACGAATGTGGTGACGTCAGAACCACTGCCGGGCCGCATGACCATCGGCGGACCAACTGAACTCCGGCCCGCGACCCAGGAGCCACTCATTCCGGGTTCATCGGCAACGACCCAGCCGAATACGGCCACCGGCGCACTTGAACCTGCCGCATCGCCCGACGGTACGTCGCGCCCGGCTGCTGCCCCGCGCCCGCGCTCCGGCAAAAAGTCCGGCAGCTGGCGTCGCCCTGCCGCCGGCACGCCGCGCTACAATCTGATGCTCAGCCTGGGCGGCGTTTACTAGTCCTGCCAAGCCTCTGGGTCGAGGTCCGGGGCCTGCGTTTCATTCATGAGCCAGCGAATGTAGTCGTGCGATCCGTCGATGATCGGGACGACGACGAACGCCGGATTCGAGTACGAATGCAGGGCCTTCCCCGCCTCGACCACCCGTTCCGCCAATGACTGCCGCGTCTTGATGATCATCACAGCTTCACTGT
>JBAZYB010000232.1:0-6431 GCA_041659545.1 Hyphomicrobium sp.
AGGAGGCGGTAAAGTATTGGCCTCTGAGCGCCAATGACCGCTTCAAGGCACTTCAGGCTGGCGATGTGGACGTGCTGGCGCGCGGAGCGACCTGGACGCTCAGCCGCGACACCGAGCTTGGGGCGCGCTTCACCGGCGTCCTTTTTTATGACGGGCAGGGCTTCCTCACTCGGCGCGGCAATGCCGTGGCAAGCGTACTGGAACTTTCCGGCGCCTCGATTTGCGCCTTGCCGGGCGCTATGGGCGAGCAGGGCGTGGCCGACTTCTTCGGCACGCAGCGGATGCGCTATCAGATCGTGGCACAGGACAGCTGGGACGACCTGGTCAAGGCCTACGCGGCCGGCAGCTGCACCGTTCTGACGGGCGATATCTCGTTGCTGGCTGAGGCGCGCAGCAAGATGAAAGTCCCTGCTGACCATATGATCCTGCCAGAGCTGATCACCAAGGAGCCACTTGGCCCCGCCGTGCGGCAGGACGATCCGCAGTGGTTCGCGGTCGTCCGATGGACGCTGATGGCCCTGATCGAGGCGGAGGAGCTCGGGCTGACGAGTAGCAATGTGGACGCGCAACGCGCGTCGACCGATCCTAGTGTTCGCCGGTTCTTGGGGCTGGAAGCCAACCTCGGCCAAGCGCTCGGGCTGCCGCGCGACTGGGGCTATCAGGTGGTGAAGAACGTAGGCAACTACGGCGAGATCTTCGATCGCTCCCTTGGTGCAAAGTCCGACTTGAAGCTCGCTCGCGGTCTCAACAATCTATGGACCAAGGGCGGACTGATGTACTCGATGCCCTTCCGCTGAGGCGTGACGAACAATGTTGGCGCCCGAACTGCCGATCGACCGGAACATCGTCTTGTTGGGCGCGGTCATGGCTGCGCTACTCTTCACCCTGATCGGACTTGCCTTGCGTCGGCGCAAACGTCATTCACATCGGCTTGCGGCAGCGCCAACCGACCAGCCGCTTCAGACTGCGGCTCGTCAGCCCGCCGAGTCGATCGCGCCCCTCGCGCCTGTCGGCATTGCCCAGATCAGTGCTATCGATGGGACGTCACTTCTTGCGGCCATCGATGAGGCATCGGCGGAGAGTGCCACGTCGGGGCGCCTGCCCGGCCTCTATCTGTCACTCGCCCAATGGCAGATCGACTCCGGCGAGACACGCGCGGCGGAGGAAGTTCTGCGTAAGTGCATCCGAAGTGCAACGACGGCCGGCCTCAAGGATACGCACGCCAAGGCTCGGGTCTGGCTTGGCGACCTCGTTCAGGCCTCTGGGGATCCCGCGACGGCCTGCGAGCATTGGCAGATCGCCCGGCAGCTGTTTCACGAGTTGCGTCAGACAAAAGAGTTCGCCGCCGTCGATGCTCGCATACTGCGGAATGGCTGCCCCACTGACTGGGTGTTGACGGACTTTTAGGTCGCGCGTCGCGGAGCTATTGAATCAGCACTTCGACTTGCGCCACATCGCCGTTGGCGAGGGTGAAATCGCGCTTGAACACGCCGGCGCTCGACTTGGCGGTAACAGAATAAGTGCCAGGCGCGAGGATGTGCGTCGGGAGAGCGCCGACGCTGTGCAACACCAGCTGACCTTCGGGCGTCTGCACGGTCCACTGGGTGTCGGGCAGGGCTTCTCCGCCGACGCGATTTACGAGCTTGAAGGTCACGCGGGCCGCGGAGTGCGAGACAGTCGCCTCCGTAAGCTTGCCGGCTTCGACCGTTACGTCAGCCTCGACTTTGGCGTTGGCATCTCCATAGCGCGATACAATGCGGTAGATGCCGGCGTTGAGTCGATTGATGATATTCGGCTTGGCGTCGCCGAGAACACGCACGCGGTTGTCGGACTGATCGCGCTCACTGGAGAGGATGTCGTAGACAACCGAGTTTGGGGGCGGCTCGATGCCGTCAACGAGGGCCTTGACCTTCAGGCCGCCGGCGTTGAGCACGAACTTCTCGCTTGTCGCCGCGCCCGGCGTGACGACGATTTTGCGGGTAATGTCGGCACGACCGAAGGCGGCGTTGACGATATATTCCCCCGGCTCGAGGGTGACGACGGGGCTCGGCTCGCGCTGTGTCATGAGCAGCTTCGGTGGCGCGCGCGGGTCGCGCTTTGACGCATAGATGCGCCACACGAGTCCTTGATCGATCCTCTGTCCGTCGACGGTCAGCAGTGCGACGAGATTGACCCGTCCGTTGGTTGTCGTCGCGCCACCGTCGGCTGCGGGAGCGCGCGGCACAACGGTGGTGTTGGCAGGCAACGTGGGGCCTGGAAAGGTTTGCGAAGGGGCATCGCGGCCGGTGTCCGGAGGGAATGCGCCACGCAGCTGGGCCCCTCCATCGTCGCCGATATCCTGCGCTGATGCGCTTCGCCCGGCAGCCAGGAAAAGGACCATTGCTGACAGGAGCACCGTCCGGGCCGCGAGGCGGCAGCAGGTGGACAGCTGATGGGCCATTTCCGCGAGGGTCCTAAGTCTGACGATGGGCTGGCTCAATCAACGCGCGACGAGCTTGGTTGAAATACGACTGCGTCCTGCCGGGTTAGGGAGTGGAGAAGTCGAACGTCCGGTGTTCGTTGGCTTTGACCTCGATGGTGTTCTGCAGCGGTTCTGCGTCCGTCTCGGCAGTGACGACATACCGTCCCGGAGACAGCAAGGCTGTCGGCTGTGCCTGTCGGCTGCGCATGACGATACGCTGCTTTTCGTCCCTGACTTCCCAGAAGACGTCGTTTGCGAATGCCGCAGCGTCGGTGCGTTTGAAGGTCACGCTGCCCCCTTCCAGGGATAGGTTGATCTTCTGCGCCTGTCCGGCGGCCAGATTGATCTCCGTCGCCGCGATGACGTTGCTGGCGCCGAGCGAGGCTTCAATGCGGTAGCGTCCGGCGGAAAGGTCGAACTGGGGATCCGTCTGAGTGGTGCGGACGACCTCGCGAGGGTCTGTACCCAGCCGAATGATACGGAAGGTCACCGGGTTCTCTGGTGTGGTTGAGTGCCCACCGACGGTCGCCGCGAGATTGATGTGGGCCATCGACAGGGGCAGGACGCGCTTCACCGTATCTCCCGCACCAATGGCGAGCTGTTCGCGCATCTCGGACGTCGGCGTTCGTGCGGTCACGTAGTACGTGCCGGCGGGCAGCGTGAACGTCGGATTGGGTGTCGCCGAGCGCACGACCTCACGGCGGCCCTGCGGCGCGTATGGGTCATCCTGATAGAGAATGAAGGTTACATGATCCGTCAGGGATTCGCCCGTGTCGGCTGACGTCCCGCGCGAAGCGCTGAGCTCAAGCGTTCCTGCTCCCAGAACCGCGCTGAAGCTGGTGCCGGTCGCCGGTGCGATGGTCACTTTGCTCTGCTGGCGTGCGAGACCACGTTGCGCGCTGACAAGATATTCGCCGGCCGGCAACACGATCTCCGGCTGTGCATCACGGCCGACCCAAAGCGGTCTGCCATCCGTGCCACCATCGGCGGGCGTGACGGTGAATACGGGCGTCGTGAGAGGTGCCGCTGCCTGGTCGGTGCGTGCCGCCATTTTCAGGACCCCGCCGCTGAGATTGACACGCAACTCGGTTGCCGTGTCCGGCGCGACCTCGATCGTCTGCTGCGCACGAGCCAGGCCGAGTTCGGCCTCGACGTCGTAGCTTCCCGGTTCCAGCTTTTCGTAAAGCACCGCTGCGCGTGTATCGCGGATGAGCGCGCCGTCGGTCCCGGACTTGGTGATGCGCCAGTGGACAGGGGTTTCCAGTGTTGCGCTGGAAGGACCAAGTCCCGCTGAAAGGTAGAGACCTGGCGCCGCACCGGCCCTGGGCTTCTCCTCTTCGGCTTGCGCTGCCGCAGGCGGTGGGGCGACGGCATCCTTCTGCAGGTTGGCGAGGCTCAGGGCCTGACCAAGCGCGGAGGACAATCCCGCGGCGTCTTGGGCGTCCCAGAGCTTGCCTCCCGTAAGTCGGGGTATGCAGCTGATATGGGCGATCTTCGCCTTGTCGAAGCCAAGGGCGATCGTGTGGACGACAAGGTTAGGGCTGGCGGCGAGTATGTCGTTCAGTGCCGTGCATATGTTCTGGCCGCAGTTGTCGATATCGTCAGCGACAAGGACGATGCTGGCCGGTGTGGCCCCGGCGATGGCGTTGGCCGCCTCGCGGAGTGCCAGAACGAGCGGCCCCTTGCCGACAGCGTTCATCTTGTCGATGGGGAGGGCCAGGCGCTCGGAGGCGTTGACATCGGGAGGAAGAATGACCTCCGCATCGCCGCAGTTGCCGCGGCGGCGATGACCGAAGGAGGCGAAGCCGACTCGGGTATCGTTGCGCAGGCTCAGTAGCAGTGCGCGCATGGCATCGCGCACACTCTCGAGCTTGGAGCGCTTCTCGGTGCCAAGGTCGCCCCACATCGAGCCGGAGCCGTCGACGATGATCATTGCCGTCGGGGGGGCTTCCTGCGCGCCGGCCGTGGAGATGGCAGCGAAGCTCAGGATGAGCGCCATTTTGATCGACAGTGGAATACGTGCCATGCAGTCCCCAAGTGTCCTGGCGCTTCGGCCGGCCGCGGATTCGGCGGCAGGATAGCCCATCCGGGCCGGCTGCGGTATCTACCCGGGGTGGGGGCCGAGCCCGATCCTTAAGGTCGTTCCGCCTGCGACGAAATTGGCTTGGAAGTTAGCGTTCCAGGCGGCTACGAGTGCCCTCCATGGATAACGAAATCATAGACTTCCTTGCCCGCCGCCGCTCGGTGAAGCCGGATCGACTGACTGCGCCTGGGCCGAGCGCTGCTGAACTCGAGACGATGCTGACCATCGCCTCCCGCGTGCCGGACCATAAGAAGCTCGCACCGTGGCGCTTCATCGTCCTCGAGGGTGAGGGGCGGGCGCAATTGGGCGAGATCATCGCGCAGGCCTGTATCGCCGCCGAGCCCGAGCCGCCTTCGCATATCCGTCTGGAGACCGAGCGCAACCGGCTGATGCGCGCGCCGATGGTCATTGCGGTCATCTCGCGCATTACGGCGCACCGCAGTGCGCCGGAGTGGGAGCAGATCCTGTCGGCGGGAGCCGCCTGCCTCAACCTGTGTCTGGCGGCGAACGCTCTCGGCTACGGGACGTCCTGGCTCACCGAGTGGGTTGCCTACAACAAGGACGTTGGCGCGGCGCTGGGCCTTGCCGAGAACGAGCGGGTGGCCGGGCTGATCTATATCGGCACGGCGAGCGAGCGCTCAGAAGAGCGCGAGCGGCCCGCCTTAGCCGACATCGTGACCCGCTTCGGCGAATAGGTCGCTGCCGGTGCTCGTGATCAGCGGCACGCGGGCGATGATTTAGTAGCGGAACTGTTCGGCGAGGACCCGCTCATCGAGGCTATGGTCGGGGTCGAACATCATATAAAGCTCGATATTGCGCGCTTTTTCGATTTCGACGCGCGTGACGCCGCGCGTTTCGAAGTGATCGGCGACCGCGCTTACGGGGCGCTTGTCCGCCTCGAGAACGTCGATTGTGATGTGCACCTTGTTGGGCAGCAAGGCACCGCGCCAGCGCCGCGGGCGAAAGGGACTGATGGGCGTCAGCGCCAAGAGGGGGGCGTTGATCGGCAGGATTGGTCCATGTGCCGATAAATTATAGGCCGTCGATCCGGCAGGCGTTGCCACGAGCACGCCGTCGCAGATCAACTCCTCCATGCGCACCGTGTCATCCACCATGATCTGCAGTTTGGCGGCCTGGTGACGCTCGCGGAAGAGCGACACCTCGTTGATGGCAAGAGCCTTGTGCGATTTTCCGCTCTTGTCGGAGGCGATCATCGACAGGGGATGGATGCGGCTGATATCCGCTTCTGCAAGCCGCTGGTGAAGGTTCTCCTCCCGGTACTCGTTCATCAGGAAGCCGACCGAGCCGCGGTTCATGCCGTAGATGGGCACGCCGTCGTTCATAAAACGATGCAGCGTCTGAAGCATGTGGCCATCGCCGCCGAGCGCCACGATGGCATCGGCTTCGGCGGGGTCACAGTCTCCGTAGATGTCGAGCAAGCGGTTTCGCGCTGCGATAGCCTCGGGCATCTCGCTTGCCACGAAGGCAATCTTCTCGAATTTCGTCTTCGATTTTGCCATGTTTCCCGAGGCGCGGCGCAGCAGGGCGTGGAGGCTCGCTCAAGTGCAGGAAAACGACAAGCCCGTTTTGATCTATTCGACCTTCCCCTCGCCCGAGGCCGCGGAGGCTGTTGGGCATGAGCTGGTCGAGCGTCGGCTTGCCGCCTGCGTCAACATTCTGCCGGCAATGACGTCAATTTACCGTTGGGAAAATGCGATTTCTCGCGACAGTGAAGCTGTGATGATCATCAAGACGCGGCAATCATTGGCGGAACGGGTGGTCGAGGCGGGGAAGGCCCTGCATTCGTACTCGAATCCGGCGTTCGTCGTCGTCCCGATCATCGACGGATCGCACGACTACATTCGCTGGCTCATGAATGAAACGCAG
>JBAZYB010000233.1:0-6284 GCA_041659545.1 Hyphomicrobium sp.
CAAGCGCGTCAATCCATCCTGGCGCCCCACCCCCGACATGCTGCGCGAAAATCCGCGTCTGCCCACTTGGGTCCCCGGTGGCCATCGGATGAACCCGCTCGGCGTGCGCGCGCTGTACCTCGGCTCAAGCACCTACCGCATCCACGGCACCGACGCGCCATGGACAATCGGCACCGCGGCATCGAAGGGCTGCATCCGCATGTACAATCGCGATGTCCTCGACCTCTACCCGCGCGTTCCGGTCGGCACCAAGGTGACCGTGACGTGGGAGCGCTTCGAGGGGGGCGACTACGCGCTATCGAACGACCGTCCCCGCCGCCGGGCCAGTGGACCGCGACTGCGCGACATGCAGCCTGGAGACGTTCCGGGCGGCGCATATTAGCGCGGCGCCGGACTAGCCGGGCTTGCCGGACTTCACCTCTTTGAACGTCGCTTGGGCGCGCTTGAATTTGTCGTCGAACAGCCACATCCCATCGAGGATTTCTCGATACGTCGCCGTTTTTTTCGCGCGGTCCTTCTTGCCGAAGGTGAACACGGCGTTGTTGCGCAGATAGCCCATGATTTTCGGGTCGGTGATGCGGTAATTCTCGAAGTCGCCTGAAGCGAGCGCCGCGCGTGTCGGCGTCGGGATGATCTGGATGAGCTCGAAGAGCTTCATCTGATCGATATCGTCAGGCACCATTTTCACGATCTCCGGGATCTGCCCGAAGAGTTCGGCGTGAGCGTTCATGAGCCCGTTGCGCACAGCCGTCCAATGATTATAGCGCTGGTCGTGGCCGCGTGAGCGCGCCTCTTCTTTGTCGTCGCGCGCCGCGACGTCCGGATTGAGCTTGCGAACCTTGCCCTTGATAGCCGCCCACTTGCGCGCGCCCTTGCCGTTCTCCGACACGCCGGTTTGCAGACTGCCCATGTAGGTCTTGGACCGTGCGTTGCCGATGTTCTGCCGTCCGTTGGTTTCGGCATAGAACAACCCCAGACTGATCTCGCCGGCCTTCTCGGCCGTTTTTTCATCAAGGCCCTCGGCACGTGCGATGACCGTGCCGATGTCGACAACGTCCTTGAACGGCGTCGCTGAGGCCTGAGCGTTGGCGGGCGGCGCCTGCAGCACCCGGAAAAGCGCAGCGTATTGCTCGATCAGCGGTTCGATGGCGGCATCGAAGTAAGCCGGCGGCACGTTGAACTTGTTGGGCCGCCCGATGCGCGACGGCAGCACATCGGTCAAGTCCTTGTAGCTCGACATCACCTTGACGCGCGCCAGATAGAGCGCCTGTCCTGGCCGGCTGGGAAGCTTCTTCTTTCCGTCGATTTGAGCGCGACGTTCGGCGATGATTTTCTTGAAGTCGACCACTGCCGCGTCGTACGTGGCCTGCGCGTCGGCTTGCTCCCTGGTCAGCGTGGCCGCTTCCTGCGCCTGCACCGGCTCGATGAGGGAAAAGCTGCCGACGGCATGCAGAACGCACAGCGATCCGATAGTCAGAAACAACCCGGCCAACCGACCCTGCAATCGTGAAGCATCAGCAATCATTGGACTCTTTTCCCTGGTGTCTCCAAGTGCCTTCATGCGCCCCCTTACGCGATGAGGCAGACCATTTCCACCACTTGGACATTAAGGTAACCCGCGATTGAGGCCGCCTTGCTGCAGTTCTCTCGGCATACGGATCGCCCCCTGCGTCATTGCGCACACATGGAACGGTCAACCGCGCTCGGCGTTGTGCCCCGGTAACAAACGGAGGAGTACGATATGAACCGCAGTATTCTAGCTGCCGTACTGGTGCTCGGCACCGCAGGTGCCGCGCTGGCTGACGTCAAAGTGAACACGCCGGGTGCGCAGGTCGATGCACCGTCCGGCCCTGTCGATCTCAACGTCAACGTTGCATCGGACATGAAGCCCACCGACGCTTGGATCGGTCGTGCCGTTTATTCGATCGACGATAAGCATCTGGGTGAGATCGCCGCAATCTCCGGGGACAGCGTCTATGTCGACATCGGCGGCTTTCTCGGCATCGGCGAAACGCGCGTCCTGCTCGACAATAGCCAGCTGGGCAAAGTGGAGCCCGATCGCATTGTGCTGAAGCTGACCGAGTCAGAAGCCAAGTTGCTTCCGCCGACGGACGCCGACGCAGCAGCGCCGAAGTAGTCTCCAGTCGCGTATATGTCGCGACAACTCACATAAGCCGTCCGCACATTCGAGCGGGCGGCTTTTTCGTTGCCGACCTGCCCGCACGGCGATAGCGGATCAGGTCCGCCGATCGGCACCCTGGTAACGGCCGAACACCTGCCGGCTCTCGGCACGAAACAGCGTCACCTCGAAAACTTCCGGCGATCCGCCCATGCCCGGGGATCCGGCCGGCATACCCGGAACGGCCAGACCGATGGCCGCCGGCTTTTCGTCCAACAGGCGCTTGATGGCGTCTGCCGGCACGTGCCCTTCGACGACATAGCCCCCGACCTCGGCCGTATGACAGCCTGCGAGATCTTCGGGCACACCGAGGCGCGCCTTGATCGCCTTGAGGTCGGTCACGGGAATGACAGTCACCGGGAAACCCGCCGCGCGCACATGCTCCGCCCAACCGGTGCAGCAGCTGCAGTTGGGGTCCTTGCGCACGGTTACCATCGGCAGCGCATCAGCGAAGGCGCGCGGCACGCCGGTGATGGTCGCTGCCGCCAGCCCCAGCAGTTGCAGTGCGGCACGTCGGGACGGTAGTTCGTTCATGACGACCTCCACGTTGCCAAGGGCGAATAGCGATAGCGGCACGGTGGAGCAGCGACGATGCAGCGCCGCCGCCCCAACGCCGTGAACCTCAGCGAGCTGCGGCCTGCGCCGCGCCGGCTTCCTTGTTGCGCTCTTTCTTGGCGATCTTGCCTTCGCGCTTCTTGGCGTTCTCCGCCTTGCGCTGACGGGCCTGGATCTTCTTGCGGCGCGAATCTGAAAGGGTCGGCATAGCTATCTCCGTTGCGTACTCGTCTTGGTTCTGAATTCGCCCTGCTTGGCGGGGCTATCCCCATCACCGACGGCGAACTGATCTGTCGCGCCTCCGGTACGACGGACCAGGACGCCGCGCAAGCCCTCGCCGCCACAACCGGCACTGAAGGCCTGCCTGGAGGCAGATTTGCCGTGTCCTGCGGACCTCAGCCCGGGACCGGACCCCCCCATTAGCGTTTCGCGTACTCCGTGAACACGTAGTCCCTCGCCTGCGCGATCGAATGGCACGCAAACCCGCATTTGGCGTCGTGCTCCTGCGGCGGCTGATCGGCTTCGGTCGACGGCCTGAACGCGCCGGACGCGCCGTCATATTGAAACGCGCCATAACCCCATCCGCCGCTGTCGGCGAACCGCGCGCTGTCCTTCACCATGAAGTCGATATCATGCAGCGGGCCCGCCACCTTGACCGGCGTGGGAGCCAACTCGCTCGCTTTCGGCTGCCAATGAATCTTCGCCATCTTGGCACCATCGGGGAAAGGCTTGCCGTTGCCGGGAATGCCGGCCTGGTAGGCGGCGATCATGGCCGGGTTACCGACGATCACCGTGAAAAAACGCTCGTTCTGACTGAGGGAGATGACCTGCCAGCTTTCGTAGCCCTTGAACTCGGCGAACGCGAGGCCGCCCGGCACTTGCAGCGCGTACTTGTCCGTCGCCGAAATGGCCGCGCCGGCCGCCACGGCGAGCAGCGCCGGTACGATCAACAGCAGCGAAGCGCGAAGTCCCGGCATGGCGTGTCTCCTCAATGGTTCCAGCGCAAGTTCAATGACGCCCATTTACGCCGCGCGGTCGCAAGTACGCGACGTAACATTGCTTTGCTAAAGATTGCCTGCGCGCGCCCGACAGGCACGAGCGCGCATCAGCCGCCGTACTCATCGTCGCTCACCAGTTCGAGCCATTCGACCGTCTTGCCGTCCAGCGCCTCCTGGATGGCGATGTGCGTCATGGTGCTGGCCGCGCTGGCGCCGTGCCAGTGCTTCTCCCCCGGCGGGAACCACACCACGTCGCCGGGCCGCATCTCTTCGATTGGACCGCCATCGCGCTGGGCGAGGCACACGCCTTCTATCACGATCAGCGTCTGCCCGAGCGGATGCGTGTGCCAGGCGGTACGCGCCCCGGGTTGGAACGTGACGCGCGCGGCGACGACCCGCGCCGGCGCCTCGGCCTGCACCAGCGGCTCGATCTGCACCGCGCCGGCGAAATAATCGGCCGAGCCTGCATTCACGGGCCGCGTGCCGTCGCGCTTGATGTCCATATGCGTTGGTTCCCTGCTGAAGCCGCTCACTCTACCACCGACCGCCGTTGCGCGCGGACGGTGATCACTGCAGGCCCGTTCAATGCGTCACGCCTGGTTAAGCCAATATTCGGCAGAAATAGCGCAAACGCGCCGCGCGAAATTCCGTGTTCACCGCGCCCCCCGCAACACTGCGCTTTGCGACCCTGATACTCGGAAAGGCGCGCGATGCTCGAAGGCGTGATGCTGCTTTGGTTCGTGCTGGCTGCACTGTCGGTGCTGTTCGTGGCCGTCGACATTCGCAGCACGCCCGAAGCTGCGGTCATGAAATGGGGGTTCGTGCTGGTGACCGCCTATACCGGCGTCATCGGCGCATTCCTCTATGTGCTCGGCTGCCGCGAACCTCTCCCCGGCCTGCACGAGCAGTACACCGCCTCCCGCTGGCGCCAGGCCTTGGGATCGACGATGCACTGCGTCGCCGGCGATGGCGTCGGCATTATCGCCGGTGCGCTCCTGGCCGTCGCCATCGGCCTGGGCGGCGTCGGTGAAATGGTGCTCGAATATGTGCTCGGCTTCGCTTTCGGCTGGTCGATTTTCCAGGCCCTGTTCATGCGCGATATGGTCGGCGGCTCTTACAAGCGCGCGCTGTCGAGCACCTTCGTTCCCGAGCTGGTGTCGATGAATTTCCTCATGGCGGGCATGCTGCCGACGATGATGGCGCTGCGGCGCTACGTCCCCAATGCCGACGACCCGGCGACCGCGAACTTCTGGTTCGTCATGTCGATGGCGCTGCTGGTCGGTCTCTGCGCCGCCTATCCGATCAACGGGTGGCTGGTGGCGAACCACCTGAAGCACGTCATGATGACCGTGCGATCGGCACCGGCCGGCGGCGCGCATGACGAGGCACACGCCACGCGTGGGATGCAGCATGCCGCACCGGCCATGTCCCACGCGCCCGCTCAGGCGTTCATGTCGGAGGTGTCAATGTCCCATGCGGCGATGCCGGCCGGTGAGACGATGCCGAATACGCCCACTTCGCCGCCCCATCCGTCCCTCGCGGCCATGACGCTGCTTTCGTTCGCGGAATTGGCGGTGGGTGTGGCCATCGCCATGGCGCAGCCGATGTGAGCGCCCGCAGCGCACGGCCGGTTCCCCCCAGGGCGGGCGCGCTGCCAACAAACGCAATAGATGCGCAAATGGCCCGCGCCCGTCGGCGTGCGCATGCTAGGGTGAGTCGCGTGCTTGTTTTGCCGCGACGGTGACCATGCTCATCGACGCCGAGGCGAGGCCTGAGACGCTAGGCTCCCCAACAAGAAGGAAACGCGCCGTGGCCAAAGGACAGCAGAAGAGCAACAAGGAAAAGCGCAAGCCGAAGAAGGACAAGGCGAAGCCTGCGGCGCAGACGTCGACGTTCGGCTCCGGTGTCAGCTCGGGTGGCAAGAAGAGCTAGGCTCGCGGGTTAAATGACTCCGCCGCCTGCTTTTTTTTGAGTTTCTTGCCCGCGCCTTCCGGCCGGCTCGCCGCAGGCGAGTCGGAAGGCGCGGAAGGTTACTCCGCCGCCTGTTTGCGGGGCTTTTTCGCTGTGCCGGGGGCGGCGCGTGCCATCACCGGCTTCAGATACTGCCCGGTGTAGCTTTCCTTCGTCGCCGCGATGGTCTCCGGCGTGCCCGCCGCCACGATGCGCCCGCCCCCGTCGCCACCCTGCGGGCCGAGGTCGATCACCCAGTCGGCGGTCTTGATCACTTCCAGATTGTGCTCGATGACCACCACGGTATTGCCGGCGTCGGCCAATTCGTGCAGCACCTCGAGCAGCTTCGCCACGTCGTGGAAATGCAACCCCGTCGTCGGCTCGTCCAGGATGTACAGCGTGCGTCCCGTCGCGCGGCGCGACAGCTCCTTCGACAGCTTGATGCGCTGCGCCTCGCCGCCCGATAGCGTCGTCGCCTGCTGGCCGATGTGGATGTAGCCGAGGCCGACGCGGGCGAGCGTTTCGAGCTTGTCGCGGATCGACGGCACGGCGGAGAAGAACTTGGCGCCTTCCTCCACCGTCATGTCAAGCACGTCGGCGAT
>JBAZYB010000234.1:0-6250 GCA_041659545.1 Hyphomicrobium sp.
TACTAGACAATCCTTTTGCGAAACAGAAACTCGGTGCGCCCGTCGTAGGCGAGGTCGTCGAGATCGGCGATGTGCGTGAAGCCATGCCGTTGGTAAAACCGGATAGCGCCAGTGTTGATCTGCGAGGCAACGACCCACAGGTTGCGTTCATCGGCAGCTCGAGCCTCCCGCTCCATCCAGGAGAGGAACGCTGCACCTACGCCGCGCCCTTGGGCATCGGGGAGCACGGCGAAGAATTGCAGATAGGGACCGCGCAGCCAGGCCGTGCGGATCACGGCAGCGCCCACCACGGTGCCATCGAGGCTAAGCGAAAGGCGTGGCGCGCCCGGCTCGACGGCTGCAAGCATCCGTTGAAGCGCGCTCGCTGGATATCCATACGCCGCCCATGGATCCATTGCCGCGATCGGCAAGCTCAGCCACTCCGCATCGCTGGCGGTGAGCGGGCTCAAGCTAAGTGTCGACGTGCCGTGCAGCGGCAGAACATAATCCGCAGCGTCGAACTTCGCGCTCATTGCAGCCGCGTTTTCGGCTTTTGCAGCAGCTTCAGGCCCCGGGCGAGGTTGTCGTAGCGGTTTGTGTCGCCCGGACGGTTGTCGTAGCAGTCGGCCGAGATCACCGGCTCGCCTGCCGCCAGCAGTTCCGACACCGTGACGAACTCAAAGCCCTTCTTGCGCAGTTGCTCGATGGCAAACGGCAGGGCTGCGGCCGTGTTCCAGCCCCGGCCGTTGGCGTGATTGATGATGATCGAGCCGGGCTTGGCGCGTGCCATGGCGCGAATAATCGCCGACGCCGATTGCAACGGCGAGGGATCTCCCGTCGACAGATCCCACTGTATGGCCAGCAGCCCCTGTTGATGGACCTCCCGCAGTGCCGCTGCATTGCAGGCGCCGTACGGGAAGCGGAACAGGGTCATCCGCGGCGCAATGCCCTGCATCGCCCCCGGATGATTTATCGCGCACTGAGTTGCTGCAAGGTGCTGGCGAGCGGCCTCATAGGCGCGCTGCGGTCCCGCCACCTCATTGTAAAGTTTCGTGCCCGATAGCAGCCGCAGATTACGGTGCGCCTCGGAATGATTGCCAAGCTCGAATAGCGGATCGGACATCAACTGCCGCGTACGCTCCTCGTGCGAGCGGATCCACTTCCCACCGGCAAAGAACGTCGCCTTGATGTTCTCCTGTCGCAGATAGTCAATAATGGCGCCGTCGTAACCGGCGATCTCGCCTGGCTGCTCACACAGGTCGAAGGTGAGCGCGATGAGCTTCTTGCCGGGCGGAAGTTTGACCCGCCGAACTGCTCCGATCGCGCCAGCGGGGGGATCACCCGGCGTATCGGGCAATACGGCCTCAGGAGCGGCTACGTCGAAGCTGTGATTGTGCTTGCGTGCGATCTTCTCGCCCGGCTTGCCGGCCAGCGCGTCTGGCCCCCAGCATGAGTTCAGCAGCGCAGCGTCACTCGCCTTCACCGCCGCCGGCATACAGCAAGCTGCGGCGAGGGCGAACGCCAGACGCACCAGACGCGCCTTCATACGCAATACTCCTCAGCGACCTTTGAAGTCCGGCTTGCGCTTCTCCATGAAGGCCAGCCTTCCCTCTGCGTAGTCCTCGCTGGTGAAACACGCCGCCACCGCCGCATCAAGCGCCTCGAGATCTGGCGTTTGCGGATTGCGCGTCAGCTCGTCGATGGTGCGCTTCGCAGCGCGTACAGTGAGCGGCGCGTTGGCGGCGATCTCCCTGGCAAGGGCCCGCGTCGTATCCTCTAGCTCACCTGCTGTGACCACAGTGTTGACGAGCCCCATGGAGAGTGCTTCTACAACCTTGAAGCGCCGCCCCGTGAACAGCAACTCTTTCGCCCGCGCCGGCGGAACGGCGGCGAGGAGAGGGCGCATCCAGCGGGCGTTGTAGCCAAGCCCGAGTTTGGCAGCCGGGATGGCGAACTGGGCAACGTCGTCGGCAATGCGGATGTCGGCACACAGCGCCACCGCCAAGCCGCCACCCAGGCAGAACCCGTGAATCATGGCGATGATGGGCTTGCTACATCCGCTGAGCGCGCGGAACGCCGCATCGTTCAACGCGTCGTAGGCGGCCGCCGCGTCACCCGAGCGTGCACTCTCGAACTCGGAGATATCGGCCCCGGCCGAGAAAGCGCGCGTGCCCGCCCCACGCAGCACGATGACGCGGATCGCCGCGTCGGCTTCGGCCGCGGCTATGCGGCGCGGCACCGCATCCCACATTGCCGCCGTGAAGGCATTCATTCGGGCGGGATTACTGGCGGTGATGAAGCCGATGTCACCGTCGCGCTCCAGGTGGAGTTCCGGCTGATCGGACGGCGCAGCTTGCATGGAAATTCCCCTCTGAAGGACGCTATACAGCCGGGAACAGGGCCAGCTAGCAAGCTGGCAGGTCGTCTCAAGGCCGATTCTCCAGCGCGTAGTGGTTCTGGCTGAAAAAAGATGCGGGCGCAGAAGGCGTTGACGGGGCGGCGTCATATTTGTACGCCCATTTGGGCCGGGAATGCGGTCCGGCGCAGCGGCGCGCTTCAGGCGCGGGGAGTGCGACATGGCAGCCAAGACGCGTTCGGCGGCCGAGGATAAGGTCAAGGCCTACGATCCGATCTGGTCTGAGATCCGTCGTGAGGCGGCCAGCGCTATGGCGTCCGAGCCGGCGCTCGGCAGCTTCATCTACGCGACGCTGCTCAGTCATGACCGCCTCGAGGATGCGATCTGCCACCGCCTGGCGCAACGGCTCGACCACTCCGATGTCGACGCCGTCCTAATCAATCAGACACTGCAGTCGGTCCTCGAATCGCGACCCGAGCTTGGTAGCGTCTTCCGCGCTGACCTTGCAGCCGTGTTCGATCGCGATCCGGCTTGCAATCGCTACATCGACCCGCTGCTCTATTTCAAAGGCTTCCACGCCCTCGCCACACATCGCTTTGCCAATGTGCTGTGGGAGGAGGGCCGTCGCGACTTTGCGCTCTTCCTGCAGAGCCAGTCCTCGCGCACGTTTGCCGTCGACATCCATCCCGCGGCGCGGTTCGGCCAGGGGATCATGATCGATCACGCAACCGGCATCGTGATCGGCGAGACGGCGACTGTCGGCAATAACTGCTCGTTTCTACACGGCGTCACGCTCGGTGGCAGTGGTAAGGAGACGGGCGACCGGCACCCGAAGATCGGCGAAGGCGTCCTCATCGGCGCCGGCGCCAAGGTGCTCGGCAACATCACCGTTGGCGACGGCTCGCGTGTCGCCGCGGGTAGCGTGGTGCTCAGTTCCGTGCCTGCGCATGTGACGGTGGCCGGCGTGCCGGCAAAGATCGTCGGCTCCTCCGGTTGCGCCGAGCCTGCGCTGGAGATGGAGCAGACGTGGGTCGACGATTTCGGCGGCCTCTGAGATAGCCCATCTGGTTCAATGACGGCGGCCGCAACGGCCTGCCCAAGGGAGATAACGCACTTGGATCCGAAAGAAGTCGCCCGTCTGCAGGCCTACCTGCGCAGGACCTTTGGTACCCCTTCACTCGACGTGCGTCCGCGCCCCAAGAAGAAGGATTCCGCCGAGGTGTTCGTCAACGGCGAGTTCATCGCCGTGCTCTTCCGCGAGGAAGAGGAGGGCGAGGTCTCGTATCAGTTCCAGATGGCTATCCTCGACGTCGACCTCGAAGGGGTCTGACCGCGTGTCGCTGTTCGAACTCGATGGAGTCCGTGTCGAGACACCGGCCGCGGGGCGCTACTGGGTAGCACCTACTGCTGTACTCGTCGGTAAGGTCATCTTGGAAGAGGACGCAAGCGTCTGGTTCGGCAGCGTGCTGCGCGGCGACAATGAGCCAATCCGCGTCGGAGCGCGATCGAACGTCCAGGAGGGCTGCGTCCTCCACACCGATCCCGGCTACCCGCTGAGCATCGGCGAGGACTGCACCATCGGCCACATGGTCATGCTGCACGGCTGCACCATCGGCCGCGGCAGCCTTGTCGGCATCGGATCGATTATCCTCAACGGGACGAAGATCGGCGAGGAATGCCTCATCGGCGCCAACACGCTGATCCCCGAGGGGAAGGAAATCCCTCCGCGCTCGATGGTGTTGGGTTCACCCGGCAAGATTATTCGCCAGCTCACCGACGCGGATGTCGCGCGCTTCGGAGCAGCTGCAGGGCGCTATGTAGCCAACTGGAAGCGATTTGCCGCCGGGATGAAACCGCAGGCGTAAGAGCGCCTGCGGTGCAACCTTACTCCGAGCTGCGATTGCTGCGGCCGGAGATGGCCGTGGCGAGTGGGCCTTGGCGGGTGTCGAGAGCAACCCACACCTTCGGATTGAGATACGACTGGCGCATCACGTACTGATAAGGCGTCTGGTTCCAGGAGCGGACGTCCTCGAACTTATTGTCGAGGATGAAGTCACCCTGCACGGTGCGCGCCGTGAGCACGGCATGCCCCTCGCCCTTTTCATCGCGTACGACCGTCATCAACAGCGCGCTCACCGGCCAGCCCTTGGCGATGAGAGTGTGGCGCTTGAGCAGCGCGTAATCTTCGCAGTCACCGCGGGTGCGGGGCAGCGTCCAGTACTCGTTGACGCCATACACTTCCAGGTCGGTCGCCGGCGCGACTTTGGTGTTTATCGTGCGGTTGATCTCGTCGAGCTCCTTGAGGCGCTCGGCTGTCGCATCAAAACGGCTCTCTTGGCCGTGGTCGGAGGTGCACTCCTCCGGGTTCGCTTCGCAGAAGCGGACGAAGCCGTGCGGCGGCTGCGCGGGACCGAAAATGCGCATGAACTGCGATGCGCGCTTGGCCTGGCCCCCACCCTGCTCGGATGGCTGAATATTCGAGACGCCCTGGGCGCACACTGCCGTTGAGGCAAGCATGCCACCAATGAGAACCATGGCGCTGACGTGAACCCGCTGCATGACAACAAACCCCGTTACACTTCCTCATCAAGCTACGCGACAGAACTCCAATTACGCTGAACCCGAGCCTATGGATTTGAAGCGTAAAACTCGTGCTTCCTTCACCTAGGTGGCTGAGGCCTTAAACCGGTGTCCAAGGCCGACGCGCGGCTGAAACCTTCGTTGACGAATTCGACGGCAATGCCGCGTTCATGGTGCCGGACAACGACCGCGCGGCGCTTGTCCACCATGACTTCAGCGCCCAGCAGCGGCCGTGCGGGCGTGACGATCGCAGCCCCCGAAAGGGAAACGTCATGCAGCGGGCACCCCATGGTGCTGCCGTCCGGGAGCACCAGAAGGGCGGCTTCATCACCGGTCACGCGCGGAAATTCGCGCTCTTCGACCTCGGGAATCTCTGCTTGGGCCGCAAGGCGCGGGATCTGGGCGGCGAGCTTGTCACGCTTGCGCTGCGTCCCGGCGATCATCATGGCGAAGCTGCCCGGAAACAGCCGCACGACTTTGCCTTCGAGGCCGCCCAGATGCATCAGATAGACGATGAGGTTCTCGCCGACCCGCAGCGGAACCGGCGTCGTCATAGCGGTGCTCTCAACGGAAATGTCGATCAGACGGCACGGATAATCGAGCTTGTCGGCGCGCATGAAGCGCCCAGGAAGGCTCAGTGCGTAACGCGGATAGCGGCGCTTATTGGCCTCTTCGAAGCTGGTATCGGCCGGGGGGAAAGGCCGAAATGCGTCCGCGCTCGTCGACATCGCCGTTCCATGCATAGGGCGACCGAGCGGACGCCCACATTGTTCAGAGCTGAGCCAAAACGCTCCTGGCGGCAGCTCTGTTCCTGGATCGGATTATGATGGGATGCGGCTTAATGAACGGCTAATCAGCGCGTCATTTCTGTATGCAGTTGTTTAGTCGGCCCAAGATTGCGGGCAAAATCAGAGCGATAAGGTGCGCTCAAGACTCCTCGTTGCTGCCACGGCCAAGCCCGCCTTCGAAGACCCGAAACTGCCGATGATCGGAGCGTACCACCCGCGCATGCTCGGCGGGCAGCAGCGCCGGGACGGCCCCATCGGCGCCGCCATTGGCATCACCGTGCCCTGCCACTTTGTCGCCTTCCATGGCCGCCGGCCAGACGAGTTCCTGGGAGATGACCCGTTTTGAGTGGAGCGGCAACTCGCCCAGCCATTCCGGCGGCTGCAGCGGAGACAGCGAACCCAGAACCCGGTCGAGCATTTCACCGGTATGGCGAAGCGGCAGCAATAGAACCTCGAATGGCGTCGACGCCCTGGCGACGGGTGCTGCCTCCATATGGATGGTTTCGACGGCGCCTTGTTTGCTGAGTGCTGCCAAGTGCCGGACCAA
>JBAZYB010000235.1:0-6250 GCA_041659545.1 Hyphomicrobium sp.
CGGCTATCGCTATCCCGATCACGGGTGACGCGCTCCTCGGTATCGGCCTCGCTGTTGGTGGTGCTGTTGTCACCGCTGTGCTCGCTGGCACCGCATCGTATCTGTCGATTGTGTCGTCTGGTATCCCAGCGGATTATCAGACCAGCAAGGGCGACCACGCCGCCGGATAAAACAAAAATGCCCCCGTGTCCTGACTCATTCGAGCCGGGCCACGGGGGCTGTTTTTGTGTGCGTAAACAAAATTTTGAGAACTTTTTGCTTACCTTTGGGTGTCGGCAACGAGTAACGCCATGATCGCGTCGGCCTCGTGGTTGCGATACTCCGCAAACTCTCCGACCCGTGCTCCGCAATGACATGAGTTACTTCGTCCTATGCCATGTACGAAATGGTGCTTACTAAGTTCCTCCGCGATCTTCTCTCGCGTCAGGCGTGACGCAACCCACTCGGCACCCTCTATGAAGCACCCAATATCTGATGCTCTCAACGCGGAGTCTATGCCGGATTGCGAGTAGACCGGGTAGTGCTGTTCCGCCACCTTTTTTGCTTGTGCCCGCACAGCGGCGATATGGTCAGACATTCGGCTCAACCTCCTTGAAAATTCGCACATGCCCGCTCATGCTGCACTTTCCGCCATCGTCACATGGCTTCGAGTTGCCGATTTGCACAGAAAGCGCCAGGTGGTTCGCCTCGTGCAAGTTGCCCCTATCAAGTTCACGTTTCACTCCGTAAACAAGGAACCTCCCAACAACATGATCCGCAACCCAACGATATGCGCGGTAGGGAACAACTCTCATTCGTCCTTCTCCTTCGGCTCCACTGTTTCGTAGTCGCGCACGATCAGCACAGTGTGTCCGAGCGCGCGAATCGAAAACATCTTTGGCGAATTGAGCAGAGCGTCACGAAACGCGGTCGCCTTGTCGTAATACTCCGGCTTATCGTCCGGTTCGCTGAATGGTGAACGGGCAAGGTTCGGCGCGATCTTCACCTTTGCGAACATCGCCACCTGAATCTTGCTATTCAGGTAGTGGGCCAGCGGCAGCAAGGCCCATGCCGCGGCCAGCGCGATTGCCAGGCCAGCGATAAGCGCGAATGGGGTCAGCACTCCGAGCCAATATTCACTCACTTCCCTCACCTCCCCGGAGAAGGGCGAGGATCTCTTTCGCTACGTACTCACCAAAATCGGGAATCTCAGCATTCCACCACCGATTGAACGACGCACGGGCCACCTCAGCGATCATCTCCACGGTCACCACAGCGTCAGCCGCCGCGAGAGCTAGTGCCGCGTACTCGGCATACGCTGGCCTTTCTTTTGCCCACATAGATGGGCGCTCCAGGTAGAACTCTTTTGATTTTTCGAGGTCGCTGCCCCACATCGCTTTCGCCGCAGCAGTCACGCGCGCTTGCTGTAGATCGTTAGACATCGGTGTTCTCTCCTTCGTTCAGACCCAAAGCGATTGCTGTTCCACACGGCCAGACTCCCGAGGTGCGCTGACACGTCTTGCAGAAGCTCTCGATCGGCTCGTCGTGGAACGACTCAGGCTGGTGCAGCTTCGCGACCTCAGCGATACGGGCTAGCAAGACCTCAGCACCCGTGATCGCGTTCGCGTACTCCATAGCATTCGAGGCCCAACCATCCCGCGCATTCTCTGCTCGCCTCACTCGTTCGATCAGTTCGAGAACTTCCGGCAAATCCAACTGCATCCGAATGAAGCTCTTGGACTGTAGGAGTTTCACCTGCTTCTCGGTTTCGTCAATGTCAATCATGTCTCGCTCCCTTCGCGGTATGGGTTCGGCCAGCCGTCCCCGTCGAACATTTCTAACTTGAGGGTTATGCCATCAGGCTGCCGCTTCGCATAATTCAACGCAGTAGCCACACCCGCATCCCACGCTTCCGCTTTCGCTTCACGGATCAGCGCGGCCTTCCATCTACGGAAACCGTGCATCGCCTCTCGCCAATCAGCAAACTCCGGTGCGCTCTCATACTCGCCCGGATACTTTGTTTCAAGCCAGCTAGCGAACTCGTGAAACGCCGTCTCAACCTCGTCAGTAGTGGGCACGTATGTACTCACTGGAACATGGGGCACATACTCGCTCATTTCATTCCCCCTGTCAGGTACTCGGCAACGGCTCGGGTGATCCGCTCTACGTGCAAATCTCCATCCGCTACCGTGCGGAAGTGGAGTTCGGTCTTGGACTTCCTGAACGGTGCTACTTCTACGTCATATGGAAGTGCTGAGCGCACAACTCTCGCCAGCGCGGCCTCGTCCACGGTGCTCAACGGCTGCACCGAGGCGGCGCGTAGGTCGATCAGTTCTTGGATCAGGTCGCCAGCGAGTTTGAGCGCAGTTCGGACGCTGTTCTCACTGGGGTCGCTCTTCCATAGATTGCGGATCATGCTCGGCAAGTGCGGGCTGATGTACTTCGAGGTGGGTGCGCTCTCCGCTTGTGGTGCGACACCCGCAGCGGCTTCGAGAGCTGCACGCATGATCTCCTCCACCTGGTGCAACGCATGGTCAGCGTCGAGATCAAATAGCCTCCCGCACAGGCACTTCACTCCGAGCCCAAGATGAGAGTCGCGCTGGTGATTCTGCCTCGCCAGAAACCCAGCATATTTATTCGGCTCGTTCGTTCGGTCGTCAGTAGTCATCGCTACGCTCCTTTGCTTTCTGGTCGGTTGTGGAATTGGTGCGCGATGGGTGGTTTCGCCAGTACGCACCTTCCCGCTCTGTGCGGCGACTCCGATACTTGCGCGCTGTCTCGTTGGCGCATTCTCTACACCGTCGCTGCCCTTTCTTGTCAAGCTTCACGTTCGCATCGGTAAACGGGTGCCCAGACTTGCATTCGCTTTGGAACGCTGGACCTCCATTCGCTCGGCCCCGGCTCACCATGTCTTGCACGTTGTTGAGTTGAGTTCCGGTTTCTAAATGCTCCGGGTTGAGGCACGGCGGGTTATCGCACCTGTGCCTCACGACAACCTTTGGGTTTAGATCAAACCCGAGCCACAGGTGCGCAGCTAGGCGGTGGGTGCGCTCTACGTGGTTACCCCAGCTCATTCGCCCGTAGCCGTGTTCGGTCACTGCGCCGGTCCATTCCCAACATCCATCGCTGGTCACGGTCATTCGCTCTTGCAGGCGTTCCTCAAGTGGCTTAGATGCGCGTTTCCACGTGTCAACGCCGGTTTTCTGAAATCCTGGGCGCTTACTTTCGGATGAAATGAGCCGGGCGTAGTGGGTGTTACAAAGCCCACGCGCCTTATGCTTGGTGTCGCAATCATCGACGGAACATTTTCGGGTACCATTCACGGTAGCCCTCCAATCAACTAGTACTTGGTTGAGGGTCAGGCCCCGGCAGGTGTTTCCGCACCTGGTTTGGGGCCGCTCTCATTCTACCAAACTTCCGCATGATTATGCGGATTTATCAGGTTTTGATCGTTGGAAACATCCTCTAACGCCTGGATAGTCGGGCACGGCCAGCTCGCCACCTCTTGCGACACACCATGATCCGCACACCACTTGCACGACTGCACCGGCCCATACCCGAATGACCAGATGAACGGTTCGTGCAGTTCCCACGCTTTCGCGATCCTTGCCATTGCAGCGTCTCGTTCAGCAGTCACGCGCTCTATCGCAGCGGTCGCGGCATCAGGCCCGCCAGGCTCCCGCAGCATGTCCCGCAGTTTCACCGCCAGGCACGCCGTATGCTCCATGTAGCACCAGTCCCAGTGGGAGCCGATAGTATCCGCGTAGTACTCGATCACTTCCGCGATCACGCTCTCTGGTGTTTGATTAGTCATCGGTCTACCTCCTCCATGTATTTCCGCACCTGCTCGTCGCGCCGTCGCTCAGCAACCTCTACAAGGTGTTGGTTCTCGCGGCGATTCTCTGCTGCGATCTTTGCTCGCTCTTGCCCTGGCTCGACAACCCAGGACAGAAACGCGCCCCAACACTGGTCACACAGTGTCACATCCGTTCGGGTGAACTTGGGACGCTCGTAAGCGCCCATGATGCTCAATCGCTGGCGAATGCTTTGCAGGTGAACAGTGCGCTTGGTCACCTCGACGGTGCCGACAAAGCGTCCAATGAGCGGCAGCTTTGACAGGCTGACAGGCTCGATGGGCTCTTCGCAGCGTTCGCATTTTCCGTACTCGCTCATATCACTCACCCTCACTCTCTACCGGCACCCACGGGCCCACGTGTCGCCGAACCATCTGCCCGCCGTCGCGCTTCACCCAACTGCCCCCTGTGGACTCACCGAATCTCTGCGCATCTTCCATGCGCTGAAACACTTGCGCAAGCGACCATGAGGATGCTTGATCTTCGCCTTCCCAGCTGTACTCCCATTCGCCAGCTTCGAGTTCAGCGATGCGCACCTCGGCCTCGTAACGCTCGGCAGAAATGTTCGCGATAATGCCCCAAAGATCGGCGGGATTTCGACCGTGCAGCGAGCAGCTTTCTTCCGGCCCGCTGTCGTAGTTGCATCCACCGTCGCACGGGAAATTAGCCTCAAACCCTTTGACCCGCGCCTCAGCAGCTTCCGCAATGTCAGCGAGTTCCCGAATGTAGATCATCGCATTGTCGAGTTCCCGCGCCATGGCCTTGCCGAAGTTCGGGGTTGCCAGGAACTTCCGCGCCCCCGCGATCAGTTCAGTGTTCGTCATTCTTTTTCCTTCCGGTCTTCGGCTTCGAACTCGCGAATCCATATCTTGATCGCGTCCACTAGCGGATGCTTCACGTAGTCGGGGAATTGAACGCCGATAGCCGCCAACCTGCCGACCACCAGATGCCGGTATTCCCTGTTCTCTTCAAGTAGCGTGAGCGTCTGCATGAGTGTGTGCTTCAACCCGCCGCGACCGAAACGCCGTTCATATGTTTCCGGCATCCCACTCACGAAGTCGCGGGGCCCAGCGTCAGGGTGCGCAGGCCAGTAGGGTCGCCACACGTCTTCGTAGGCGAACTTCTCAAGATCGGTTACTTTCATCACGTTTCCTTTCGTCGTGCGCGGCCAACCTTGCCCGCGCCTCCACCAACAATTCGTCCCGTGCCGCGACCTGTACCGGGTCAGAATGCGACCACACATGCGCCCCGATCTGTGACAGGTCAAGGACGATCACCGGGCATACAGGGCAACGCCACATATCAGGCACCCCAAACCCGTTCAAGCCATGCCCGTTTCGTTTCCAACTCGCCCCGCACACACGCCACGGGGAGCCGCTTCACGAACTCACCCCACCGATGATCTGGGCAGTTCTCCCAGTAACAGTTCGACCGATCAGCGCCACTCTCGATAGCGCGTTCGCACGAAACGACATGGTTGGTGAACATCCACGCTTTGCAGCACATCCCGTATTGCGGCATCCAAGAATGGTTGATTTCGTGCACGTACCTGTTTGGTGATGCCTCCCCGCAGTACCGGCACGTGACCTGCACATCTGGCGGTGCGACTACCGGCTCGAATAGATCGAATGCGAGCTGCACGGCACCCTCCTAACGTCATGGGGGCAGGCATCACGCCCACCCCCGAAAAGAAAATCGACCGGGAATTACACCCCGGTCGATCCGAAACCATCAGTACCGCGCACACTGTCAGGCAAATGTTGCACCCGATGAAACTGTGCCCGCATGAACGGTTTGAAAATGATCTGCGCCACCCTGTCCCCCTTGCGGATCGATAGCGTGCCGGGCCGGTTGAGGGTGAGCTGCAAAAGGATCTCGCCACGATAGTTCGGGTCGATAATGCCGACCGTGTTCGCGAGCGCCAAACCGTATTTGGTACCCCACCCTGACCTTGGGACGACTTCCCCATAAATGCGGTCAGGCATCGCCAAATAGGTGCCGGTGTGCACTTGTGTGACCTGCCCGTACCCGACGATGTAGTCACTATCGGCTACAAGGTCAGCGCCTGCGTCTCCTTGGTGTGCGTAGTCGGGTGCGTTGCCGGTGAACAGAACCTCAGTCATAACCCCAACGCCTCCTTGATCTCGGTGTTCCAAAGTTCTGCCGACAGTTCGGTCGCTGTCGCTTCATGCACTCGCAGCAGGTTGGAGATGCGCTGCTGTTCGACAAGCGCGAGAGTTGCGTGAACCTGCGCGCCCTGAGCAATAATCCCAACCAGGCTCAAGTCCTGCGCCGCCTGAGCGTCTTTCAGCATCTCCACTGCTGCGGCAGCGTGGTCGATTCGTTCACTCATGCCTCACCCTTTCGTCTCGCCAACGCTTCATCCGTCATCCCCGGCCGCCGCCACGACCCGTTAA
>JBAZYB010000236.1:0-6236 GCA_041659545.1 Hyphomicrobium sp.
GGAACGTGAAGGTGATGATCTGGACGGCGTAGGAGGGATCGGTGAGGATCTCCTGGTAGCCGGTCATTGCAGTGTTGAAGCAAACCTCTCCGACGGCCGACCCTGTGGCGCCGAGGCCGGTTCCGGCAATGACTGTACCATCCGCCAACACGAGCCGGGCGGTCGATGGCGCATCGGTCCAGGGCGAGAGTGGATCAGTGGACACGGTCGACAATGGCGGCTCCGGCGTTCGCGCGTGGGGGCTGCGCAGCGGGCGCGATAGGACGCCGTGCGGACGCGTGGCATTGGGGCTGAATGCGGGCGGAAACTATGGGAAGCGCCTCCCCTGGTCAACACCATGCAGAACTTACCGTGCGCGGGGGGACTTCCCAGATGAGGCAGGGATGGCGGCCCATCCAAAGGCGATGCGCCTTGCACGGTTGGCGCTGGATGCCTAAAACGCCATCAAATATGGAGGCCAGAATGCGCGAGAAAATCAACGGCGACCTCAAGACGGCGATGAAGGCCGGCGAGAAGGAGCGCGTCGGGACGCTGCGCCTCATCAATGCGGCTATCAAATCGGCCGATATCGAAGCGCGACCGTCCGGCAAGGACAAGATCTCCGACACCGACATCCTTTCGGTCCTGGCGAAGATGGTCAAACAGCGCCGCGACTCGATTGAGCAGTTCAACGCCGGCGGCCGTCCGGAGCTGGCTGACAAGGAACAGGCAGAGATCGCCGTCATCGAAGCCTACCTGCCCCAGCAGATGAGCGAGGACGAGGCCAAGGCGGCGATCGTTGCCATCATCAAGGAAACCGGTGCGGCCGGCCCCAAAGAGATGGGCAAGGTAATGGCGGCTCTGAAGGCCAAGTACGCCGGCCAGATGGACTTCGGCAAGGCGAGCGCGCTGACGAAAGACCTATTGAAATAGGCCGGAGCCGCCCTTTCGCCGGCACGGGTCAGACCGGGGCCTGTTGATGACGAGGACAGGACACTTGCGCCACGCCGGAGCGGGGGCGAATCACTGCATGACATGGCAGCGTCGGAAATTGCCGACGGCTTTCGGACGACCGGAGCCAGATGCGCTACCCGCCCAACTTTCTGGATGAAATTCGCGCGCGGCTGAGCGTCAGCCACGTCGTGGGCCGGAAGGTGTCGCTGAAACGCGCTGGGCGCGAATACAAGGGCTTATCTCCGTTCAAGATGGAGAAGACGCCGTCCTTCACGGTCAACGACCAGAAGGGCTTCTATCACTGCTTCGCCACCGGCGAGCACGGCGACATCTTTTCGTTCGTGATGAAGACGGAGGGGCTGGATTTCCCCGAAACCGTCGAGCGGCTGGCGGCCGAGGCCGGCGTGCCGATGCCGAAGCTGTCGCAGCGCGACGAAGCGCGCGAGGACGAGCGCGAGCGACTGTACCGGATCGTCGAGATGTCGGCGGCATTCTTCGAGGCGGCGCTGACCAGCGGCCCGGGAGCCGAAGCGCGCCGCTACCTTGAAAAGCGCGGTCTCACACGCGAGACGATCGCTGCATTTCGCCTGGGCTATGCCCCCAACGACCGCTCGGCACTACGCAATCACTTGGCGGCGGCGGGATTCAAGGTCGAGGAGATGATCGCCTCGGGCATGCTCATTGGCGGGGATGACATCCCGGTTGCCTATGATCGCTTCCGCCACCGCGTCACATTCCCCATCGCCGATTTGCGCGGGCGCATCATTGCCTTCGGTGGGCGTGCCTTGGACTCCAACGCGCCGGCGAAGTACCTGAACTCGCCGGAGACGCCGCTCTTCCACAAGGGACAGATACTGTTCAACGCCCACCGGGCGCGTGGGCCGGCGCATGACAAGAGCCGCGTCGTGGCCGTCGAGGGCTACATGGACGTCATTGCCCTGACGGCGGCTGGGTTCGGAGAGGCGGTGGCTCCTCTCGGAACGGCGCTGACCGAGGAACAAATAAAGCTGCTCTGGCGTATGGCCGACGAGCCGATCCTTTGCTTCGATGGCGATGCGGCCGGGCGCAAGGCAGCGTTTCGCGCTGTCGATACCGTTTTGCCGCTGCTGAAGCCCGGGTTCAGCCTGCGGTTTGCCTTCCTTCCCGGAGGGCTCGATCCCGACGACCTCATCCGACAAAACGGCCCTCAGGCCCTGGCTGATGAACTCAACAAGACGCAGGCGCTGTTCGACGTGCTGTGGGAGCGCGAGTCGCAGGAACAGGATCTGTCGACGCCCGAACAACGCGCCGCCTTCGAGGCACGGCTGCTGGGGATGGTCGGCAAGATCGGGGATGCGTCGGTCAAATCACAGTACGAACGAGAGCTACGTGAGACGCTATGGGCCCTCAATCGCACAGTCGTGCGGGAGATCGCGCGTGGCCAGGGCCCGCGCAGAAACACGGGTGGCCCGGCGCGGCGCAATAACATCGCGCCCGATTGGCGATTGCGCGAACGCGCCCGTCTCGGTCCCAGCGCGATGAACCCCGTAGCACGCCGACAGAACGCCAGTCCGGAGTTGGCTGCGCGGTCCGAATTGATCCCCCCGCGAGAGGCGTTGCTGATGAAAACGCTGCTCAATCACCCATGGCTAATCGACGAGTATTCAGAGGTGATCGCCGCTGTATCTTTTGCCTCAGCGCCCGTCGCGCGGCTGCGCGATGCCATCCTGGCCAACCAAGCTGTGGAAAATGAGCTTGACAGCGCGCGCCTGCGCTCCCAATTGAGCACGGTGGGCCTCGACAAGGTGGTGAACCTTGTGGAGCGTTCTGTTACGCATAGAAGCGATCGTTTCGCAGAGCCAGATGCCCTGCAGGCCGAGGTGGAAGTTGGCTGGCGCCACGCCCTCGCGCTGCATGAGAGGCAGGTCGGCTTGCAGAAGTCGCTCGAAGCAGCCGTCCAGGCTTATCACCGGGACGGCTCCGAGGACGCGCTTGCGCGCATCTGCGAGATCCAGGGCCTGCTTGCCCGGGCAAGTGAGCCCGTATCCGCAGAATGAACGTTTGGCGCAAACCTTGCGAGCGTGTTGGGTCGGCGATCGTCTTGTGAGCCGCGCGTGCGGCGCGGTGGGTATTTGGGGACTAAACGGGTGGGATGCCTTTTGGCCGTCATGAGCCAGGCATTTCACCTCAGCCACTAGGAACTGCGACAACATGTCGCCGCGCCTCACTCGGCGCAGATACAGCGGGATACGAGCCCTTGAAAGCACAGGCCCTGAAATCGAAAGCCTCCACCGGTCGCGCCAAAGTTGCGCCGGCAGCGAAGAACGAGGACCAGGACAAGCAGGGTGGGGATGCCCCGGAGCGCGACAGCCCACTCCTCGATCTATCCGATCAGGCCGTAAAGAAGCTTTTGAAGACCGCCAAGGCCCGCGGCTACGTCACCTATGACGAGCTGAATTCGGTGCTGCCGTCGGAGGAGGTCTCCTCCGAGCAGATCGAAGACACGATGGCCATGCTGTCCGACATGGGCATCAACGTCGTCGACACCGAAGAGGGCGAGGAAGGCCAGGAAGCGGCCGGCGCCGATGAGCCTGATGAAGAGGAAGGTGGCGGTGGCCGCGCGCTGACGACCCAGTCGGCGGTTGCAACGACCAGCACCCGCTCCGAGCCGACCGAGCGTACCGACGATCCGGTGCGCATGTACCTGCGCGAGATGGGCTCGGTGGAGCTGCTGTCGCGCGAGGGCGAAATTGCCATTGCCAAGCGCATCGAGGCTGGCCGCGAGGCCATGATCGCCGGACTGTGCGAAAGCCCCCTCACCTTCCAGGCCATCATCATCTGGCGCGATGAGCTGAACGAAGGAAAGATCCTACTCCGCGACATCATCGATCTGGAGGCCACCTACGAGGGGCCAGAGGCTAAGCAGCCTCCGCCAGCGCTGGGCGAGGGCGAGGCCGCCGAAGGCGAAGCGGCCGAGACTCAGCCCGAAGGCGAGATCGACGACGAGGAAGACTACGAGAACGCACTTTCGCTCGCGGCCATGGAAGCCGAGTTGAAGCCGAAGGTGCTGGAAACGTTCGACCGCATCGCGGCAACCTACAAGAAGTTGCGCAAGCAGCAGGACAAGAAGCTCGAGCAGCAAGTCGCCGGCGAGCAAGGCTCCAAGAAGGAGCAGAAGGCCTACGACAAGCACCGCGAAGAGATCATCGTCGACGTCAAAAGCCTGTCGTTGAATAACAATCGTATCGAAAGCCTCGTTGAGCAGCTGTACGGCATCAACAAGAAGCTCGTTGGCCTCGAGGGTCAGCTGATGCGTCTTGCGGAAAGCTGCGGCGTGCCGCGTCAGGCGTTCATCGACGAATACTTCGGCAACGAGATCGATCAGACCTGGCTCGACCGCGTGAGCGGCCTTGGCCGCAAGTGGCAGACCTTCGTCAAGAACGAGAAGCAGCGCATCGAGAAGCTGCGCGGCGACATCCACACGCTGGCCTCCGAGACGGGTCTTGAGATTCCGGAGTACCGCCGCATCGTGAAGGCGGTGCAGAAGGGCGAGCGCGAGGCCCGGCAGGCGAAGAAGGAGATGGTCGAAGCGAACCTTCGGCTCGTTATCTCCATCGCCAAGAAGTACACCAACCGCGGCCTGCAGTTCCTCGACCTCATCCAGGAAGGCAACATCGGCCTGATGAAGGCCGTCGATAAGTTCGAATACCGCCGCGGCTACAAGTTCTCGACCTACGCTACGTGGTGGATCCGGCAGGCAATCACCCGCTCGATCGCCGATCAGGCGCGCACCATCCGTATCCCCGTGCACATGATCGAGACGATCAACAAGATCGTGCGCACGAGCCGGCAGATGCTGCACGAAATCGGCCGCGAGCCGACGCCGGAAGAGCTGGCTGAAAAGCTCGCCATGCCACTGGAGAAGGTACGCAAGGTTCTCAAGATCGCCAAAGAGCCGATCTCGCTCGAAACGCCGATTGGCGACGAAGAAGATTCGCACCTCGGTGACTTCATCGAGGACCGCAACGCGGTGCTGCCGATCGATGCGGCCATCCAGTCCAACCTGCGCGAGACGACAACGCGCGTGTTGGCTTCGCTCACGCCGCGCGAGGAGCGCGTTTTGCGCATGCGCTTCGGCATCGGCATGAATACCGACCACACGCTGGAGGAAGTCGGCCAGCAGTTCTCGGTGACGCGCGAGCGCATCCGGCAGATCGAGGCGAAGGCGCTGCGCAAGCTGAAGCACCCATCGCGTTCGCGGAAGCTACGGAGCTTCCTCGATAACTGATGATCAAGGCCCCCGGCAAAGTCCGGGGGTTTTCGTTTGCGGGGGGCTGCAAGCGTTATGGGAAGCGTCGAATTGGGTGGGAACTCAACGCTGCGCATCTACCTGGCTGGGCCGGAGGTGTTCTTTCCCAACGCGGTGGAGCAAGGCGCAGAGAAAAAGCGGCTGTGCGGCGAACACGGCTTCGAAGGCGTCTTCCCGCTTGATAATGCGCTGGCCGACACGGCCCACTTGTCACCCCAAGAAATCGCGCGCCGCATCAGCCACGGCAACGAAGCGCTAATGCGCTCGTGTGATCTGATCATCGCCAACTGCACACCCTTTCGCAGCGTCAGCATGGACGTCGGCACGGCATTCGAGATTGGCTTCATGCAGGCGCTGGGCAGGCGGGTGCTCGGCTATTCGAACACGACCGCGGACTACGCAGCGCGCGTGCGTGCGGCCTTGGAGGCCGCCAGCGGCGTCTGGGATGCGGAAAGCAGCGCGGCGGACATCGAGGACTTCGGCCTAGCCGAAAACCTGATGATCGCCGTGGCGATTCTCGATGCGGGGGGTGAATTCGTGGCACAGGAGGTGGAGGCAGGGCGCATGCTCTCGGACCTAACCGGCTTCTGCCGCTGCCTGGAACTCGTCGGGCGGCCTGAAAGCACAGTCTAAGCGGCCCTGGCTCGCGACAACGGCGACAACACAACTTTAGGTTGCTGTTCGAGCCGCCATGCTTATAAGGTTGTGGATATTTAGATTGGCCCCTTTTTGGATGGAGCGGGCATGTATTGCCGGTATCGGTCATTCCTTTGGAATTTGCACACCTTAGGCCCGTCGTCATGGTTGCGCTGCGCCGCCATCAATACGTGGCTTGCCTCGCACGAGCTGATTTCCGCGGCGAAAGGATCAGACCCGGATCGCGACTGACGCGCAAAGTGCGCGGGCGGCGCTTGCGCGGGCAGCGCCCAGCTCCGCCATGATAGCGCACAACTAACCCCCGCGGCGGCAGTCAACCGTTGTCGGAAGATGCGGCATTGAGGCATACTGCGGTTGC
>JBAZYB010000237.1:0-6159 GCA_041659545.1 Hyphomicrobium sp.
TACGCTATACTCGACGAGCAACGGCGCTTTGCCCATGCGCTGATCGACCGCGCCGGCGTGTCGATCGTTCACGGCCACTCGTCGCACCATGCCAAGGCGATCGAGGTCTACCGCGATCGCCTCATCCTCTACGGCTGCGGCGATTTCCTGAACGACTACGAAGGCATCCTCGGTTACGAGCACTATCGCGGCGATCTGGCTGTGATGTACTTCGCCGACATCGATACTACCAACGGCGCTCTGCTCGGCCTCGACATGATCCCGCTTCAGGTCAGGCAATTCCGGCTGGTCCACCCGCCGCAACCGGACATCGCGTGGCTGCACCAGACCCTCGATCGCGAGAGCGGCAAATTCGGCACGCGCGTCGTGCCGACCGCCCGTGGCAGCCTCTCGCTCCGGATCGGCAGCCCTCCGCCCGATTGAGGCATGTCAATGTGAGCTGGAGTGCAGGCCCGCATGATTTTAATGTTCAGTGCTGGATCGGTACGAGGCCTGCCATGCTCAAGGACCTGAATGTCGACCAAGCGCGCTTCATCGCACTTCTTGCCAAGACGGCGCGCGCGCAACGCGACTTGCTGCTCGGGAAGGTGCCTGAAGGCAACCTGGCCGACGTGAAGGCCGCGCGCGGCGAGCACAACCCCACGGCCGAGTTGGGACTCGATCCACTGCCGGCGGCGAGCCCGCAGACCGCCGCACTGCAACAAGCCGTGACAACCTTGTCTCAGGAAGCCCGCAGCGAACTGCACACACTCATGCGGATCGGCCAGGGCGATCTCGCCGCCAACAAGTGGCACCATGGCCTTGTCGAGGCGTCGAACCTCGGCGATCAAACCGTGACGGCCGCGATCCTCGAGGACGCAGACCTGCACGATCATATGATGAAGGCGCTTTACGAAGCCAAATTGATCGCGTGAGCGGGCGCCGCGCGTGGCGCGGGCTCAAAGCCCGCCACCATGAATCATGTCATGACGCCGATGCCAAGTTTCCCGGATCAGATCTTCGATCACGCTGAGCGCAATGGCTGACGCGTCCGGAAAGGTCTCTTTCAGCCAATCCGCCAACTGCTGGGCGAATTCGTCCAAGGTCGCCGGCGCCTCCCCGGCCATGATCCGGCGATAGGCTTCACCCTCGATGAGATGCTGCGCTCTCTCGTGTCCTGGACTGGTCATAGCGCCTTCGGCTCCTAAACGCGGCTTTTGGGCCCCGGCAGTTGGGACGCATCGAGCCCGAGATCGGCGCAGGCGCGGCTCACGACGCGCGGATCGAGCGCATGATGCGTGGCACCCAGGGGAATGCGGGTCGTCCGCCCCTCGCGATGCACCGACACCTCACCGTGACCTTCGTGCCCGCGCGGGTGCTCGTCCGTATCGATGCGGCATCCGTTGTCGACCAGCCACTTCCGGAATGTTGCGGTTTCCATTTCCCTCTCCTGTCGCGTTTCTTAAACGCGGTCCGGTTACGACGACACACTCAGCGGATTGTAATGCGGCGCGCGAAACACGAGCACAGGGATCGTGCTGTGGGTCAAAACCTTCACGGTTTCACTGCCGAGCATGATCGCAACGACGCCGCGCCGCCCGTGCGACGCCATCACGATCAGATCGCACGCATTCCGCGCTGCGGTATCGATAATGGCCCGGTAGGGCTCATCATGAACGACATGCAGCGTTTCGCATGTCACGCCGAGAGCGGCGGCCGACGCCGTCGCCGCATCTAGGTACTGTTTGGCAAGCGCTGCCGTCCGCTCCTGATATTGGTCGAGCGTATCCGTCACCAGGCCGGGCTCGACCACGAAGGCGCGAAACGGGGTGGATACAGTCAGCACAGTAACCTTGGCCTTGACCGATTTGGCCAACGCCATTCCATAGTCGACCGCATTTTGCGACAGTTCCGAGCCATCGGTGGGCATCAAGATGTGCTTGTGCATGGGGTCCTCGCTGGTGACGGCGAGCCGAACCACTCAAACTCTAAGCGTCGCCGCGGCCATTTTATTGATGCTGGTCAAAGACCGCGGCCGCCGGCCACGCAAGGTTTTGTGCAATCCAGGAGCATGGCCATGAAACGCATCTCCTCCCCGCCGAAACGCGCCAAACCCGGGAGCCGCGGCGGCGGCCGCTTTTTTCACGTCGAGCTGCGGCCCTCGTCGCAATTCGTCGCATTCCGCGTTCAGGACGTGGGAGGCAAGGGCAGCGTCGAGCGCGTCGCGGGCCAGCGCGCGTCCGGCTCCTGGGATACGGCGAAATGGCTGATCGAGAAGACCCACGCCCATGTCGAGGACGGCCGGCTGGTGCCGGACAGTGCCGAGGCGGAGAAGCTGTTCACGAGCCTCGGCTCGGCGCCGGTCCAGGTCGACGGCGACCGCTTCCGCGCCAAGCCGCGCCGCGACATTCCGGAAGAGGAAAAGCCGACCCCCGCCATGCGGCGCGCGCAGCTGTCCAACATCAAGAAGGCGCAGGCGGCGGTGCGAACGCGCCGCAAGAGCGCGCCACGATAACGCCGATCAGGGCCGAGCGGCCAGCTCGGCCATGTCGAGCGCATCCGACGCGGGCGTGTACTCTCGTAGCAAGGCCTCGGCCACCGCGCGGCAGGTGATTTTGCCGCGGGACACATTGAGACCATTACGTAGGTGCTCGTCCTCGACGAGCGCCCCCGAGCGCCTTTGTCCGCCAGCGCCAGGACGAACGGGCGCGTGGCATGGTTGAGCGCAAACGTCGACGTCCGCAGCACCGCGCCCGGCATGTTCGTAACACAGTAGTGCACGACCCGGTCGACCGAGAACGTCGGCTGGGAGTGCGTCGTCGGATGTGACGTCTCGGCACAGCCGCCCTGGTCGATGGCGACGTCGAAGATGACGGCCCCAGGCTTCATCCGCCGCACGGTTTGCGCCGAAATCAGTTTGGGTGCGGTCGCACCGGCCACAAGCGCCGCGCCAATCACAACGTCAGCGGATTCACACAGTGCTACGGCCGGCCACGTTGGACATCGGGACGAGCAATGGCAGATGGCCGCCCCTATCCGTCACTGTCTCATAAGCGATGGCTGTTGCCCCGGATGCCATCAGATCGCGCGCCTGCTCGGGATCCGGCGCGAGGTGCAGGTAGGTGAAAACTGTCTGTCCGGGCCGCAGTTTCTTCCGTTCCCCGGCAAGCGGCTCCTTCACCTTCACAATCAAGTCGGCATGCGAATAGATGTGATCCGCGTTGAGTACGACACGGGCGCCAGCGGCCGCGAAATCCTAATCCTGAATGCCGGCGCCATCGCCCGCCTTGGTCTCGACCGCAACTTGATGCCCGCGAGCGGTCAACATCCCGATGGTTTCAGGTATGAGCCCGACGCGATATTCGTTGGGTTTGATCTCCTTGGGCGCGCCGATGATCATAACTGGTCGCCCATAAGTCTTGCGGGGATTACTGTGCGCGTGGGCCGCTGACAGTACAAATGATCGCCAGTCACATTCCACGACTTGTCTAGGTCAAATAGCGGCCTGCGCCGGCTGGCTGCTAGAGGGACTTGAACGCTTTTGCTGCAATGCGGGAGCGACAACGCCCAACGCTGACGCTGCTGAAGCCAAAATGCGAAGGCGCACGCTCGGCCCTTTGACGCAGATCAATACGCCTCGCGCTTCGAGGGCAATACTTGTAACATTCTATCTTTCGGCATTTCGAAGCATGTGCACATCAGGGCGCGCCAGCGGTCCGTGCACGAGGAGTTCGCAAGCGAGCAGATCCTAACCCACACCACGGCCAATCGATCGAGGAAGGAGCACGTCATGAACAGCTTCTGGATCGTCGTCATCAGCGTGGTGACCATTTATTTGGCCTATAATTTTTACGCCAGATGGATCGACCGCAGCGTCATCGAATCCGACGCCAAGCGGGCGACGCCGGCGCGGATGTATATGGACGGCGTCGACTTCATGCCGACCAGCCGGAACGTTCTCTTCGGCTACCACTTCAAGGCGATCGCGGCCGCCGGGCCCATCGTCGGACCGATCACCGCCGCCAATCTCTGGGGATGGGCGCCCTCGCTGGCCTGGCTGATCGTCGGCGTCAGCTTCATCGGCTGGGTGAGCGACTATTCGGCCATCATGGTTGCAGTGCGCAACGACGGAAACAGCCTGTCGGCCATCGCGCACCGGCTGATCGCGCCGCGCACCCGCACGATCCTGTTCATCTTCATTTTCTTCTACCTGATGCTGCTGGCCGGCGCGTTCATCGGCATTCTGGCGGCCATCTTGTCCGCACGTCCGGACGTCCCGTTCGGCATCGTGGTGCTTGGCCTGATGGGACTGCTCGCCGGCCAGATGATGTACCGCTGGAAGTTTGGGATCACCGCGGTCACGGTCCTCGTCGTCGCCGTGACGCTCGGCGCCATGGCGGTCGGCCCGATGGGCCAGCACCGCGACGCGCGTGGCGCTTTGGTGCAAGGGCCGGTGGCCGCCTCCGTGACCTGGATGAACGACAAGGTGGACAGCATCACTGGCCGCCAGCCGCTCTTCACGGTCGTGGACCCGACGATGGCGGATCCAAGAATTCCGGCGCCGCGCGCCGATGGTACGCGCGCGACCACGCCGTCCTATGACGCCGCCACCGGCATGCTCAAGACGCTGCCGAACTACCTCTTGTGGATGGTGTTCCTGTTCGCCTTCAGCTACCTGGGCGCCAATCTGCCGATCTGGCGGTTCGCGCAACCGATGAACTACATCGGCTTCTGGGTCATGTTCATCACCATCCTCCTGAGCGCGGTGGGGATGATCGTCGCGCCGCTTCTCGGCACGAAGGACATGGCCGGGAATCTCATCGGCGCGTTTGCGTTGCCCGCCTTTAAAGACCTCGGCTTCACGATCCAGGAGGGCAAGGCGTGGCAACCGCTATGGCCGATGCTCTTTGTGACCATTGCTTGCGGCGCCATCTCGGGCTGGCATGCCCTCGTCGGTTCGATCGGCACCGCGCGTCAACTCGAATACGAGACCGACGCCCTGCCGGTCGGCGCCGGCGGGATGTTCGGCGAGAACACGCTGGCGCTGCTGTCGCTCACCGCTGTCTCCATCGCCGGCGTCGGCGGCGGCGGCGGCCGGTTCGCACAGGGAGTCGGCAAGCTCATCTACGCCGGAACCTTCGGGCTCATCCCCGAGAGCTTCGGCACCGCGCTTGGGTTCGGCACCTTCGTGGTGATCGTGCTCACCGTGACCATCCTGGTCTTCCGGGTCATGCGCGTGACGCTCACCGAGTGGATCGGCGATTCCGTGCCGCTGATCCGCAACATGCACGTGTCGAGCGTAATCTCGATGGGGCTCACGGCCGCGCTCGTGCTCTCCGGCACGTGGGTCTACCTCTGGCAGATGTTCGGCGCCTCCAACCAGTTGATGGCGGCCCTGAGCCTGCTCGTGGTGTCGGTGTGGCTCAAGTCGGAGAAGCGCAACCCGACCTACGCGCTGCTACCGATGATCTTCATGTACGTCACCACGCTGGCGGCCACCGCCGTCACGGCGCGCAATCTCTATGTGACGATCGCCTCAAATCCGAAGATGTCGGGACTGCCCGTGGCCGGTGCCTGGGCCATGATCGCCGTTTCCGTGCTCCTGTTCGCGGCGGCCATCATGATCGGCTGGGACGGCTACAAGGCCTACCTCCGCTATCACGCGACACCCGGGCCGGGGGTCCGGCGCTCGCCCGTTGCCGGGCCGGCGGAATAGGCAGACCCGATGGTGTCAGGCCAGCACACGTTCGGCGAGGGCATGCACGGCTTCAAAGAAGTCGCGCGCTGGCTGCCTGCCATCGGGGAGCGAGACGTGGACCTGGAAGTTCGGCTCGCTCTTGCGCACGGACAGGCGCTTTACCGCCAATCCTGCACGCTGGGCCTGCGCCAGCAGAGCATCGGCCCGGACGAGCGCCTCGGCGCTCGCATAATGGACGACCACGCCACCGGGGACTTCAGCCGGACGTACCGGCCACTCCCGCGGCACACGGGGGAGAGTGTCGCGGCCGGACCAGCTTGCGGGGTCGAGCGCTTCCAGTTCGATCGCCGGGGCCTGGCGCAAGACACCACGCATAATGAGCGTATCGTGGCGGCCACGGAGGCGCCCGATCGCCCACATCCAGGGGATATCGCGCGGCTCAAGGAAGATGACCAGCGTCACGCTGACGAAAGGGGATTTGC
>JBAZYB010000238.1:0-6141 GCA_041659545.1 Hyphomicrobium sp.
CGTGCTGTTGGCTGCACGCTTTCTTGACTGGGCGGCCGCGCGTGGATCGACCGCGACGACGGCGCGTTCCCAGGCCGGCCGCCGTCTGCGCTGGCTCGATCGCCTGCTCGATCTGTTCGCGCGCGGACCGCTTGGCCTGCTCGCCGTCGCCGAGCTCAAGATGGCGCTCAGGCAGCGCCCCTTCTGGTGGTGGCTGGGGGCATTGCTCGCCTTCGGGCTGCAATTGTTCGCGCCTGGCAAGGGCATGCACGTGGGCATGCTGCTCGCCTGGATATTGCCGCTCGACATCCTGGCACGCGGCATCCTGCGCGAATCCGACCACGGTACCGGCGGCTTGATCTTCGCAGCGCCGAAGATCCTTCGCCGCTTGCTGGGCGCACGATTCGCGGTGGGCTTCGCGTTACTGACGGTGATGACCTTGCCGGGCACGCTGCGCTTGTTGGCCACATCGCCCAGCGCGGCGCTGGCAGCGCTGATCGTCTGCGCGTCCATCGCCAGTTGGGGCCTGTGCCTGGGCGCGCTGTGCCGCACGTCGCGTCCGTTCGAACTGGCGCTGATCGTGGCGACTTACGCCGCCCTGCAAGACGCCCCGGTGTTCGACCTGAGCCTGACGCCGCAACTCACCGCGCTGTGGCACGGCATGTTGTTGTTGCCGGCATGGATAGCGTTGGCCTGGGCGTGGCCGCGGTTGGCGCGGCGCTGAGGGCGTGGCGTACGCGAACAACGAAAAAGAAAAAGGCCGGAGTCCATGCGGGCTCCGGCCTTTCCTGTTGCTGCGTTGACGCTTGAATGGGGTGGGGGCACTCAAATAGGGGGCTATGAGGCTATAACTGCGCCGATTGTTGAAGACTGTAAATACAAGTTACCGTCAAAGTTACCGTCATGCCGAATCGGATGGACCTTCTGTAAAAGCCGCTCGACGGAGGCGTATAACTGCTTTCAGGGCCGGATGGACTGGCGCAGTAAGAGGCGGCGTCATGAGAGGGCTATTTGCGGCGTCGCTGCTGCTGTTTTCGCCGTTGGTCTCGGCGAATGCGCCGTTTTGTGTAGTGACTGTTGGATTTACCAACTGCATCTACTATTCAGTTTCCGCGTGCCAGCAAGCGGCCAGATTCTCCGGGGGCATGTGTGCCGCAAACGTTCAGCAGCAACAGCAGCCTCCTCCTATTCGCGTTGACCCCAATGCTTTCAGCAATGCCTACTCGGTCGTTCGTCAAGCCGGACAAGACGTCCAGCAGGGCTTCGACCAAGGACGCGAACGCGCTCGGCAGAAGCGGCTTGCCGACTTGGCGAGCATGTATTTTGGCGGTCAAGTTACACCCGAAAATCGCGCACGCTTTTTGGGCGATGTAGCTCAAGCGGGCGGTGACGCCGCTTGGTATCGCGATGACATGGAAAGCAAGGACGGGCAGTCCTACGCGCCGCCGCCGACTTCTACGCCTGTGCCACCAAGCCCGACGTTTACCTATTTTCCGGGGCCGAGCATACAGCCGGACGCGGCTGCGCCTAAAGTCGCGTCGGACGAAGCGAAGGATTTGGAAATTCAACTGCTGCGGACCCAGCTGGAACAAGCAAAGCTGGACTTGGCGCAAGCGCGCGGGCGCGCTGATCCCGCGCTAGCCCAGAGCCCGGGACCGTCGGAGGCAGTCGGCACCTTTACCGGAAGAAAGAAGCGCCTGCCGCGCGATTACACGTCGTCACTGGAAAAATGGAACTGCAAGTACGCCGTTGGCGGTGCGTTCGTTTGGAAAGCCATGTACGGCGCGTGCCCGAGCACTGTAAACATTCCGTAGTCGCCGCGAGCCTTTTTTGGCGTTGGAGTTCAAGCCATTGGCCGAAACTGTTTTAGGTTCGCCAGCGCCTTCGCCTTGCCGTCGGCTGACGACGGGCCAGTGGAGCAACCGCCATGCCATTTGCAGCGCCGCTTGCCCGGTAGGCTCTTACCTCGACAGGGGTGCCCGCTTTTCGTCTTGGCCCCGCATGTGATCCGCTGAGTCGCCTTCAATTCCGCCAAGCATTCAGCCTGATAGGTTTTCGATTCCGCCAGGGCTCGGTTTCGTGCTTCCATTCGCGCCGCGAGGAATACTTCAACCGAAGCCTGTTCGCGCGCGTGCGCCTGCGCGATGTATGAATTAATTCCGGATTCACTTCCGAAGTCGGCGGGCGCTTCGGCTGCCAATCGCAGCTCGCCACTACGACCGGACTCATTCGCGCGCGCGTAATGATCACTAAATTCCGGCCTTTTCGCCGAACTCATGGGCTTTTCTACTTTGCGCCACTTTATTCCGGCCAGGTCGGCCCACTCGGTCACTATGGCATCCAGGACGCCGCTGACAATATTTAGCGGATAAGACCGACCGCGCTTGGCGTTAATTAGCATCAGCGCGTCCGGGCTCGGGTAGTAGTCGATTCTCGGATTGCGCGCGCGGCGCTGCCGTTGTACTTGGTTGATACGGGCGCGATCTCGGGAAAGGTAGCCGTCAGTCATTTGATTGCCTTCGTTCTCAATCGGTACGTATGGCAAAGACTATTTATAGGACGCCCGCTGCGGGGGCAATCGGGTTTTCGAATGCACTGTCACAGCCACCGCTGCGGGGGTAGTCAATGAGTGAAGCACCCGCTGCGGTGCCATCCGCTTCTGACAGCACCGGCTGCGGGGGTAGCTGACACCCGCTGCGGTGCCTAGGATTTTTTTTCCGCGTTTGCTTCGCAAAGGCCGGTCGTGTTTCTTTCCAGTCGTGCGATGCCTGCAAAGTTGCTCGCACGTCGAGCGGCCGGCCGTCCTTCTCCTGGACCTTCCACCAAGTGAGTGCAAACAGGTTGCACCGATTCCGACCGCCTTGCCGTGTTTTTTGAATCAGCCCGTAGTGGATGCATTCGGCTACCGCTTCCCGAATCGTCGCCTCAGAGCGCCAGCCTAGCGGTTCCAGAATTGACACCGCCGCCGACAAATAGCCGTTGTTGAAACCTGAATATTGCCGTCCTAGATCAAGTACAAGCTTGCAGGCGTTGGCGGATAGCCGCGTGAAGTTCGGATGCCTCAGAAGCGTCACCGGGATAATGAACGCGCTCCCGCCGTCAACTTCGGCCCATTTGGTCGCCCCCTTCTGTTTGCCGCGCATGGCCCTAGGTTCCCTTGGCAAGGCGTGAGGTGCGGCAAGGTGGGGTGGTGGCGGGTAGGTAGAGGTCATGGCCCTGTAAGGCTGCCGGGCCGCGTCCTGACGATGGCCTGAGCCAGAAGCCGCGCTCATTGCGTATCCATCGGCGAGAAACCAGTTCCCCGGCCGTCAGGCATCGGCGGCCAGCGCCGAAATCGCCAACGCGGTGCCGGTCAAAGCCGACAACGTTTCCGAAGTAGTCGCCGCACGCGACGCATTGGCAGCGACATCCGGTGAGTGTCGGGGCCGTCATGGCCCACCACCACCGCGCAAGAGCTCGCCTGCCGCTTCAAGCAAGTCGGCAGCCTCGACAATGCCCGGACCCGGATCGTCCGTCAGCAGGGACAAGCTCTCCACGCCAAACAATGCCAGCGTAACGCCCAGCTTCATTAGCGATTCGGCAGATTGAGCGTTACGCTGTCGGTAGCTAGCGCCTTGATCAGCCTTAGTGATTTCCGAAGCCCTGAGCCTGCCAGCTTGGGGTTTCGCCTTTCTGGGCCGGATCATGCCGCCGCCTCGGGCGCCGCCGCCTCGATTAAGGCGCGGATGTCCTCGACACGCCAGGCGGTAATTCGCCGACCTAGGGCGCGGGTCGGTTGTGGGTAGCGGCCGGATCTAACCCCCGCCCAGAAAGTCGAAGCACAGACCGGGATTAGCGCCGCAATGGCGGGCCTATCCTCTGTCGCAGGTCTGCCGATAATATCGTGAAGGCGGAGGTAGCCGACGGTTGGTAGTTCGCGCATCGCGGTGTGTCCTTGCGTGATGATGGGCAAGGAGCAATGCTGGCGACCGAAACGAAAGCGAGATATTTCACTTTCGTTTTTGTTTTATCACCCCTGCTTTTTTCAAGGCAGTACGTATTGACGTAGGTGTTTTGGCGAATTGTGGCGCTAGGATGCCGGCGAGTTCGCAGGGCGACCTTCCCGCCGCTAACAGCCCGAGTGCTCGCGGTACGCAACGCGCTTGCCAGTCAGCAGCTATTGCCCGCCTAGCGGCCGTCGAGTTGTCGCCGCTCTTCTTGCGACCCATGGTGTGCTTGATTCCGATGTCAGCGTACTTGTCTCCTACCATCGCCCTCGCGCCGGCGAACAGGTAGGCGCGAAGCATGCGGCCGGCTGCGGGCAGGTCACCCGCGCATGCCTTGCGAAACATGCTTTCAAGTGATGCGTTTTCCACCGAATCGGAGTCCATGTCTACCGATGCAGTGATAATTGCTGTTGCCCATTCTTCGGATATAGCAGACCGCGCGATTCCAGCTTTGTCCGCGTGGAATGCGAGCCAGGATGTAACCAGCCATAACCCCAAATCGTCGTCCGACAACTTCACTAGTTCGTCGCCGGGCAATTGCAAGAAATCCATCGCGCACCCCACGCCCCTGAAAGAATCCCGCACCAGGCCGGCAGGGTGGCCGGCTGTTCGCGCCGTCGCGCTAGGTGCGAAATGTTAGACTACTTGCTCGCGCCGGATGCCTTGCGCTTCATCGGCAGCACGTTGCCGCCTTTCTTGAGCGTGTCCAGATAATCCGCCCATTGCTGCATCATCGCTTTCCTTTCCGGCAAGTGAGCGGTGCGGTTATAGGCGCGGCCGTTCGGGTCGCGGACGGCATGGGCTAACTGGTGTTCGATAAAGTCGGGCCGGACGTGCAGCACTTCATCCAAGGTAGTGCGTGCCATCGCTCGGAAACCGTGGCCGCTCATTTCTTCCTTGGCGTATCCCATGCGGCGCAGTGCCGACAGCACCGCGTTATTGCTCATCGGCCGCTTGGGACTTCGCGCGCTGGGAAATACGTAGCGCCCGCGTCCGGTCAGCGGTTGAATCTCGCGCAGGATTGCCAGGACTTGCGAGCACAACGGAACTAGGTGCGGCTCGCGCATCTTCATCTTGTCAGCCGGGATATTCCATTGCTCGGCGTCCAGATCGAGTTCGATCCACTCCATCGTGCGAAGTTCGCCCGGTCGAACAAATAGCAATGGGGCGAGGCGCAGTGCGCACTTGGTTACGAACGAGCCGCTGTAGTCTTCTGAAGCGCGCAGTAGCCCGCCAATCGCTTGCGGATCGGTAATTGCCGCGCGGTGCATTGCCTTGACTGGCGACAGCGAGCCGCGCAGGTCAGCGGCCGGATTGCGTTCGGTGCGGCCGGTGGCGATGGCGTAGCGGAATACCTGCCCGCAGTTCTGCAAAGTGCGATGCGCTGATTCAACCGCGCCGCGTTCTTCAATGCGTCGGATGGCCGTTAGTAGTTCCTTGGCAGTCACGTCGGCAATCGGCCGCGAGCCTAGCCACGGGAACAGATCGTTTTCGAGCCGCAACAGAATCTTGCTGCTGTGTGACTCCGCCCACGTCGCCAATTGCTTGTTAAGCCATTCGCGCGCAACCACTTCAAAACTGTTCGCGGCTTTTTCCTCGCCGGCTGCCTTCACGGCTTTGCGTTGCTCGCCCGGATCAATGCCAGTGGCCAGCAGCTTGCGCGCGGCGTCGCGTTTCTCGCGCGCGTCCTTCAAGCCGGTATCGGGGTAGGTGCCCAGGCTGATGGTCTTGCGCTTGGCTGAGTGGCGGTAATCAAGCCGCCACCAGCGGGAGCCGTTGGGGTTGAGCAGCAGATACAGGCCGCCGCCGTCGGTGAGCTTGAGCGCTTTGGCCGTGGGCTTGGCGTTTCGGATTGCGGTATCGGTCAGAGGCATGACGGCAACTCCGTTGACGGTAACTCGACTGGCAGGGGGCCAGTTACCGTCACAGTTACCGCTAGTTACCGTCGGATTGCAATACCTCCGGTTGGACCCCTTCGGACAATAAAAAGGCCGAAACCCTTGTATTTATTGGGGGTTCCGGCCTTCTTAGCACTGCTTTGTACTTTGAAATGGTGGAGGTGGGGGGAGTTGAACCCCCGTCCGAGAGCACTCCATCTCCGGCACTACATGCTTAGCTCGTTGTTCGTTCTCGTCAGCCGGCAACACAACGTGCGAGGCACACCGTCTGACACACC
>JBAZYB010000239.1:0-6136 GCA_041659545.1 Hyphomicrobium sp.
TGACCATGCCGATGGCAGCCGTTGAGCCGTTCGGCCGCGTGGCTTACGTCCACGTCGGCATGGGGGACTTCACGGAGAATGGCGCCCTCGCCGCGCTATCCTCGACGGGCACCAGCGAGGATGTCGGTTATTCGGCCCTCGGCATAAGGGCCGCTTCTGTGCTGCAGACTGCGGGCATGCGAGTAACTCCCTATGCATCCATCGCTTGGCAGCGCGCCTTCGGCGACCTGGACCCGGCCACGACGCTTGTCTTCGCTACAGCGGGGATAGGCTTCGAAGTGTTCGGCGTTCCCATCGTGCGAGACAGCGCACTCATTACGGCCGGGTTGTCGGTCGCCGTTGCCGACGGCGCAACCATAGATTTTGCCTACTCCGGCCAGATTGCCGAAAACGTCAGTGATAACGCCGTCACGGGGCGCTTCGACTGGCGCTTCTAGGCCTCTTTGCAGCGAAAGCGGTTCCAATCGCCTACTCGCCCCTAATCCCGCCGCGGGCGAGCGCGGTTCGGGCGCTTGTGAGAGAAGAGCGGACTCGGCTGATGCAGGCCCACGAGCGGCCTCCAGCGAGAACTCCGACTTCCGCAAACTCGGCACTCCTGCCATGGAGGCCGATGGCGCACCTTCGGGGGCTCGATCCCAATTGCCGACATCGGTCAGCGAGCAATTCCGCGCTGTACCGGCGCAGGTGATGTCCGCTCTCACCGGAGGAGCGGCCCTCGCAAACTCGACTACAAAGTCGGCACTGACCCGTAGCGGTTAGCGCCCGGTCCCGCGCCTCAAAGGCGCAGAACAATCTCGCTCACCAATAAGGCCAAGCTCGTTGCAAGCCCGAGTGCCGGCACCCACGCGGGGGCCGCGAACGCGTCGTCCGGCGCCGCCAAGCCGTCGATCTTAAGTTTGAGCAACGCCGCATTGACGAACGCAAAGACGATGAGCGTGATCCGTGAGCTTGCTTCGGCCAGCCCCTCGATAGGAAAGGCCAAGGCGAGCACTAGCACGGCAGCCACCACGATTCCCGTCGCGGCGAGCGGGGTGCGCGTGCGCGCGTTGACACGCGCGAGCCGTGCCGGCAACAGCCCTTGCGCCGCCATTCCGTAGATCACCCGCGAGCCCATGATCATGAACACGACGATGCCGTTGACGGTCGCGGCGATGGCGATCGAGGTTATGACCGCGGGCGAGGCGCCCGTGACGCGCTCGTAAACAAGGCTCAAAGGGGCTGCTGTCCGTGCGAGCTCCTCGCGCGGCACGGCGACCAGCGAAACCCACACGACCAGCACGTAAAGCAGCGTCACGAGCGCGAGTGTGAGGAAGATGGCGATCGGCAGCGTGCGCGACGGCTGCTTCACCTCCTCGGCGATATTGGCGAGCCCTTCGAATCCGGTGAACGCAAAGAAGGCGAGGAGGATGGCACTGGCAATCCCGACCCACGCCGCGGCGCCGTCGAGCCCGCTCCAGATTTCCGGTAGCCGGTCGAAGAGGTTCGGCGTGTATGTGGCGCCAAGGCTGACGATAAGCAGCAGGCCGCTGATCTCGATCAGCGTCATGACCCCAGCGAACGACACGGACTGCCAGATGCCCCGCGCCGTAAGGGCGCCGAGGCTCAAGACGACAAGCGCGACGATGAGCGGAATCGGCAAACCAACTAGCACTTGGATATACCCTGCGCTCCCGCGGCTCACCGTTGCAGCCGAGATGATCGCGGTGGCGATGACAAGCAGGCCAACGAGGCGCGCGAGCAATGTCGATTTCAAACCGGCCCGCACATAGGTCGCCTCACCGGCGCTCATCGGCATGCGCGAAGCGAGTTCGGCGAACGATGCCGCCGATGGCGCCATGACGAGTGCGGCAAGAATGAAGGCGAGCGGCGCTTGCATACCGGCGCGCCCCACGGCAGGCGCAATCAGCACGTAAATGCCGGCACCGATCGTTACGCCGAGGCCGTAGAGCACGCTCAGCCACAGCCCGAGGGAGCGCTGCAGCTTGATCTCGCCTTCGGGCGCTTTCTGACTCACGCCGTCGGTCACCGGGGTATTCCTCGATCCGCTGGACTGTTGTGGCCCCGGAGTTCTATCTAGACTTAAGAGATCAAGCAGCTGAAAGGTAGCAGGGCGGTGCTAATTTCGATCGACAGATGATGAGGCTGAACATGACATACCATCGCTTCGTTTGTTCCGTCGCGCTGGCCCTAACAGGCTGGAACTCTGTTGCGGCCCTTGCGGAAGGAAGCCGCCGCGCGATCCTCGAGGAGGGCAAAATGGAGTTCGAGGAGAATTGCGCCGCCTGTCATGGGAAGGATGGAACCGGCAAGGGCGAGCTTGGCGCGCGCCTTGCCATACCGCCGAAGGATCTGACGACGTTCGCTCGGCGTAACGGTGGTGTGTTTCCTTTCTGGCCCATATTCGAAGTCATAGCCGGCGAAAAACCAATTCCGGGGCATGACACGCTCGATATGCCGCTATTCTCAAAGCGCATGCGTGCCCAAGAGGGGCAGCCCGGATTTCTGCCGTCGCACGTCCGTATGCTAGAGGTGAACCACTATCTCGAAAGCATCCAGAAGAAATGATGTTGCTGACAATGGGTGTGTTCTGATTCCCCACCGTTTGGACTCAAGCGGTAGACGACACATCGTCGGTCACCTTAAGCAAATGTCTTGTTCGTGAATCGCAAAGTGAAGGCGATCGAGAGGTTGATCGCGGTCAAACCTGAAGACGTTCGGGCCAGCAACGCGTAGATGCGTGTGTTTCCGCGCCACTCTGGTTGCTGTCCATTAGCAACCGCAGGAACAGCTGGCGCGGAGGCCGACCCCGCAGGGTAAGTACGAGGGCAACGTGATTGCTTTCTCAGGACCCCGTTTGGAGCTTCTGCTGAGACTGGCGCCAACAATGATGGAGCATTGATATCCGGCTCAGGATCGAACACAGCACGATCTACCGCTACCGCTTGCCGGTCAGCCTCGGCACTCATCGGCTGCTGCTTCGCCCGCGTGAGAGCCGCGATCTTCGCCTGCTCTCGAGTGAGCTGAGTGTGACACCGCCGGCGACGCTCGGGTGGGCGTATGACGTTTTCGGCAATACCGTCGCAACCGCAACCTTTCATTCCGCTTGCGACAGTCTCGACATATCCAGCGTCGCGGAGATCGAACTCGACACTGCCGCTTGGCCTGTATTCGACATCGCCGCCTCCGCCATCGTGTATCCATTCCGGTATTCCGACGACGAGTGGACAGACCTCGGCTCGTTGGCCGTCCAGCAGTACGCCGACCCGACGGGGCGACTGCAAAATTGGACCCGGGCATTCGTCCGCGGCAATCAGACGGACACGCTTTCGCTACTCAAGGACCTCAGCGCCGGTATCACGGGATGGATCAACTATCAGAGCCGGGAGAATGAGGGCACGCAATCGCCCATCCAGACTCTCGATCGCGGCTGGGGATCGTGCCGGGATTTTGCGGTTCTCTTCGTCGAGGCGGCGCGCAGTCTCGGTTTCGGCGCGCGGATCGTCTCCGGGTATCTCTACAATCCCAACCAGGACTTCGTAGGGTCCACCGCTGCGGGGACGACACACGCCTGGGCGGAGATCTATGTGCCCGGAGCGGGCTGGATCACCTTCGACCCAACGAACCGCAGCGTCGGCGGTGCCAATCTCATCCCTGTGGCCGTCGTGCGCGACATACGGCAGGCGACCCCCGTAGCCGGCAGTTTCGTCGGGATGAGTGACGCATTTCTTGGGATGTCGATCTCCGTACGCGTCACGTCAGGGCCCGAAGACGACACCCGTCCACTCGTCTGACGCGCATGCTACTTCTTGCAGAGAGAGGGGCTTCTGGTGGCTCTCCAAGTCCTCAGGGGACTGGGCGGGGCGAAAAGTTCATCACGCATGGATTTGCCAGCAAGCTCGTGGCCGCGTTGCAGGATGAGGCCGGCCGCAAGAGTGCAGCTGCAGCGATCAAGCTGAGCGTACGTGAGAACCAAATCGTTCGCCTCCTGCTGGCCGCAAAAGCTGCGCGACTGAAAAAGCCCGGGGGCACGCGCCGCCCTGTGTTCAGGAACTATTCCGATCATGTACAGGAATTATGCCCAGTCTGAGTTACTCTTTCGGCGGATCAACTGGGGGCGGTGGTAACGAACACCGATGCTTCGCCGTACGGAACGTGAGTGCGGCCCCGCGCTCGACACCCCAGCAAGAGGCATCTGAAAATGCGATCGAAAATGCTCCTCAGCGGCACCGCCGCCCTCTTGCTGTTGATCGCAACGGTTCTGGCAACGCCGGCCACCGCTGCCACGCCGGAGTTCGATGGGTCGTGCGCCATGGGCCTCGCTGAGGGCAAGCGCATCAAGACGGACTGCTCCGTGAATTGGACGTCGCCGGAAGGGAAGGTCTACTGCTTCGGCAACGCGGATTCAAAGACGACGTTTTTAAAGAATCCCGACGTCAATATCCGGAAAGCGCGCGAGACCTTCGCACTTGGCACCACCGACGCCAAAGCCGATGACACAGGGAAATACTCGGCCGACGACGTCAAGACGTATCTCGAGGCGCAGATCAATGATGCAGCGAGCAAGAATGGCGGGCTGTTCCCCATCGAAGACGCCATGCTCGGGCAGACCCTGATGTTGAAGTTCGTTGCCATCGACTTCACACGCACGCTGCACGGCTACGGCTTCTTCCCCAACGTAATCTTCGCCGACAAGGATGACCCGCTGAAAAAATATCAGATCGACTTCTGGGTGAAGCCGCGCGGTGGCAAGCTCGAGACGGTGGATATGCGCGTTTATAAGGCGCCGCGAAAGGAAGGCGACAAGTGGGTGCAGATCACGCGGCAGCCCAAGCCCTGGTGGTGGATACCGGCGTCCGAGCATCCTGGCGAGAGCGAGGTGAAGCGCAGCTGGGAGATAATGAGCGCCCTGCACGAGCACGTGGCGCAGGTAAAGGCGGCCAACGGCGGCGTCTATAAGATCAAGGATGACAAGACCGGCGAGTTGATCGACATGGACTTCGTCGGCATCCATCAGCCTATTCGCAAGCTCAAGCAAGATGGCCGCTATTTTGCTTGCACGGACTTTCGCCGTGCCGGCACCAAGGACCAATACTACGACATCGACTTCTGGCTCGATGAGGCGAGCGGCAAGATCTCCGTCGGTGGCGTGCGCGTGCACAAGGTGCCTATGCTTGAGGACGGCAACTTCATTCAGATGCCCCGCTACTCGTTCGATCCCAAAACCTTCGACGTCGTGCCGTGACGAAGGGAATTTCCGGGCTTGGCTAGGATCGCGTGTTGAGGCTGCTCAGTATCCTGCTGGCAAGAGGGGATCGCTTCGACGGGCTTCACCCACCCACGAGCATCGCGGACTGGTCTTCCGTCGCTCAAAGGATAAAGCCATCCCGGTCACCGCCGCATTAGTATCCGATCCCTCATTCCCATCCGAAATAGGTTAGCCAACTGGGGAAATCGGCGCCTCCTGCGAGCACGGAACAGGCGCCATTTCGCTTCGATCTTCGGCCAGAACGGACGTACGGAGACGCTCCAATCGTAGCCATCCAGGACGCGGTCGCCAGTATCGGGCTCGATCCGGCCAAGTTCGGCACTCACCCGTTACGGCGCATTAAGCGGTCGTGATCTATCGCCTCACCGGCAATTTGCGTGCAGTGCAGCTCCTACTCGCTCACTCCGAGATCGAGAGTACCGTCCGCCACCTCGGTATCGAAGTCGACGATGCCATCGAGATCGCGGAGAAGATCGACATCTGACAGCCGGTTCACCTCTACGAGCGGACCTGGTCGGCGATCGGCTAGGGGGCGCCGGCCACCTGCAGCGAATGGCAGCTATTGGGACGTCGCTGCCGTCGAGATGCCGAGCTTTCGGACATCGAGGCGAAGTAGCGCAAGAGGCCTTCGTCCGGTTCCTCCTAGACCGCTCTACCTTCGACAGCCGAAGTGAGCCTCCCGACGCTACGGGCCTAACAGCAGACGTCCTCTGGGAGTGCTGACGTTCGCATGAAGTTGCGACATGTATGTTGGGGTAGATGAAGTGAACTAGCCATAAGGCTAAGCGCTGTCTCCGGGCCCGTCAGCGGGTTCGCGATCGACCACTTTTTGTCCTGTAAACATGGCCGAGACGATCGCGCCACCCTCGC
>JBAZYB010000240.1:0-6082 GCA_041659545.1 Hyphomicrobium sp.
GGGGCTTCTGGTGGAGCAGATCGAGTTTGCCGACGTCGTCATTCTGAACAAGACCGACATCGCCAGGAAGCATGAGATCGAGCTGGCAAGATCCATCGTGCGGGCGCTGAACGCCGATGCGCGCATTATCGAGACGGATCACGGCAAGGTGCCGCTCGACGATATCCTCGATACGGGTCTGTTCTCCTTCGACGCGGCGCACCAGCATCCGACGTGGTTCAAGGAGCTGAACGGCTTCAAGGAACATCAGCCGGAGACGGAGGAGTACGGGATCTCCAGCTTTGTCTATCGCGCGCGCGGCCCGTTCGAGCCGGCAAAGCTGCACGCCTTCTTCGCCAAGTCGTGGCTCGGCGTCGTGCGCGCCAAGGGATTCTTCTGGCTGGCCTCGCGTCCGGCATTCGTCGGCGAACTCTCGCAGGCGGGCCCGCTCGTGCGCGTTGAAGCCATGGGATACTGGTGGGCGGCGGTGCCGAAGAAGAACTGGCCCGACGACGACGGACTGATCGCACGCATTCAACAAGGCTGGCATCAGCAGTGGGGCGACCGGCGCCAGGAGCTGGTGTTCATCGGCACCAAGGAGATGGACAAGGACGCCATCAAGGCCGAGCTCGATGCGTGCCTGCTGGAGATGCCGGAGTCCGGCGCAATAGATACCAAGGCCTGGGCGCGGCTCGACGACCCATTCCCGGTCTGGCAGCGCAATGCCGCCTGATAGCAGAGTTTAGTAGCTGTCTTAACCCGGCGCGCCATCCTCGCAGGTGGCGCGCTGGTGTTTGCGCCGCTGCACTGCCGGGAAAGTGATCTCGGTCAATGCGCGCGGCGTGCCCGGTAGGTACGCATGCTCAACGGCGTGCGATTCCCTGCCCACTTGAATATTCCTCGTCGCTAATTTAGCTATGTCTAATATATTGTTCTCAGGTTGCCTTGGATGCGGCATCGGGAGCAACGCGCGAAGGAATTGGACATGACCGCCAAGGGTTTGAAGGGGCTACTTCTCGCCATGCAGGTGGCGGCGATTGGCGGCAGCGTATGCGCAGCCGAGTTTACCGCACCGACCCAAAGCTTTGTGGTGAAGACCAGCGAGGTGGACGATCTCAAGTCTGTCTATGCCACCGTCCGCAGCCGCGATCTGATCGAAGCGCGCGTGCGAACGCCGGGTACGATTGCCTCGCTGAAGGTCGATGAGGGCTACTCGGTTACGCAGGGTGAGGTACTGGCACTCGTGGGTGATCCGAAGATCGCTCTGCGTATCAAGGCCCTCGATGCCCGTATGGTCGCCCTGCAATCGCGCCTGGAGACGAGCGATGCCGAGCTAAAGCGCGCCCTGACGCTCAAGGAAAAAGGCGTTACCTCGCAGGCGCGTGTCGAACAGGCGCAGACGGCATACGATGTGGCGTTGAACGAGTTGCGTTCCGCGCGCGCCGAACGCTCCGTCGTAGAGACGGAGATCGACGAGGGTCAGGTTCTGGCTCCTGCGTCCGGCCGCGTGCTGAAGGTGCCCGTCACCGAAGGGAGCGTTGTCCTGGCAGGCGAGAGCATCGCCACCATCGCCGCCAAGGAGTACCTTTTGCGTCTGGAGCTGCCTGAGCGGCACGCGCGCTTCATCAAGGTCGGCGATCCGATACGCGTCGGGGCTCGCGGCCTTGGACCGGAGGACGCGCCCCTCTCCACAGGACGTATCTCTCAGGTCTACCCGCAGCTCGACAATGGGCGGGTGATCGCAGATGCCGAAGTGCCGGACCTGGGCAACTACTTTGTCGGCGAGCGGCTGCTCGTGTGGATTTCGGCAGGTACGCGCCAGGCGGTGCTTGTGCCGCGCGACTACGTGTTCAAGCGCTTTGGGCTCGACTACGTGCGCCTCGAGCACGCGGGTGCCCCCGAGGACGTCGTCGTGCAGACGGGGCGGGCGAGCAAAGACGCCGACACGCGCGAGATGATCGAGGTCCTCGCCGGCGTGAAGACCGGCGACAGGCTGGTGCATCCATGACGCCGGGCACCGATCTCGGCGTCTCGGGCCGTCTGACACGCTACTTCATACAGTCGCCGCTGACGCCGCTCATTCTTCTGGCGGGGCTGGCGCTCGGCATGCTCGCGCTTATCGCCCTGCCGCGCGAAGAAGAGCCGCAGATCTCCGTCCCGATGGTGGATATTTTCGTCACCGCCGATGGGCTCAAGGCGGAGGACGCCGTCAAGCTCGTGACCGAGCCGCTGGAGACTATCGTCAAAAGCATCAACGGGGTCGAGCACGTCTATTCCAATACCGAAGATGACCGTGCCGTCATCACAGTGCGCTTTCTGGTGGGAACGACGTCCGACAACGCGATCTTGCGGGTGCACGAAAAGCTGCGCGCCAACTACGACCGCATTCCGCTCGGCATCCCGGAGCCGCTCATTGTCGGACGTGGGATTGACGACGTGGCCATCGTGACACTGACCATGGCGCCCAAGCCCGGAGTCGAGCGCTACGAGGACAACGCCCTCTACCATTTGGCGGAGAACCTGCAGACGGAACTCGCCAAGCTCGACGATATCGGCCTGACGTACATCGTCGGTGGGAGGCCGGACCAGATCCGCATCGAGCCCATTCCTGAGCGGTTGGCGTTGTATGGCATCACGCTGACGCAGCTGGTCGCCAAAGTGAAAGGGGCCAATCGCTCTTTCCTCGCCGGCCGGGTGCGTGAGGGCAACCAGAGCATGGCCGTCGCCGCGGGGCAGACGCTGCAGGGCATCCCGGACGTCGGCCTGCTATTGCTCACGGCGCGCGATGGCCGCCCGGTGTACGTGCGTGACGTGGCCAATGTCGTGGTCGGCGCCAAGCCGCTGGATCGGCAGGCGTGGCACTACAGCAAGGGGGCCGACGGCAAGCTACAGCGTGCTCCGGCCGTAACCGTCGCCATCGCCAAGCGTGCCGGGGCCAATGCCGTGGACGTTTCCGAACGCATCACCGAGCGGCTGGCCGAGCTGCAAGGCAGTCTGGTGCCGGACGACATCGCGGTCACCATCACGCGCAACTACGGGGAGACGGCCAACGACAAGGCCAACGAGTTGTTGTTCCATCTCGGGTTGGCGACGCTGTCAATCGTGCTGCTCGTCGGCCTGGCGATCGGCTGGCGCGAGGGCGTTGTCGTACTGATCGTCATTCCGACGACGATTCTGCTGACGCTGTTCGCGTCATGGCTGTTTGGCTACACGATCAACCGCGTCAGCCTCTTTGCGCTCATCTTCTCAATCGGCATCCTCGTCGATGATGCCATCGTGGTCATCGAGAACATTGCCCGCCATTGGGGGATGCACGACAATCGCAGTCGGGTCGCTGCGGCCGTCGACGCCGTTGCCGAAGTCGGCAACCCCACGATCTTCGCCACTCTGACCGTCGTCGCCGCGCTGCTGCCGATGCTATTCGTGTCGGGTCTTATGGGCCCTTACATGAGCCCCATTCCGGCCAACGCTTCGGCGGCGATGGTGCTGTCGTTCTTTGTGGCGGTGATCATAACGCCGTGGCTGATGCTGCGCTTGGGAAGCGCCCACGGCGCACACAGTGGCGACAGCACATCGGCGAACAACAGCTGGCTTGCACGCGCTTACGTGGCGGCGGCGCGGCCTATCATCGCCCGGCGCTCCAGTGCCCTCACCTTCCTGCTGCTGGTGGGGGCGGCGACACTTCTGTCGCTGACGCTCTTCGCCACCAAGGCGGTCACCGTCAAGCTGCTGCCGTTCGACGACAAGTCCGAGCTGCAGGTGGTCGTCGATCTGCCGCGCGGGGCGAGCCTTGAGGAAACGCAGCGCGTCCTCAATGCGGCGGTCGAGAGGCTCAGCGATCTCGATGAGCTAGCCTCGATCCAGAGCTATGCCGGAACCGCGGCGCCGTTCAACTTCAACGGCCTTGTGCGGCACTCCTATTTGCGCAGCGGGCCGCAGCAGGGCGACCTGCAGGTCAATCTGGCGCCCAAGGGCGAGCGGCACAGGGCAAGTCACGCGATTGCGCTCGACGTGCGCCAGCGACTCAAGGGGCTGCCGGCGCCCGAGGAAACGGCTGTCAGCGTCGTCGAAGTGCCGCCCGGGCCACCGGTTATCGCCACGCTGCTGGCGGAGATCTACGGCGCCGATCCCGAGCAGCGCCGCGCCGTGGCGCGACAGGTACGCGAGATCTTCCGCTCGGTGCCCTACATCGTCGACGACGACGTGAGCTTCCATCAACGCGCCCCGCGCCTGCGCTTCGTGGTCGATCAAGATCGGCTCGAGTTCCACAAGGTTGAACAGGGCGATGTCTACGACACCATCGCCGCCTACCTTGGACGCACGCCGGTGGGCTATTCGCACAAGGGTGGCGGACGCCATCCTGTGGAGATCGCCGTCGAGCTGCCGAAGAACGACCTGACGATCTCCCAGGCGACGCTGTCGACGCCGGTGCCGGCCAATGCTCTGCCAGGCGGTCGCGCCGTCGTCGAACTAGGCGATGTCGTCAAGCTGCAGCGCGAGGAGGCGTCGTATCCGATCTTCCGCCACAACGGCAGGCCGGCGGAGATGGTAACGGCAGAACTCGCCGGCGCATTCGAGGCGCCGATCTACGGGATGCTGGCGGTGGGTGATCTCATCGACAAAGCGGACTGGGGGACGCTTGCTAAACCCGAGGTCCGCCTGCACGGGCAGCCGCTGAGCGAGCAAAGGCCCGTTCTTCTGTGGGACGGCGAGTGGGAGGTGACGTACGTGACGTTCCGGGATATGGGCGCCGCGTTCGCATTGGCGCTGCTGGGAATCTATGTGCTCGTCGTGGCGCAATTCCGATCCTTCACCATTCCGCTCGTCATTTTGACTCCCGTACCGCTGACCCTCATCGGCATCATGATCGGACACTGGATTTTTGGTGCACCGTTTTCGGCAACGTCGATGATAGGCTTCATCGCGCTCGCCGGCATCATCGTGCGCAACTCGATCCTGCTGGTCGACTTCATTCGTGACCGGCGCAAAAGTGGCGCGCCATTGCGCCAAGTGCTGCTGGAAGCGGGCGCCATTCGCTTCAAGCCGATATTGCTGACGGCGCTCGCGGCGATGATCGGAGCGGCGGTCATTCTCACCGACCCGATCTTCCAGGGGCTGGCTATTTCACTGCTGTTCGGTCTCGCCTCATCGACGTTGCTGACGGTGCTGGTGATCCCGGCGATCTACATCGTGCTGCGCGATGACGGCCGGGCGGTCACGAGCCCCTGAGCGATGCGCCGGTCCTTTTGAACGATCTGCCGGTCCTTGGTCGGCGACGCCAGTGGGCGCTGACCGGCGTCAAGGATTGCGCAGCGTTTGCGCGGTGCGGGGTTGATGCCAATCAATCGGCGCATGGGACGCGAGCGTAGTGTTTCAGCATTCAAGGCAGTCCCTACGTGGGAGGGAAGAATGCTGAAGATCGCTGTCGTCATCTGGATTGTCATGGCAACGACGCTTGCGGGGCTCGCGCTGCTGGTCGTCGTCACCGTCCCGTCGCTCGCTGCCGATGCAAGTCGCCTCATTCCGATCGCGTGCAGCGCAGCAACCGTCGTCGCTATGCCGCTTTCATATCTGGTCGCATGGCGGATTTCGCGCGTTGGTGCTGCTTAAGTCGCCCGAAGCCGCTCGGCCAACATGGTGAATGAAGGATCGTTTGGGGCGATTTCGACGCTCCATTCGGTCCATTTTTTGCTGCAGCGCGATATGGGAAATAGCGGGGAGGTTGTATTTTCCTGCCCATGTGGGTCGTTGCGGGCAGGTGCGGCACCGACTACTTTCTGATCCTCAAATAACGAGATCCTGAAATGGGATGCGCTCGCGGCCCCCCGCCCGACGCGCCCTGAAGGGGCCGCCAAGGGGACAGACTTTCATTCATGAAGAACAAGGTCATCACGGCCGAACAGGCCATTGCGCTCATCAATAATGATGACGTCGTTTGCACCACCGGGTTCGTTCAGAGCTGTATTCCCGAATTGCTGCATGCCGCGCTGGAAAAGCGCTACGTGGAGTCGCAAGAGCCCAAGGGTCTGACGTTGATCATGTGCGCCGGCGCCGGCGACAGTAAGGGCCTTGGCACCGGTCGCCTGCACCACGAAGGTCTCCT
>JBAZYB010000241.1:0-6043 GCA_041659545.1 Hyphomicrobium sp.
CTGAATGAGCGTTGCTCCGGCCTCGATCTTGGCTAGCGCGGTGGCCCCGCTGTCGATGCCGCCGATGCCGATGAGCGGAATCGCGCCACCCGTCGCCCGATAGACGCGCGCCAGCATCACCGTTGAACGATGGAACAGCGGCCGGCCCGATAGCCCTCCTGCCTCGCGTACGTTGTCTTCGACCAGCGCGTGCCTCGACAACGTGGTGTTGGACACCGCGATCCCGTCGACATGCTGCGCGACGAGTTCCGCGAAGACAGGCTCGAGATCGCTCTCGCCGATGTCGGGCGCCAGCTTGACAACAATCGGACGCTTGGGTTTGCCGCGCTGCATCTGCTCTGTGCGCGCAGAAAAAACGCGCATCAACAATTCGTGCAGAGCCGCAGGATCCTGCAGATCGCGCAGGCCGGGCGTATTCGGCGATGATATGTTGATAGTGAAGTAGCTCGCGACGTCGTAGAATGTGTTGATGCCGGCGACGTAGTCGGCAACGCGGTCGGATGAATCCTTGTTGGCGCCGATGTTGACGCCAACAACTCCGTTGTGCGGCCGGCGCTGTAGACGTCTGAGCGCCGCATCGTGTCCGCCGTTGTTGAAACCGAGCCGATTTATGATGGCGCGGTCGCGCCGCAGCCTGAATACGCGTGGCGATGGATTGCCTGGCTGCGCCAGCGGCGTCACCGTTCCGATCTCGGCAAATCCACAGCCCAGCCTGAGCAGCGCGTCGGGTACGCGCCCGTCCTTGTCGAAACCCGCAGCAATTCCAATAGGGTTGGGAACCGAAAGGCCGGCGAAGCAGCAAGCGAGCGATGCATCATCGGCACCGGCCGCAGGAAACGCACCGGTTTCCAGCGCCCGCAGCGTCGTCTCGTGCGCGACCTCCGGGGGAAGCAGCGTCAGTGCGCGCGGTGCCAGATCGAAAAGCGCCTTCAGCATGTCAACTCGTCAGGCAGTTGCGGCACGCCGTCGGCGCCGAGCGTTAGAGTATGCACCGCCAGCGCGGCGGCCGTTGGCAGCGGCGCATAAAGATGCGGGAATTCATCGCCGCCGCGAGACATCTCCCATCGCAGGTCGTTGCTCAGCTGCAGTGTCTCAAATTGAACAAGCACGAGATCGTCCTGATTGTGAAAGTGTTTAGCCAGCGTGCCAGGAAGTTGCTCGCGCATTGACAGGTGAATGTAGCCGTCACGCAAGTCATCGGCAGAGCCCGCAAATTCTCCCACGCAGCGTGCAGCTTCCCATGTAGCGCGTGGCATGACTTTGAAGACATACTGACGCGAAGTCGTCATGGCACGCTCGCGTACGCAGTCGGTAACACTTTGTCGCCGTGTGACATCATAGATCGCGTGCGCGTCGCTGTGTCGCCTAGTTGTCGTTTTCGATCAACACCGCGAGAGCGTTGTGGCTTCAAACGGTTCTCTTCCGCGATCATGTCTGTCGCGCTGCGTGTAGTCATGATACCTTCACGTGATCGGTGCTCGACGACTGGTCTTCGGCGCTTCCCAAGGCCAAGCAAAAAGAAATTCAATGTTCCCCGGTCTCCCTACAGCGTCTCTGACACTTACGCACCTCTTCTCCTCCCCATTCCACTTTTCCGTGCCCTGCTACCAGCGGCCGTACTCGTGGAGCACGGGCGAGGCTGGTCAGCTGCTCGAAGATATCCTTGGTGCCGCTGGTCTTGGCGGCACTGCGGGGGCTGAGGAGCCGGACTACTTCCTGGGCACCATCCTTCTTCTGGACGGGGCACAGGGTGAGTTGCCGGGCGTGCGCGAACGCGAGCCTCGCATGTTCGAGATCATCGATGGACAGCAGCGCCTTGTCACGTTGGCCGTTTTAACGGCGGTATTGCGTGACCTCGGTACCGAACGCTGGCGCTGGGGCGCGCGCAACCGGCTTGATCAGCTGCTGATGGCCGACGCGACCGCTACCAAACAGCTCGGCACGCGGTTCCGCATCGAGGTCAGTGCGCGCGAGCAGACATTCATCGAAAACTACGTTCAAGAGCGCGGCGGTTGCCTCAAAACGCCGATGGAATTGGACGAGTTGAGCGAGGCCGAGGAGCGCCTGCTCAAGGTGCGGGATCATTTTCTGCGCGAATTGGCCCCACTCGACGAGGCCGATCGGCGGCGGCTCACCGACTATCTCTGCGACCAGTGTCACTTCGTAGTCGTCTTGACGCGCGATATCGACCGTGCGCACCGGCTTTTCACCGTGCTCAATGAACGCGGGCGGCTGTTGCAGCGCAACGATATCCTCAAAGCCGAGCTTTTGAAGAGCGTTCCAGATGCCCGACGCGACGACGCGATCGAGAAGTGGGAGAGCGCGGCTCGCCTGCTAGGTTCCAGGTTCGAAACCTTCTTCAGTCATGTGTTCGCCATCTACGGGCACGGCGATACCAAGATCATCGCCGGTGTGCGCCGGACCATCCGCGAGGTTGGCGGGGCCGAGGCATTCCTCAACGAGATCGTTGGCCCGCTGTCCAAAGCCTACGCAACCATATTGAGCGCGGCGGACGTCAACCAAAACATCGACCCTGATGTTCGCCGCTATCTCGTATATCTCGGCAGACTCACAGAGGGCGACTGGGCACCCCCCGCCATTCTCGCCGTACACCAATATGCCGAGGACCCCGAGCGCACGAAGCAGCTTCTCAAGGAGATCGACCGGCTCGCACACTTGCTGCGGGTGTTGTGTCTCGGCAGTGGCAAGCGCGTGCGTCGGCTTGCCGATGTCGTTGAGCTGGTCAAATCCCGTGCGCCGGTCAAGGCAGGAGAGGGCCCGTTCGCTCTCTCTCGCGATGAGGTGCGCAACATTGGCTACCACTTGCGGTCGATGTATCGGCGAGACTCACAAGTGTGCAAGCAGCTGCTGCTTCGTCTCAACGATGAACTGGCACGCAGCACCATGGTACTCGATCCCAAGGACTACAGCGTCGAGCACGTTCTCCCGCAGCGCCCCGGCGCGACGAGCGAATGGCGCCGCTGGTTTGCCGACTCCGAGGAACGGGAGATCTGCACCGAGAGTCTGGGCAATCTCGTCGCCGTTACCCAGCGGCAGAACGATCGTGCGCGCAATCAGGAATTCGCACGCAAGCGTGAGATCTATCGCGGTGCCGTTGACGATCCCCCGGTCCTGGCGATCACTCGCGACGCCGTCGAGGCGAGCGCGTGGAGAGCCGCGGAGATCAGGGAGCGAGAGGCAAAGCTATTCGGCCTGATCCGAGATATCTGGGGCGTAGAGATTTCTGCCATCCAGGGTGCCCGCAGCGACGTCGCCTGAGGGGGTGCCTTGGCAAATTGCTCAAGCTGCCTTCGTCAGCTCTCCGCTCAGCGCCTTGTCGATCAGCGCGCGTGTCTCGTTGATGCCGTACAGCTGGATGAAGCTGCCGAACCGCGGCCCCTTCTCCTCGCCCAGTAGCACCTCGTAGATGGCGTTGAACCACGCGTTGGAGACACCGGGACGCTCTAGGGTTGCGCCCTTGGCATTGAGGTCCTGATACCGCGGCACTGCACGCCCGACATCATAGAGGACGGCTTGCAGATCTTCGGCGGTGGCGTCAGAGCTTGCTGCGGAGAGCGCATCGGAGAGCGCACGCAAGGCCGTCGCCTCGACCTCGTCCGCCGGCCGATATTTCTTTCGCGGCTTCACGAAGTCGGTGTAGTAGCGCACCGCATATCCCGCCATTTCGTCGAGCAGCGGATGCGTCTGTGGGCTCACGCCTTTGACGTGCCGGCGGATGAATCCCCACAGCACATCCTTGTCGTCGGCATTGGAAGCAGCGACGAGGTTGAGCAGCAACCCGAACGTAATCGGTACGTTCGCCGGCGGCGGGCTGCCGGAGTGGATGTGCCAGACAGCATTGTCGAGCTTGCCTTTGTCGTCCTGGCGCCCATAGCCCGAGAGCAGTTGCAGGTATTCATCGACCGCACGCGGTATGACATCGAAGTACAGCCGCTTCGCGGTCTTGGGCTTCTGGTACATGAACAGCGACAGGCTCTCGGGGCTCGCATAGCGCAGCCACTCGTCGATGGTCAGCCCGTTCCCCTTCGACTTGGAGATCTTCTCGCCCCTATCGTCGAGGAAGAGTTCGTAGTTGAACCCCTCGGGTGGATTGCCGCCGAGCGCCTTGCAGATGCGCGAGGAGAGTTGAACTGAATCGATCAGGTCCTTGCCGGCCATCTCGTAGTCGACGCCGAGCGCTGTCCAGCGCAGCGCCCAGTCCGCCTTCCACTGGCACTTGACGGCACCGCCCGTGACCGTCGTCTCCACTTTCTCGCCCGTCTCCGGGTCGAGGTAGACGACAGTGCCCTTGCGCGGATGACGCTCGATCATCGGCACCTGTAGGACGCGGCCCGTGCGCGGACACACCGGCAGAAACGGCGAATACGTCGCCCGTCGTTCGGGGCCAAGCGTCGGCAGAATGATGTCCATGACCTTGTCATAGGCCTTAAGCATCTTCAGCAGCGTCTCATCGAAGACGCCCGACTTGTACGCGTCCGTCGCCGACATGAACTCATATGCAAAGCCGAAGCGATCGAGAAAATCGCGCAGCATCGCATTGTTGTGATGCGCGAAGCTTTCAAACTTCCCGAATGGGTCGGGAACGCTGGTCAGTGGCTTGTCGAGCGCCGCGTGCAGCATCTCCTGATTGGGGACGTTAGAAGGCACCTTGCGCAGCCCGTCCATGTCGTCGGAGAAGCAGATCAGCCAGGTCTTGCGCCGTCCCTCGGTAAGCATCTCGAACGCATGCCGCACCATGCTAGTGCGCGCCACTTCGCCGAACGTGCCGATATGCGGCAGCCCCGAAGGGCCATAGCCGGTCTCGAAGATCACCGTCTTCTCTTCACTACCCTTCATCTTCTCCAGCCGCTTGATGAGGCGGCGCGCCTCCTCGAAGGGCCAGGCCTTCGCTTCGGCGAGAGCGGCGATTGGGGTCACGTTGGCAGACGGCATTGAGGTGCTGTTTCTATCTTTGCGGGTGCGGGGAGCGTGGAATTTAGGTCGGCGGAACCCTATGTTCCGGCCGGCACTTGCGTCAACGCCGTTGCGCAAAGGCGGCTCCATGACGCGGAGCAGGAGCATCATTCGCAGGGGAAACAATCGGGTGCAGACCGCCAATCCGCAAACACAGCCCAAACTGACGCCGCAGGAGGCCCTGATCTACGCCATGGTCACGGCAGCCGCGGCGGACCGGAAGATCGCCCAAAGCGAGCTGGCGCGAATGCGCTCTATGGTCTCCGAGTTACCCGCCTTCCGCGACCTCGACGACTCTTGGTTCGGCCGCGAGGCGCAGGCTTGCGGCAAAGTCCTGGCTAGGCCCGGCGGCGTTGAGCGGGTCGTCGGACTGATAGCCGATGCCCTCACCGGCGAGCTTCGCGAGACCGCGTTCGTGCTGGCGGCAGATGTGACCGAGAGCGATCTTGTCATGAACGATGCCGAGCAAAATTTTCTCACCCTGCTCGCCGACGGCCTAAGTCTCGACGACCTTGTCAGGGCCGCGCTGCAACGATCCGCCCGCATGCGCCACAAGGCGATTTGATCCCCTGACGGGTGCACAGCCGGCCGTTGAAAGTTACCTTCGGGTAAACTCATCCATCAAAGGACTCTTATGGTGATAATCTCAATCTATCTCGTAACTCAATCTTTATAGGAATTTGTGATCGAATTGTTCACCGACTTGGTCGCGACAGCCGGAACGCAAGGCCGCCAATGAAAGCGCGTGAACATGTTCAAGAGCTGGAACGCGTTCCGTCGACCCCCATTGCTCTGTTCGACGAGACGGGCGAGCTGCACGGCTGGTCGCCATTGTTTGCCGACGCCTGTGCACTGACCGCTGCAGAGCTGCAGGACAAGCGGGTCGAAAATCTTTGGCGAGAACTGAACGCCGCCAAATGGCACGAGATCTGGAGCCAGATCCAGACGGACGGGCAGAACCTGACCATTCACGTGCTGGATCGCATCACGAAAGGGGCGGGCGATGTCGTCGAGCTGGAGATCGGCCCGTTCGTGTTCGAGGGAACGACGCTCGCTAAGATCGTCATTC
>JBAZYB010000242.1:0-6023 GCA_041659545.1 Hyphomicrobium sp.
GGCGGATCACCAAATTCCCAAGGCACAATTCCCCAGCCGCGCGAGCTAGGAAAAGCCTCCGAGACCGGAGATTTCCGTGGCTAATACGCAAACGGCCTTTGGCTTCCGTCACATCGGATTCATTTCCGGTGCTGCGCCGGACTACCAGTTGAACACGGGAGTGATCCTGTCGTCCAACGGCACCAAGATTTACCGCGGCGACCCGATCTGCCGCGATCCCACCACCGGCGCAATCGTGCAGGGTGCCAACAACACCTCGACCGTCGTCGGCGTTTTCGACGGCTGCATGTACACGCCGGTTGCCGGTGGCCCGCCGACGTGGCTGCCATACTGGCCCGGCTCGGCCTACGGCCCGGCGACGGCCTACTTCATCGATGCCCCGGGCGCGCTTTTCCTCGCGGCGTGCCTCAACACCAGCATCGTCACGGCGAACATCGACGAGAACGTCGGTTACGCCATCGGCACCGGCAGCACCCTCAACGGGTTCTCCGGAGCGACGGTCGACCAGTCGACCCTCAACACCACCAACACCTTGCCGTTCCGGGTCTATGCCCTCGGTAGCCAGTACATGGCCGCCGGTCAGAACGGCGCGGACGTCTCGACGGCCTACGGCTATGTGGTCGTCACCTTCAACAGCCAGCGCAATCGTCAACTGACCGGCTTGGCATAAGGAGCAACCATGCCTATTGCACTTGCGAGCATCCGCTCCGAACTCCTGCCGGGTCTGTTTGACGTCCGCGGCTCCTACGAGATGATCCCACGTCAGTGGGACAAGGTCTTCAAGACCCACAAGAGCGCCATGGCGGTCGAGCGTTCGACCCAGATGGCGTTCGTTGCTCTGCCGTTCCTGAAGGATGAAGGCGCGGCCACGCAGTTCGACAACAACCCGGGTGAGCGTTTCACTTGGGCGTTTGTCCACATCGAGGTCGCGCTGGGCTACGCCATCACCCGCAAGGCCATCGACGACAACCTCTACAAGGCGCAGTTCAACCCGACCAACCTGAAGCTCCAAGAAGCGTTCGCGCAGTTCAAGGAAATTCAGGGTGCGAACGTCCTCAACCTCGGCAACGTCTACAATTCGGTCCAGATCGGCGACGGCAAGGCGCTGTTTGCCACCGATCACCCGTGGGATGCCGGGACGTGGGCCAACACGTCGGCGACGCCGAAGTCGCTGAACGAGGCCGCCCTGCTCGCCAACATGGCGAACGTCCGCTCACTGTTTGTCAACGAGCGCGGCCTGAAGATTCTGGCCCGCGCGCGCCGACTGGTGGTGCCGGTGGCGCTGGAGCCGGTGGCGATCCGCCTGATGAAGACGGAGCTGCGGCCGGGCACCGCGATGAACGACGTCAACGCGATCTTGACCACCTCCGGCGGCCTGCCGGAAGGCCACATCGTGATGGACTTCCTCACCTCGAACTTTGCGTGGTTCCTCACCACCAACATCGAGGGCCTGATCCACATGCTGCGCATCCCCTACGAGAGCGATATGTGGGTCGACAACATCACCGACAACCTGCTGGTCAAAGCCTACGAGCGGTACTCGTTCGGCTACAACGACCCGCGCGCCGCATGGGGCGAGTTCCCGACCTCGTAAGTCGGGAGCTTCCTCACCTGCCCGTTGCTGGGCGTCAAACCGAAGACCGGCGGCGGATTACTGCCGGAGTGGAGTGAAAAATGACTGGCTACAGCACGGGCGGACAGAACATCTCAGGCCAGTTCGGCATGCCTCTCTACGGCATCGCCGGGCTGCTCCCCTTCACGGGGAACATCTTCTTCGTCGATCAGACGCTGGGCTCCGACGGTAACACCGGCGGCCCGCAGGACCCGCTGAAGACGCTGGGTGCTGCGCATGACAAGTGCGTCGCCGACAACAACGACGTGGTCTTCCTCACCGGCACCGTCCACCTCACCGCCACACTGACGTGGTCGAAGAGCCGCACCCACCTGATCGGCCTCGCGCCGAACTTGCTGTCGCAGGCCCGCGCTCGCATCTCCAACACCGGCGCGAACGTCTTTACCCCGCTGGTTAACATCACGGCCTCAGAGTGCATCTTCCGCGACATCGGCACATTCATGGGAATGGCCAATGCGTCGGCGCAAATCTGCGTTACCGTTTCCGGTGGCCGCAACGAGTTCACGCGCTGCCTGTTCGGTGGCATGGGTGACGCCACCGCTGCGGCGCAGGCAGGCGGCCGCTCCCTTCTGATCACCGGCACCACCGGCGAGAACACCTTCCGGGAGTGCCAGATCGGCCTCGACACCATCACCCGCAGCGCGGCCAATGCCAGCGTCGAGTTTGCTGGCGGCACGCCGCGCAACGTGTTCGAGCGGTGCATCTTCCCGGCCCTGACGTCGAGCGCGACGGCACTGTTCGGCATCGCCACCGGTGCTGCTGCCATGGATCGCTTCCAGCTCTTTCAGGACTGCTCGTTCATCAATGCGCTCAAGAGCACCGGCATCGCCATGACGGCTGGCTTCGCGTTCTCCAGCGCGTCGCCGGGCGGCCTACTGCTGATGAAGACCTGCACCGCTATCGGGCTGACGAAGTGGGGCGACACCAACGCTCTGGCCAATATGTACGTCGACGGCGGTGCGCCGACGGCGGCCACCACCGGCCTCGCGCTGGCCCCGACGTAACGTCACACTGAAGGAGAACGGCAATGCCGGATAAGGTTTCAGGTAACCCGAAGGTTTTCGCAGAAGCGGCCAAGCGCAAGAAGGGCGGCAAGGTCGTCGGCTGCGCCGGTGGCCCGATGGCGAAGATACGGATGGATCGTCCGAAGCGCGCCAGCGGCGGCCGGGTCGGCAGCGACAAGTCGCCTCTCTCATCGGCCCACCGTGTTACGAGCCCGGGCAAGAGCGCGGACTGAGCCGTGGCGAAGCTGTCGACATCGGATCGCAGCGCACTTCCCGCGAAAGACTTCGCGGGTCCTGATCGCAGCTATCCGATCAACGATATGAGCCACGCCAGAAATGCACTGTCCCGCGTGTCGCAATTTGGCTATCCGGACCTGAAGAAAAAGGTCCGGGCGGCTGTACACCGCAAGTTCCCCAGCGTCGGCGAAGGCGACTGAGCGGTCTGAAACGAGGATCGCCATGCCGCTACAGCGCACCGAGACCTACACCACCACCGGCACCAAGCAGTCATGGAACTGTGATCCGTCCATTGCCCCGTTCGCCGTGAACGTCGCATGCGTGCTGTTGAGCGGCACCGTCGACTACAAACTCCAGTACAGCTACGATTCGCTGGATAGCCCGACACTGACCGACAGTGACGCGACGTGGATCGACAGCGACGACATCCCGGCCTCGACTGCAGCGACTGCGGAGGCTAATTTTTCCACACCGATTTACCGCGTTCGCGTCATCATCGCCGCCATCTCCGGCAGCCTGAAGATGACGATGCTTCAGGGTATGTCCGTCAACTGAGGGTTACGAGATGAAAAAGCTGCTTGGGGCCGTCCTTGTCGCCCTTCTGGCGTTGGCCAGCCCGGCGCTTGCGCAAAACCCTCAGACCGTCAAGTTGTGCGTCCCGACGTCCGGGACGGCCTGCCCCAATGTCACGGCAACCGCACCATTGCCGGTCACGGGCTCATTCTCTGCCACGCTGGCGGGCTTTGCGCCGAATGGCAACTACGGCACCCTGACGGCAACGGCAGCATCATCGGCCTCTACAAGCCTCCCTGCGGGCGAAGTAGTCGCCCTGCAGAACACGAGCCAAACTGTTGACGTCAGTTGTGTGCTTGATCCGACCAGCGCGGTAGCCACCACCAACAAAATTGTTGTGCGTCGTGACACCACTCAGTTTGTAACCGTCGGGCTCAATACGAAGGTCGCGTGTATCAACCAAACCGGCAGTGCCTCTAACCTAGTAGCGTTGATGGGGGGTACGGGCCTCGGAACCAACTTTGGTGCAGGAGGCGGCGGCGGCGCAGTAACGCTTGCGTCCGGTGCGGTGGCATCCGGGGCTTACTCTGCGGGTTCAATTGCAGCGGGAGCGGTGGTCGCTGGTGCGTTTGTGGACGGTGCTGATCTAACTCAAGGTGCTACGGCTGATGCAGTATGCGCCACCGCTACCGGGACATGCTCAGTTGTTTCGCTTCTGAAATATCTCAACAGCGCGGTAAACTCATCAATCCCTGCTGGCACTGCGCTGATCGGCGATGTGAACCTTCGTCAAGGAGGCACGGCGCTGAGTGCGACGAACGGCATCTATTCGAACTTGCTTCAGGGTAACGCCGTCATCTCCGCCACCAACGGGCTCTACAACAATCTGCTGCAGGGCAATGCGGTTATCTCGGCGACCAATGGCATCTATGCCAACCAGTTGCAGGGTAACGCGGTCCTGTCGGCAACCAATCCGACGTTTGCCGCACCGATCCCGACAACGGCGGGCGGCCTGTCCGTCTACAACGTACAGCCTGCGGCATCGGATAACCATATCGTCATCAAGGCGGGTGCTGGGCAGGTCTACAAGATCGAAGCCTTCAATAATTCGGCTACGGTCAATTATGTGCGCTTGTACAACGCAACGACCGGCTTCAACGGCTGTAACTCTGCTACCAACTTGGTTTGGCAGGGGATCATCCCGGCTTCGACTTCCGGCGCGGGGCTCAGTAGTTCATGGGACTCTGGCATGGCGTTCGCGACGGGGATTTCGATCTGTGTGACTTCCGGTTACGCGCAGACCGATACCACTAACGCCACGGCCTCGGCGCTGATCGTTAATGTCGGCTACAAATGAGAATAGCCATGAAACACTTTTTTCGGCTCGCAGCATTCCTTGCGCTGTTCGCGTTCCCCGTTACTGAGGCAAGCGCCACTGGCTGTGGTGGCGGAAGCGGGACGTGCTTCGTCGTTGCGGCCGGCGGCAACTCAAACACCAACACAACTTGGACCGACACCACGGGAGGCGCTACCTGCACCTGCACGCCGGCTGCTGGAGATGCTGTAATTCTGGACAGTGCAGCCGGGCAACTGACCATCAACGCTTCTCTGTCGGTAGCTTCACTGGATGCCAGCGGCACTGGCGGCTCGGGGAGCCCTTACACCAACACGCTGACACAAAACGCTTCCACGACGCTGACCATCACAGGCACTTTGTTCCGCCTATCGTCAAGCATGACGCTGACGCAGGCGTCGGGGTCAAGTTCGGTCATCACCATAGGCGTTAATGCGGGGAGTAGTACGGTTACCATCGATACCTTTGGCAAGGTGATGGGACTGACCAATCTTGGCGTCACTTCTGGCACGCAGACTTTTCAACTTGCCAGTGCTTTGAACGTCACAAAGACCGTTGCTTCAACGCTAACCTTTGTCGTCGGCACATTTGATGCTAACGGTCAAAATGTTACGGCCATGGTGTTCAATTCCAACAACTCGAACACCAGATCAGTGCTAATGGGGTCGGGCACTTGGACGTTGGGAGGCAACACCAACGCTTCAACCGCGCTGACCGTATGGGACACCGGCACAGCGACTGGTTTAACACTTACCACAAGCACGGCCCCGATTGTAATCGCGTCCGGTACATCGAACCAGACGTTTACGCCGGGGGCAAGTCGAACATTCAACTCGTTGACGATAAATGGATCGGCGAATGGAGTTGTAACTCTCAATGGAACGTCAATGTCATTTTCGACGTTGACCGCCAACGCTCCAGCCAAATTGAGGGTTACATCAGGTACAACTACAACCTTTTCAGGGGCCATAACCGCAACGGGGTCGTCCGCCTCGCTTGTAGGTATACAGGCCACTGCACCAGGTGTTCTCGCAACCATTTCGTTAGGTTCGGACTCAACTATGGCGTGGGGTGCGGTGCAAGATATTACTACGTCGGGCGCAGGTAAATTGACGGCAACGAACAGTTTCGACATGGGGGGCAACACGTTGGCTAACGGCGGCACGATCACGGCCCCGGCTGTTGGTGGCAGCGGTGGCGCGATCATAGGCGGCTAATCCCAGATGAAATTTATCTTTGTACTTCTAAATCTGTTTCTAGCATCACCGTCGTTCGCGTGGAC
>JBAZYB010000243.1:0-6003 GCA_041659545.1 Hyphomicrobium sp.
AAGAGGAAGCTGCGGCCGCCCTCACCCTCAGAAGACGGATAAACCTTGAAGCCGAGCGGCGGCCGGGTCTGCTGCGCTTCTTCGGCGGTTACGCTGGGATGCACCGAGTGGAACGTCAACTTGGCGGTCTGACCGATGAGGTCCTTGAGCTGCTTGGTGTCTTGCAGACCAGGGAACTGCACCAGAATGCGATCGGAGCCCTGACGCACCACAGTCGATTCCGAAGTGCCCATGGCGTTGACGCGGCGGTCGACGGTCTCGATGGCGGCGCTGGCGGCGCTGGAGACGCGATGCTGCATGCCTTGCACCGTCGGCGCGATGGTAATGGTGTCCGCGCCGGTCTTCTCGACCGTCAGATCGTTGCTGCCGGAGCCAAGGATCGAGCCGCCGATCGGGAGGATGAGCTTCTTCAGGGCGGTGAGTGCTGCATCGAATTCTTCCGGCTTGGTGACCTTCACCTGCACCGCATCGCCGACGATACCTAGTCCCGTGAAGCCAATCTTCGACTCGCGCAGCTGCTTGCGGGTGTCGTCACGGATCGTGTTGAGCCAGTCTTTCTCCAGCTCCTTGGTGTCCATGGCGAGGAGGAGATGCGCACCGCCGCGCAGATCAAGGCCAAGCGGCAGCTGCTTGTGCGGCAGCCACCACGGCCACTTATCGACCGTCTCCTTGGCGAAGAAGTTCGGCAAGGTGAAGAGCACACCCGCGAGGCAGGTGAGCACGATGGCGATGATCTTCCAGCGTTCGAAGTGCAGCATCTTTGAACCGATCTCGTTTGCAGGTTACGGCGTGCGTGGCTGCGTTACGCAGTCTCCTTGGCCGCCTCGCCCTTGCTGCGCACGTCCATAAGCGTCGATTTGACGACACGGACGCGCATATTGTCTGACAGCTCGACCTCGACCTCGTCGGAAGCATCGGTGGCCTTGACCACCTTACCGACGAAACCGCCCGAAGTTACGACCGTGTCGCCACGGCGGACCTGATTGACCATCTCCCGATGGGACTTCGCCCGGCTCTGCTGGGGGCGGATGACCAGGAAATAGAAGATGACGATCATGATCAACATGGGGAACAGCAGTCCCCCGGCGCCGCCTAGGGGATCGCTACCCGCAGCTTGGGCAAATGCTGGCGTGATGAACATGCTTCCGTCCTCTTTGCGGTGGGCAACAGCGGGCTATATCTGCGCGAACGCAGACAGGCGCGTCAGCTCTGCCTGAAAAGCGCCGTGACTATAGTGGTCGACGGCGCCTTTGCAACAGCAAGGCCAATGGTGCGGCGCCACAATTGGGGTGACTTCGCGCTAGTCGGCGCTATAGAAGCAGCCGCCCTCGTCCGGCAAGCAAAAAGCGCCGGGGTGGCGGAAAATACGGAACAGGATGATGAACGACGAAGCCGCCCTCATTCAGCGCATCGAGCGCCTGGCCAGCGCGCTGGAGCGCCTCGCGCCCCCGGCTCCAGCTCCCGCAGACTTCGAGGCGGCGGATGCGTTCGTCTGGCACGCCGACGAGGCACGCTTCGAACCGGTCCGCAACGTCAACCGTATCCCGCTGACGCTGCTTCAGGGTGTAGAGAGCGTCGCGCCGCAGCTCGTTGACAACACGGAGCGCTTTGCCCGGCGTTTGCCGGCGAACAATGCTCTGCTGTGGGGCGCGCGAGGGATGGGCAAGTCGTCGCTGGTCAAGTCCGTCCATGCCGATGTGAACGTGCGCCTTGGTGGTGAGTTGGCCGCCCAAGGGGGTGCCCTGAAGCTCGTAGAAATCCACCGCGAGGATATCGCATCCCTGCCGCGCTGCCTGACGGCGATGCGTTCCAATGCACACCGCTTCATTGTTTTCAGTGATGACCTGTCATTCGACAAAGACGACACGAGCTACAAATCGCTGAAAGCCGTGCTGGAAGGCGGAATCGAAGGGCGACCGGAGAACGTCATCTTCTATGCGACCTCGAACCGGCGGCATCTGATGCCACGCGACATGGTCGAGAATGAGCGGTCGACGGCGATCAACCCGTCGGAAGCGGTGGAGGAGAAGGTTTCGCTGTCCGACCGCTTTGGCCTTTGGCTCGGTTTTTACAACTGCAACCAGGACCAGTATCTGACGATGGTGCGCAGCTATGCGGCACACTACGGCCTCGAGCTGCCTGACGATGAGCTCGTACGCGACGCGCTGGAATGGAGCGTCACGCGCGGCGCACGCTCCGGGCGTGTTGCGTGGCAGTTCACGCAGCATGTCGCCGGCAAGCTAGGCAAGCGGCTGGAGTGACGACCAGACTGCTTGACACCTGAAGCTGGGACGTCTTGCGTGAAGACAGTTCAATAGAGAGGCTTTCCATGCGCAAGCTGACCATTCTCGCTGCGGCCGTGTTGGCCACCGCAATCGTTTCGGTAGCCCCCGCGGTTGCCGGGGACCCAGCTTTTGTCGGCACTTGGTCCCTCGATCCCGCCAATTGCGGCGCCGGGCAGGAAAGCGAAAATGCTCCTCTGGTCATCGCCAAGGATCGCTACGATCAGCACGAGAGCCACTGCAGCTTCAAATCCGTGGCAGGCGGGGACGGAGAGTGGAAGATCGCTTCGCAGTGCAGCATCGAGGGGAGTCCGACGGATTACGATTTCAGCCTGATCCTGTCGGGTAACACGCTAACGTTTACCGACAGCGGGGGACCGCGCGACTTCCTGCGCTGCAAGTAACGGACGTATAGCGGCGCATCGCGGGCTGCCGTCCGATGACGGCGGTTAGACCTAGCCGGTCGCGCGGCCTCGCAATCGGTGGACGAGTTCGACAAGCCCCCACGCGATGAGGGTCAAGATCAGCAGCGGCACGGTGAAGAATGTCGCGTAGCTGAGGGATCCCAGCGCCTGCAGGGCGGGCCCAATTTCAATGCCGGCAACCGAGCAGGCCTGCGTCACCCCGAAATCTACGGCGCAACTTGCAGCGTAGCCAAAGAGGTTGGCGAGCAGCGCCGCCGCAAAGGGCAGCAGGCAGACGATGACGACAGCCAACACCACCTTGCGAAACGATTTCACGCCAGCCTCAGCGCGGACCGAGCCGCGATTTTGATGAGATCCTAGTCCGAAGCTGCAAGGATATCTGCCGCATTCTCGGCTGGATTTGCGCTAAATGCTCTTAGGCGGAATTACGCGGCGTTTGCATTCGCCTGCTCTGGTGCCCGCACCAGGAAATGAGGTCAGTCATGCCGCAGAAGACTGAGAAGTGGTCGAAAGAGGTTACCGAGCACGATCACCCATTCGCGCTCCCGCCGGGCGTTTTCAAGTCCGCGGACCCCGACGTCATCGCCGCCGCCTTGCAACATTCCGCCGAAGATCCGCGGCGGGGATCGGATGATCCGTATCGGACGGCGATGTCGATGCTCGACTTCTATATCAATCGCGCCGGCAAGAATCTCTCGGGTAGCGATCTCGCGGCGCTGGAAAAGGCGAAGGGGGCGCTGCGCAAGCGCTTCGGTCGAACCGACAACTAAGTAAGACGCTCAGTTTTCAATGTCTGACAGCGACGTTGACGGTCTGCGCGGCGCCTGAGGTGGCGCCGGCGCGATCCGCCACGACGACGGCGAAGCTGGCGCGTGGCTCGTCCGTGCCATCGTGGTGAAACAGCACAGTGCCCTGCTCCAGATCGGCCTGGGTGAACGTGTCGACGGGACGAACGGGATCACCGGAGAGAACCACGTATCCGTTGCGGACCTGCGAGACGGTGAAGGTGAGTTGCTCGGCACTGTCGTCGGGATCGAGAGCGGATAGATCCTGCAATGTGATGCGTACAGCCTTGCCTTTGTCGACCGACATATCGAGGTCGCCAGAGATCGACGGCGGAATATTGCGCATCTCGGCGGTGAGCTGACCGCCCATTTCCATCGCCAACTTGCCGTACTTGACGTTGCCGACGAGTTCACCGGTGCCGCGGATCGAAACCAGCTGGCGGACGAAGATTTCGCCCTGCAGCATTCCGCGGACGTCTGCGGTCTCTACTTTGACTTTGCCAAAGCAGCGGCCGCCGGGATGGACGATGAGGAGATCGCCGGCTACGTCGCCTTCCAGGTAACCGAAGACTTCAATGCGTCCTGCGTTGCGGATCTCACCTTTGAGGTAAGTGTCTTCTCTGATGATGAGTACGCGAGACGTATCTTCCACTGCCGGCCTCATTTTTCTACGCGACACTGCGATATTGCCGGGACGAATAAGCCAGCTTGGTGACAGCCAGGAAACGAAAGAGGCACGAGGTAAACGGCCGCCCCCCTAGTCTCCCATTCGCAACTGGCAGGCCACACTCGGACGACAATCCACAGACCCCTGAGGGTCGGCGTCTTGAGATTGGCCCGCGGCGGGAGCAGCTTACGCCGATCAATGACTATGCGTCTCAGCGCACGCATTGGAGGGGTAAATGTCCAAGTTGAGATCATGCGTTCTCGCCGTCGCTACCGGCCTGTGTGCCCTTGCACCGTCCGTCTCTATAGCTGCGCCGAACGTTCCAGCTGGTGCAAAGGACTGCCGCGGATTCCGAGCTGTCGGCAGCGGCCTGACCGAGAGCATTGCCTCGCTCATGGCGACCCAGGGCGCCATCAATCTGGCAGAGAACCGCGGCTTCACCATCGTGGGCGATGCCAAGCTGCAGAATTGCAGCTCGACCGGCATCTTCGGCGTCGAGTGCGCGGCGACGTCCTACGCCTGCAAGATGCCCCACTAAGTCACTGCATAAGTCACTGTATGGATTTGGTGACGGGCTTGGTCGCACGCGGCCGAGCCCGTCGCCGGCATTCGCGACGCGGGCCGACTAGGTGCGGCCGCCGAGAGCTGTCGAGTCGTGATTAATACTTTTCCACAAAATACCCACAAAAATAACTTGATCGTTGCAATGGCGCCACATATCCTCAGAGCATTGCGTATGTACCGAGCACGCCGCCGCCATGCTCACCATTTCAGACCGTCCGAAACTCGATGCACGCCCTCAGGCCGGTGACGGCCACCTAACGCTGCTTGCGGGGGCGTTTTTATTTCGCAAAGGTGATGCGCGGGTCCACGTCTATCGCGTGGAGACGGGTTCGGTTTGCCTGTTCACACAACGCCCCGACGGGACGCTCGATGTGCTTGAGTTCGCCTTCCCGGGTGACCTTGTCGGGTTGGGCTACCTCGGCAGCCACGCGTCCGACGCCCAAGCGACCATGGACACTTCGCTGACCTGCCTGTCGCGACCCAATGTGCGGCCGGCACGCACAAAAGGCGCGGATGGCATGGGGGGACTGACTCTCGCAATCGAACGCGAGGTTGCGCTACTCAATGGCGCGCAACGGCGACGCAGCATTGCCAAGCCCCTCGGGCGCGTGGCGGCGTTGTTTGTCACGCTGGCGCGTTGCAATGCTTACGAGGGTCGCGATCCGACGCTTCTGACGGATTCGCTCAGTTGTGGCGTCGTTGCCGGGTATCTCGACATGAGTGTCGATGACCTTGCGCACTGGCTTACCCAACTCAAGGCTCGCGGGCTCGTGGAAGCGTGCGAGCGCGGTCTGCGCCTGACAGACCTGGACGAGTTGAAACAGCTCGCCGACGCAGCGGACTGAGGCGCGGCCTTTCGCTATAGTGCGGCGGCTCGGAATGGTCCGGCCGTTCAGATCCCATGACAAACTGCATCCATGACAGTCGGCAATGACAGGTTGGCGGCCCTAACCCCTGGGCGCGTCGGCACAGTGACGATCGTCGTCACAGACGATCATACCGCACCGCGCCTGGGGAGCGGACGCGCGCCCGTGTTTGCGACGCCCGCCATGGTGGCGCTCATGGAAGCGGCAGCTGTGGCCTGCGTTGAAGATCAGCTCGATCCCGGTCAGGAGACGCTGGGCGTACACATCGACGTCGAGCACATTGCTGCGACACCCACAGGACTTTCCGTCACCGCGACTGCTGAACTGGTGGAGCGGAATGGCCGAAAACTGGTGTTCGAGATCACGGCCTGCGACGACAGCGAGGTCATCGGCCGCGGGACGCACACGCGCATC
>JBAZYB010000244.1:0-5965 GCA_041659545.1 Hyphomicrobium sp.
AGGGCGCCTACCAGCGTCTACGTCCAGGTTCCGGGTGTCGGCTTGGCGATGAAGGCGGGCCTGTTCGAGAAGGGACTGATGCGAAGCGCCACGACGCGAATGTTGATGCTTCGCTATGCTCACGCCTTCTTCAACCAGGTCGCGCAGTCCGCTGCATGCAATCACTTCCATTCCCTGCGGCAGCGATGCTGCCGCTGGCTGCTGATGACGCACGACCGCATGCAAGCGGACGAGTTTCTGCTTACGCAGGAGTTTCTCGCCATGATGCTGGGCGTGCAACGGACCGGCGTAACGGCCGCGGCAGGAGCCCTGCAGCGCGACGGCCTCATCCGCTATCGCCGTGGGCACGTCACGATCCTCGATCGCCGCGGCCTGCAGAAAGGCTCCTGCGAGTGCTACGGCGTTTCAAAGACGGAATTCGATCGTCTGCTTGGGGCGTGAGCGCCCGGATTTTGCCTGGCGCAGAACTTCATGCTCGAGTGTAAAGGCCGATCCACCGCTTAGCATAGGAGCAGAAAGTGCCCCGGAAATCTCCGCAGCGAGCTCTAAGCATCAAGATCGCCAAGCCAAACGGTGGTGTGGCTCAGCTTCAGCCGATCACAGTCAGGTGCCCCAGCGGGTGGAGCGTCGAAAGCGACTGGGTCGATGGCAGTGTGCGTCGCGTTGACGCCAAGAGGCATCTATTCGTCGAAGGCGATGCGAAGACACATGTATACAAGGTAATGTCTGGAGCCGTTTGCCTTTACAAAGTGCTCAATGATGGTCGTCGCCAAATCATTGAATTCGCGCTTGAGGGGGACGTCATCGGGCTTGGTTCCACACCAACGGAAACATGCAATGCTCAAGCTCTGGCTGCAACCCGACTCAAGTGTCTTCCCATCGCGGTCATGCTGAAGGCTGCGGAGCAGGATACGAGCGTCGCACTCCGGCTCTATAAGGCTCTATCGCGTGAGCTCGTTGCTGCGCGTGAACATCTCCTTTGCGTTGGCCAAAGGGGCGCGACCGAACGGCTTGTGATGTTCTTTGCTATCCTTTCACGAAGGAACGAGGAGAGAGGTTCCGATCCAAATATCATAAAGCTACCCATGACACGCACCGATATCGCGGATTTCCTGGGTCTCAAGATTGAAACGGTGAGCCGCACATTTACCAAGCTGAGACGTCAAGGTTTCATCGAGATCGATCAGATCACAACCGTCCACCTTAGGAATACTGGTGAGCTGCAACGCCTTGCAGAAGGTGGGGCAAGGGTTTGAGGACGACCAATCCGTGCAGAGATCCCGGAATTTCTGAAAGCGACGCGAAGAGACTTGGACGCACTCCTCACTGCGCTTGAAAGCGCAGATCAGCAACAAGCGAAGAGGTGAACGGCGTGGCCACTCCCCGCATCCAATCTATGGCAGCGTTTGTCGTTCCTTCCACAGCCGCCTTCGGAACCGCTTCGCCATCTGGTCCCGACTGGCTACACGAGGTAAAATTCGACGGCAGGCGGGTCCAGCTCCAAAAGGATGGCGATCAGGTCTCCATTTATGGCGGCAACGGCGCCGACTTAACGTCACGGTATCCGCAAATCAGTACTGCCATATGCGCGCTCCCGTGCCGCTCAGCTATTCTCGACGCAGAGTTGCGTGGCATGTGACGACGGGGTCTGTCAACGTTGTCCGAGCATCTAAGCGATATCAATCGCGATCTTTGCTGTTGGAGCTTCGACCTTCTGAGTCTCGAAGGAACTGAGCTGCAAAGCTTCCCCCTGATTGAACGCAAGGCCCGCCTCTCGTGTCTTCTCCATATCGCAAATCTTCACGCCCTTCGCTTTTCGGATCACTTCGACGATCCCAAAGAGCTACTAGCCGGAGTGCCGAAACGGCATATGGAGGGCATTACAAGCAAGAAGCGCGACCAGCCTTACCGCTCCGGCAAGAACCCGGCCTGGATTACGGTCAAAACGCATTCTTGGCTCGAGTTGAACCGCGATCGAGTTGACCTTTTCAAAGCATGACGACGAAGCTCGAACGTCGAAAGTGCTTCATGCGAAGCATGGCAGTTGTTCAGCGTAAGCGCGATCTGCGAATTTCGGAGTAAGCCTTAGGAACGGCCCATCTATTCTCTACGCCACGCTTTCCTTTCGCAAAGGCGATTTCGGTTTCCTTGGCCTTGGTGCTGCGGCGATAGGATAGTTTACACCTCCGCCGAAGGCAGCCCCAAAACCACGACGGGTCACGGAAAGCCTCTATACTGGATGAACCTATGATCCAGCCGCATTAGTTGGAGCGTGCAGCCGAGTTGACTTGGATCAACCCAATGAATGGGCGCGAGGTCCAAAGTAACTCTCCCGATTGCCGCAGGGGATGGGATACGATGATAACTCGCGTCTACAATCTGCGTGGTGGGCTGCCGCGCATGGCAATGGCAGCTTAAGTGCATCCTGTATACTAGGCTGGTATTTCATAGCTTTTCATTATCGCAATCGCTGAAGCGGGCCCTAATCCCCGGCTCAAGACGGCATCATAGGGTCGCGCGCCAAACCAAACGTTAGTCGCATCGCCAGTTCGATCCGTTTGCGGGCGACATCCAGCACTCCTCGAGTGCTTGCGCCGACGTCGATACCGGAAAGGACGTCAATGCTGCGAAGCATCATTCTTGCCTTCAAGCGCGGTTCGCCGTCGTTAGCGCGGCCGACAAGCGGAGCAAGTCAGGACCTTTCCACCAGACGCAGGCTCGTGCAGACGAGCGTGATAGCGGCCCTCACCGCGGCGACCGTTCTTTTCGCCGAGCCCCCGGCATACGTGCGTGCGGACGCTCGCAGCTCCGTCGTCAAGAGCCAACTCGGCCTCTTCGAGGATGCTTTGCAGCTCGTGCGCGAAAATTATGTCGTCAAGCCCGATGACAAGCAGCTGATGGAAGGGGCAATCAAGGGGATGGTTCATGCGCTCGATCCCCATTCCGCCTACATGAACGAAGCGGAATACCGCGCCATGGTCGACCAACTGCGCGGCGAATTCGCCGGGGTGGGAGTCGACTTTACAATAAGGAACGGCGTTCTCGCAGTCATGTCGCCGCTCGAGGGTTCCCCGGCTGCGAAGGCCGGCATCCGAGCCAATGACGTGATCAGGGACATTGACGGCAAATCCGCCGAGGGCCTTTCGACCGAGCAGGCGGTGCTCAAGCTGCGGGGCGCCGCGGGAACGAACGTGGTTGTGACAATTGCGCGCCCGGGTGCAAGCGAGCCGTTCGATATCTCCCTAACGAGAGCGAATATCATCGTAAATTCTGTAACGGCGAGGTCTGAAGGCGACGTCGGATACGTGAACATCTCCAGCTTCGACGAGCTTACGCATGTGAAGCTGGAAAAGGCCGTTAGAAGGTTGAGGTCGGAGATGGGATCCACACTAAAGGGCTTCGTCATCGATCTCAGGAACAACGCAGGCGGGCTGCTCGACGAGGCTATCCTGGTTGCGGATGACTTTCTGTATCAAGGAACGATCGTGGTCACCAAGGGGCGAAGGGCCAAGAGCGCATTCACCTTCGTTGCCACGCCTGGCGATATCTCCGGTGGACTGCGAATGGTGGTTTTGACCAACGGCGGCACCGCCTCTGCCGCAGAGATCGTGGCGGGTGCGCTTCAGGACAATGGGCGCGCGCGCGTCGTTGGAACGAGATCGTTCGGAAAGGGCTCGGTTCAATCCCTCGTGGAGCTTGGCGGCCGTCGCGGAGCGCTGCAACTCACGGTTGCGCAGTACTTTACGCCATCCGGGCGCTCGATCCAGGCGAAGGGAATCGAACCCGATATCGTGGCCGAAAATAGCGGAGCGGCCGCGTCGCCCCCGATCACAGAGGGCAGCAGCGAGGCATCCCTCCCGGGCCATCTCGAAAATCCCGCCGGCCGTGGAGCCGAGGCCGGCTCCGGTTCAATTTCTTCGACCTATGTGCCTAATGAACCGGAGAAAGATGCTCAGCTGCAGCGCGCGCTCAAGCTCTTGCGCGATTCCTCGTTTGCAACGTCAACGCCTCGCGGCGCAGAGCGATCCATGCAGCGCTGAATGACAACAGCTGCGTTCGTTTAGGGCCCAAGGCTGGGCAGAAGCTGCAGCCTGTGTCGCAATCCATTTGGCCAGCAATGCCTCTCGAAGGTCACTTGTTTCATTGGAGCGGACATGAGCGCGTTGTCCTCACCCGTCGATCTATCTCCGCCCTAGTGTCGAAGATGAGTGCACAGTTCGCTACCTCGGCATCGAAGTAGATGTCGCAATCGAGATCGCGGAGAAGATCGACATCTGACGCGATACCACCGTTAGCGGACGTGATTGCCGAAGGCCTTCCCTTCGCCAAGCATGAGGCACGCGACTTCCGCTTATGGGATAGCAGGCAAACGGAGCTTCCCGCCGTTGGTCCGCTTCAAACGTCGCCGAAGCCGAGGTACTGCCGCTGCGCGGCCCAGTCGTGGGGCATGTCTTTCATTGCACCCATCAAGCGCGTCATAGACAGATCTGCGGGTTGGCGTCCGTCAAGGATGGCGCGGACGACGTCAGGGCTGAGGTAGGCTAGTCGCACCAACGACGTCACGTAGGTGCCGCTTGTCCCCAGTTGAGCCGCCATGTCCTCCACACTGTCGTACTGGCCGGAAAAGAGCTGGTCGCGTGCGTCGAAGGCCTGAGCGAGGAGACGGATCAGACCCTCATCTGGTTTAGCCGCGGTGCCGGCACCGACGATCAATCGCACGCCCTTTCCGGCGCGCTTCAGCTGAGCTTCGAAGAGCAGCGTCAGTTGACCGCTAGAAGCGCCTTCGAATGCCCTTCGAAGGGGATTTTCTTCGCCTCGACACAGCTCAGCCGCGATCTCAGATGTCTTGAGCCGAAGCTCGATATGGCCGTCGCACACAATGACTGCGTCGACGATGCTCGTGAGTAGATGACGGTGGTCTTGGCCCGTCCGCCCTAACCAGCCACTGACAATGTCGGACGCTTTACTCAGCATCGCCTCTTGAGTTGCAGCTGGGAGATCGAATCCCGATATGGCTGTGCCGACCTCGACTGGCGAGGCAAAGAACTGGCGCAACCGGTCAAGCACGAGCGCTTCGATGTCGCCTGCTGGCATACGCATGCCGCCCGTCGATTGGGAGCGCGGCCTCGTCACAAGCGATTGGGAAACGTAGTACCGGTAGCGCTTGCTTCCCTTGACGGCGTGCGAGGGCGTGAGCCGTTGACCCGCGGCATCGAACAGCACACCCGCAAGCAGGCTCGGCTCGTCCGATCGAGATCCTAGCTGACGCTCGTGACGGTTCTGAGCCAACCGTGCCGCAACTGTGGTCCAGAGGTCGGCGTCAATGATTGGCTCGTGCTCACCTCCGTAGGCCTCTCCTTTGTGGACGATCTCCCCGCGGTAAATCCGGTTCTGCAAAAGGAGGTATAGAGCTCCGCGAGTGAACGCGACGCCGCCAGCACAGCGCCCACTGGCATCTTTGCGCCGCTTGCTCACGATGCTGCTACGATCGAGCTCAAGCTTCAAGGCCGACACGCTGCCCAACTCAGTGTAACGCTGGAAGATGTGCCGGACAGTCGTGGCCTCTTCCACATTGACCACGAGCTTGCGGTCGCGAACGTCATAGCCGAGCGGGACGTTGCCGCCCATCCACATGCCCTTCTTCTTAGACGCTGCGATCTTGTCGCGGATGCGCTCGCCAGCGATTTCGCGCTCGAACTGGGCAAAGGAGAGCAGCACGTTGAGCGTAAGCCGCCCCATCGACGTCGTCGTATTGAAGTGCTGGGTCACAGACACAAACGAGGCGCCGTGAGCATCCAGCACTTCGACGATCTTGGCGAAGTCCGCGAGCGAACGCGTCAGGCGGTCGACCTTGTAAACGACGATGACCTTGACTCGTCCCACGCTCACATCGTCAAGGAGCCGCTTTAGCGCTGGTCGCTCCATGGAGCCGCCCGACAGGCCGCCATCGTCATACATGTTGGAC
>JBAZYB010000245.1:0-5924 GCA_041659545.1 Hyphomicrobium sp.
CGGGCTGGAGAAGCGCAAAGGCGTCGACGTACTCATCGAGGCATTCCATCAGCTTGCCCCGCACGCGCCCGATTGGCATCTTTACGTTGCCGGCGATGGCCCGGAGCGCGCCGCCCTCGAAGCGTTGGCAGCCCGCGAGGAATCCGGCCGCCGTATCCATTTCCTCGGCTACGTCGAAAGCCCCCGGCCGGTGCTCGAACAGGCCGATATCTTCGCCCTGGCATCCCACGCCGAGCCGTTCGGTCTCAGCCTCGCCGAGGCCCGCCACGCCGGTTGCGCCGTCATCGGCACCAATGTCGGCGGCATCCCCGAGGTCCTCGACAATGGCGCGGCCGGAGCCTTGGTTCCCCCCGGTGATCCAGCGGCGCTTGCCGCCAAACTGCGCGAACTGACCACCGATCCGAGCGCCCTCGCCGAGGCTCGCCAGCGAGCAAAACGCAATTCCGATCGTTTCAATGTTCGTCGTGTCGCCGAGGACTATATGCACCTCTATGAGCTTGCGGTTCGCCAGCGTCCTTCTCCCATGACCAGCGTGCCGACGCGGGTCTCGCTCGCCCCGCCGGCCAGTTCGCAGCATCTGCGCATCGCCGTCGGCATCGCGACGTTGGGACGCCCACGGGTCCTGGCTCAGACGCTGCAGAGATTAACGACGCAGACGCGGCAAGCCGATCGCATCGTCGTCTGCACGCCTGACAGCAGCGACCTGCAGGGCGCGCAAGAGGCATACCCCGGCGTTACCGAGGTGATCGGACCGCGCGGTCTGGCGCGCCAGCGCAACGCCATCATCGAGGCAACACGCGACTGCGACGTCATCGTGTTCTTCGACGACGACTTCGTCGCCCAGGAAGATTATCTCGCCAACGTCGAAGCCGCGATGCTGGCCCATCCCGATGTCGTCATGACCACGGGGCGGCTGCTGGATGACGGCATCCTGGGCCCGGGTCTTTCCTTCGCCGACGCGGACCGCATGCTCTCGGAGCGGCGCACAGAGCCACCGCTGAGCGCTCCGGTCGCCGACGTCTACAACGGCTACGGCTGCAACATGAGCATGCGGCTGGCACCCATTACCGCCCACAAGCTGGCCTTCGACGAGCGCCTGCCGCTCTACGGTTGGTTGGAGGATGTCGACTTCAGCCGCCAGCTCGCCCGCCACGGTCGCATCGTTTCCATCGACGCGCGCGGCGTTCATCTCGGCGTCAAGCAGGGACGCCAGCCTGGGCTCAAGCTCGGATATTCGCAGGTCGCCAACCCGCTCTATCTGATCGGCAAGGGCACGATGAGTCCGGGCCGGGCGCTGAGGTTGATGGGCCGCAATCTCCTCGCCAACGCGGTGCGCAGCCTGCGTGCCGAGCCGTGGGTCGATCGGCGCGGCCGCCTCAGCGGCAATCTGCGCGCCGTCGCCGATTTGCTTACCGGCAGGCTAGATCCCAATCGCGTCGCGGGGCTCTAAGTGCTTCCGGAAAAGTGGGCACCGGTTTTCCGATAAGAAGCACGACTCCAGGAGAGTGCTTCCGGAAAAGTGGGCACCGGTTTTCCGATAAGAAGCACGACTCCAGGAGAGTGCTTCCGGAAAAGTGGGCACCGGTTTTCCGATAAGAGGCACGACTCCAGGAGAGTGCTTCCGGAAAAGTGGGCACCGGTTTTCCGATAAGAGGCACGACTCCAGGAGAGTGCTTCCGGAAAAGTGGGCACCGGTTTTCCGGTAAGAAGCGCGACGAGGCAGAGCGTTCTCACCGCGCCGGCGACAGTGAAGCTCCTGCATCGATATCCCAGTATGGGGACGCCCGCATCGCTGGTACCTGCCGTCGGTCCAATAGCTTGCGGCCGGCGATCAGGGCGGCCAAGGCCATAAAGAACAGTACGCCCGGATCGGCATTGCCCCCGGAAATCAGCATTGCCACCAGCGAGGCGAATGTCGCCGAGCGAATGCCCTGGCAGATGGCTGCAATCTCAGCGTACTCGGCCGGAGGACTGCCGGTGGAGACCGGCCGCAACACTTGCCAGGTCAACAACCCCAAGGCGATGGCGCCAAAAGCGCCGAGCTGCGAAAGCACCGCAATCATCCAGCTTGATGCGCGCGAGCTGCCGAGACCAACGCCGAGCCCACCGGTATCGACGAAGGCCATCAGGCTCTTGTAGTTCCAGTAGAAGCGTTCAGCCGCCGACGACGATGACGCCTTTTCGACGATGCTGCCCTCCAGCAGGCGAGCGAATGAATTGAGCGCGCTGTCGTTGGAGAGCACCAAGGCGAACATTGCGACGCCGCCGATGATCGCAATGGTAACCACCCAGAGATCGCGGCTCTCGAGGCGCTGATTAGCGGTGCGCGCAAGGACGCCGAAGAGAAACGCTAAGATCAGCGCCGCCAGGACCACATAGCCAGTGGTCGACGTTGACAGTACGAGCAGCATCCCGAGCACGGCGGTGAGCGCAAGCGTGGGTCGTGAGCCGGTCGCACGCCAGTAGCTGAACGTGAAGGCAAATGCGGTTGCGGTGGCAGCCGAACAGATCGACGCCTCCGGGTAGGCGCCGACGATGCGCCAGAAGCCTTCCGCCTGCACCTCGGTCAGCATCGAATAGCCCGAGGTTCGGAGAAATGCGAGCACGTCGCCCGCACCGGCCAGCTTGCCAGCCAGATCGATCAGGCACAGGCTGGCGTGCACGACTGCGAATGCCAGCAGTGCCGTCTTCAAGACGGAGAAATAGGATGTTCGCAGGAGCAGGATGCTAAAGGCGAAGAACGCCAATGCATCGGCGACGAAGTACCCGGACTGATTGATATTGCCGGGCACCGGCATCAGTGGAACTTCGATAACCTTATCGACGCCGGGTACGAACACGGTCGTATCGCCCGCGAACAGCCTCGGCAGTATGACGGCCCCGGCGACCACGTACACGACCAACAGCGTGATCAAGCTGGCGGACCAGTGATCCGAATATACCGTGCGCAGATCGGCGACTGCCGTCTTTCTGAGCATGGCATAGGCGATCAGGAGGCCTGTCAGTGGCGTAAACAGCATCAGAGACGCGCCGCCCAAAGCGGTCAGCGCGGCCACAGCGGTTGCGCCAAAAGGCATGGCAGCGAACAGAGCCACCGAAATGGGGGCACGAAATAGCGCACCAACCAGAAGCAGGATGGCCATAAGTGCGATGCCGACGGGATCAATCTGCATTGCGCTCCGCCCACGAATCCTTATGGGTAAGGCTAGGGTCACCGGATCCCGCTCTTATTCCCGGAGGACCGCAGCAAACTTTTTGCGCATTTGCGGTACACTCTGAGCGGGGGAAAGCTGGAGGACCAGCGTTGATGTGGGCTTGTCTAGCAACAGCGATTGCGGGGCTGGTCACCGGTCTGCGCTTCCGTGCGCCGATGCTGTTCATAGCCGCCCTATTCCTCACTATCGCAACCATCGGCGTCGCCATCTACCTGCAGTGGTCTGTTGCGCGGACCGTCATGGCGCTCGTCCTGCTCCTGGCCATTCATCAGATCTCATACCTGATTGGCTTGTTCGCGGCGTCTCGGCGTTAACAGCCGGCCACTCAAAGGGTGTCGTCAAACCTCAAAACCGCCGGCATGGTTTTCAGGACGATCAAGAGGTCAAGCCAGATCGACCAGTGGTTGACGTACCAGCGATCGAGCCGAACCCGCACTTTGTAGCCGACGCGGTTGCGTCCGCTCACCTGCCACGCTCCGGTGAGGCCGGGGCGGGCCTTGACGTAATCCTTCCAACTGTCACCGTAGCGCACGACCTCGGTATCGAGGATCGGGCGCGGGCCGACGCAGCTCATGTCGCCCTTCAGGATGCTGAACAGCTGCGGCAGCTCGTCCAGGCTCGACATGCGCAGCATTTGCCCGATAGTCGTAACCCGCGGATCGTCCTTCAGTTTCTGGCGAACGCGCCATTCGGCGGCTGCCGCGGAATTGTGCTGCAGGTGCCGTGCCAGCGCCGCATCGGCACCGGTGACCATGGTGCGGAACTTCAGGCACGCGAATGATCGCCCCCTGAATCCAAGCCGCTGCTGGCGGAAAAAGATGGGCCGGCCCATCGACACGTAAATGCACAGCGCGATGGCCAGCATGACCGGAGACAGCAACACAAGCGCTGTCGACGAAGTGACGATGTCGAAAATGCGCTTGGCGCGTCCACCGACAGGGACGGCAGTCGCCTCGGTGCGCCCAGCCCGCTTGCTGCCGCGCAGATCGCCTGCGAGGAACTTGTCGAGATCGGTGATGACGCGCGCGTCGGCCGACTTGGCGACAGTGTCAAAGGTGTTGCCCGCACGAGAAAACTCGTGTGCCGTAGCCTCTGCCTCGCTTGCCGCCGCGGGCAAGCCGAACGCGCTCGTTAAGGTCTTGCTGGACACTATGCATACCTCTCCGAGCACACTTTCACTTCGGCGCCGGGCGTTCACAAGTTGCGCAAAGTTGGTAGGGGGTACCGCTCGATTGGGAGTGTTGGAGGACTACTACTTCCGACGATGTCTGATGATCGAGCGCACGAGGTCACGCAGTCGCCAACTGCGCCGCGAAGCGCACGTCAGCGATTGACGATCGGTGACAGTTGGCTGAATTAACCGCCGAGTTCCTCACCGTTGAGGAGCCGGTTCGCCATGAAGGCCACCTCCGTGCGATTGGTCGCGCGCAGCTTCTTCATGATATTGCGAACGTGCACTTTGACGGTGCTCTCACGCATCTTGAGCTCATAGGCGATGATCTTGTTGGCCTTGCCACGCCGTAGTGCCTCGACCACCGCCGCCTGGCGAGCCGTAAACAGCCCGTTGGCCTTCGGCGTCGGCGCAGCGGTTTCCGGCGCCCGATGCGCGGCCACCAAGCTGCTCGCCGGCACGAATACGCCGCCGGCGCGCGCCAGATCCATGGCGTGCAAGGCGACATTCAGCGGCAGGCTGGTCGGGACGTAGCCGCGGATGTTCTTACCCAGCATCTGCACGATGATGTCCGGATCTTCGTTATCGGAGAGCATGACGGCGGGAAACTCGCCGACTGCGGTCGTAGCCTGCGTCAGTCTGTCAACTTCGGCGAAGGCATCCGCTTTCGATCTGCCTGTCTGGCACAGCACGACGAGCGACGGACTCGTCCGCCGGCCGACCGCCAGCCATTCATCGATGGTTGCGTAGCACTCCACGGCGACGCCGCGCTCGCTTTGCAGCAGGCGCGCCAAGCACTCGCGCGGAAGAAGATGAATATCGATGAGGACGATATAGGGTAGTTGGCAAGCCTCGGATTCTGAGGCCGGCGCGAGCCTTGCGCCACCCGTCGAATCGCCGATCGCCGCCTTCATTTGATTAATATGACGCATGTCTTGCCCCACTCAACGCATGACTCAAGTAACACGGATTGCCTCGGAGGGACCCCCGACAAAGGTAAAATTTTACAATATATTAGACGTGAAGCTTAACGTAATTCCTTGCTGGTGGCAGTGCAATAAAATCCGTCGGTCCGCGGCTTACTTCTTTCGGAGGTGGGACAAGGCCGCCACAAATTTTCAAATTTGCTCAGCGCAGACGCAGACCGCCCAAGGACCGCTCAGGCGCATCAGTGCGCTTCGGTCTTGGTGCCGGCGACCTGCGCCGACCTGGCGCCGAGCATCGGGAATTCGATGTCGGTGGCTTGGTCGTCGACGAAGCGCACTTCCGGATAAGGCGAATGCCGCACGCACATGAGCGGATGTTGCGAGGCTTCGAGATACGTCTTGAAGAACGCCACCGTGTACGCGTCGATGATTGCCCGAATGCGAACGATGCTGGGACGCTTCTCGAGTGAAGCGAAGCGAAGCGATGACATCAGCCAGTCGGTGAAGTCCGCGGCGCGCGCGCCGGCAATCTCGATGATGTGGCTGGTCGGCAGCGACGCTTGCGTGCGCTGAGGTTGATTTGTCAGTGCTGGGTTATTTGGCGCTTCACCG
>JBAZYB010000246.1:0-5917 GCA_041659545.1 Hyphomicrobium sp.
CGCTCGCGGCCGGACAGGCCGTGTCGTTCATCCTCACGGCAGGGTTGTTCCCGATGAAGGTCGGTCCGGAGGCGCTGGTCCGGTTCACGGTCCTCGCGCTCGCCGTCCTGGCCGTGGTTTCCGCGTGGCGGTCCCAGCTGTCGCGCGTTCGCGCGATCCTTGCGGGCGTCGTCGTATGGGCTTGCGGCGCGTTCATCCTACTCGTCCAGTCGTGGCTCGCGATGTCCGTCGCGGCGGTCCGGGGTCTCGCGATCGCGAATCCGGAAGACGCGATGCGGGCATTGAGCGCCATCCATACGAACGCGCATTGGTCGAATTTCCAGGCGGACCGTTTCTTCGCGGGCATCGGCCGGCAATTCGATGCCGCGGTCTCGCTCTCGTCGTCCGCGATCCTCGTCCTCGTCTGCGCCGCGATCCTCGCCGCGCTCGCGATGCGGACCCAGCCGTGGACCCGGCGCGGCGTGATCCTCGCGCTCATCGCGCGCCTGTTCGTCATGGAGGACTTCGCGTCCATCGTGTCCGCGTCCGCGCTCACCGCGGGCTTCGTGGCCGGACTCCACGGCACGCGGTTCGCGTGGACCGCGCTTGATGTCGTCGCCGTGCTCCTTCTCGTCGGCGCGTTCAAGGCCTGGTTCATGTTCCGCGCGTTCGGACGCGAGATCGAGACGCTGCCCACGGACGAGCGTTCGCACCCGGAGCGTCCCTTGCCGTCCGGTCTCGTGTCCGTCGACGACTTCCGCATGCTCCGCGCCGTGTCCCTGGCGTTTGCGGTCGTAAGCGGCGTCCTCCTCGGATGGCCGGTCCTGCTCGCGCTCGCGGCCCTCATCGCGGTCGATGAGATCTCCTCTGCCGCGGGCTGGTCTGCGGATCCGTGGCGGAGAGGCGCGGCCGTCGCCTCAAGCGCGGCGCTGCTCGTCGCGGTCGGTGGATTGTCCGCCGTGCGGTCGCCGCAATTCCCGCTCCATCTCGGGCGCCTCGCGATCGCGTGGGCCGTTGTCGCGGCCGCGATCGCCGTACTTCCTGCGATACGCGACGTGGCTCGCGCCGCATCCGGCTGGAAGGGATGGCTTCCGTTCCTGACCGTCGCGGCCGCCGGAACCGCCGCGAGCCTGGCCCTTCGACTCCCGGTCGTGTTCGCGGCCCTTGCGCTCCTCCTCGTCTGTCTGTTCATCATGCGTTCGCGCGAGGATATTTGGCGAAGGTTCGCGGTTTTCGGGCTGATCACGTTCGGCTGGATCGCGACCGTGGCATCCGTCATTTCCGCAGGCCGTTGAGGAGAAACCAGGCGTCCGGGCAATCGCTTGACGATTTCAGCTTATTGTTGCTATATTTCGCCGCACAACACTCATGCCTACCATCAACCAGCTCATCCGGCACGGCCGCCGGACGGTCCGAGCCAAATCCCAGAGCTCGGCGCTTCAGTTTTCCCTCGACACGCTTCACCGAAAGCGCACCGAACTTCCGCGCGGCGCGGGATTCAAGCGCGGCGTGTGCGTGAAGGTGAAGACGATGACGCCGAAGAAGCCGAACTCCGCGCTCCGTAAGATTGCGCGCGTGCGGCTGTCGAACGGCATGGAAGTGAACGCGTACATCCCGGGCGAAGGGCACAACCTGCAGGAACACTCCATCGTGCTCATCCGCGGCGGACGCGTGAAGGACCTTCCGGGCGTGCGCTATCACATCGTGCGCGGCGTGTACGACACGCAGGGCGTCTCGAACCGGCGTCGCGGACGCTCGCTGTACGGCGCGAAGCGGCCGAAGGAAGCGAAGAAATAACGGACCATAACGGATATGCGCGGAAAACAGGCTCCTCGTCGGAAGATCGCGAACGACCCGAAATACGGCTCGCCGGTCTTGTCGAAGTTCATCAACTACATCATGGTCGGCGGAAAAAAGTCCGTGGCACAGCGCGTCGTGTACGGCGCCTACGACATCGTCGCGGAAAAGACCAAGAAACCCCCGCACGAGGTGTTCGAGCTCGCGCTCGTGAACGTGTCGCCGTCCCTTGAAGTCAAATCCAAGCGCGTGGGTGGCGCCAACTACCAGATCCCGATGCAGGTGCGCGCCGAACGCCGCCAGCAGCTCGCGTTCCGCTGGCTCATCGGAGCCGCGCGATCCAAGAAGGGCAAACCCATGGCCGAGAAGCTCGCCACGGAACTCATGGCTGCCGCCGAGAACACGGGAGACGCCGTCAAGAAGAAGATGGACGTCCAGCGCATGGCCGAAGCCAACCGCGCGTTCGCGCATTTCGCGCGCTGACGCGGGTATGGACGACGATACAGACAAATCCGTCATTACAGACAACACTGTCATTCTGAGCGGAGCGAAGAATCTTCCGAATAGTCTGAAGATCCTTCGTCGGACTCAGGATGACATTTCTATTTGAAACATATGCCCCGTGAATATTCCCTCAAGGATACCCGGAACTTCGGGATCATCGCCCACATCGACGCCGGGAAGACGACCGTCTCCGAGCGCGTCCTTTTCTACACCGGCCGCAAGCACAAGATCGGCGAGGTGCATGAAGGTGAAGCCACCATGGACTGGATGGCGCAGGAACGCGAACGCGGCATCACCATCACGTCGGCCGCCACGACCTGCTACTGGAAAGGGAACCGCCTGAACCTCATCGACACCCCCGGACACATCGACTTCACCATCGAGGTCCAGCGTTCGTTGCGCGTCCTGGACGGCGCGGCGGTCGTGTTCGACGGCGTGGCCGGCGTGGAGCCGCAGTCCGAGACGGTGTGGCGCCAGGCCGACAAGTATCGCGTGCCGCGCATCTGTTTCGTGAACAAACTCGACCGCATGGGCGCGGATTTCCAGAAGGACATCGAATCCATCCGCACCCGCCTCACCAAGCGCGCGTTCCCCGTGCAGCTGCCGATCGGCACCGAAGCGAACTTCAAAGGCATCATCGACCTCATCACCATGAAGGCCGAGATGTACATGGACGAGATGGGACAGCAGATCGAGGAATCGGAGATCCCAGCGGATATGCTCGATCTCGCCAAGAAGACGCGCGCCGAGCTCGTCGAAGCGGTCGCGGAGATGGACGAAGCACTCCTCAACAAATACGTGGCCGGTGAGGAGCTGACGCAGGACGAGATTCGCGAAGGCTTGCGCAAAGGCGTGCTCGCGATGGAGATCTTCCCGATCCTGTGCGGGTCCGCGCTCAAGAATAAGGGCGTGCAGTTCCTGCTCGATGCCGTGAACAGCTACCTGCCGTCGCCCCTGGAAGTCCCGGCCATCAAGGGATTCCACCCGGACAATCCGGAACAGGTCGAGGAGCGTCCCGCGTCCGACGACGCGCCGTTCGCGGCCCTCGCGTTCAAGGTCATGTCCGATCCGTTCGTGGGCAAACTCGTGTTCTTCCGCGTGTATTCCGGCAACCTCGCCGCGGGCTCGTACGTGCTGAACACCGCGACGGGAGAACGTGAACGCATCAGCCGCATCGTGCGCATGCACGCGAACGCGCGTGAGGACGTGGACCATGTCTATGCCGGCGACATCGCGGCCGCGGTCGGCCTGAAAGCCACGTTCACGGGGCATACGCTCTGCGACGAGAACCATCCGATCATCCTCGAATCCATCACCATCCCGGAATCGGTCATCTCCGTCGCCATCGAACCGAAGACCAAGGCGGACCAGGAAAAGATGGGCGTCGCACTCCAGAAGCTCGGTGAGGAGGACCCGTCGTTCCGCGTCCGCACGGACGAGGAGACGCTTCAGACCATCATCTCCGGCATGGGCGAGCTCCATCTCGACATCATCGTGGATCGCATGAAGCGCGAGTTCGGCGTGGAGGCGAACGTCGGCACGCCGCAGGTCGCGTACAAGGAATCGCTGAAGAAGACGGCCGAGGCGCAGGGCAAGTTCATCCGCCAGTCCGGCGGACGCGGGCAGTACGGCGACTGTTGGCTGCGGGTGGAACCGCAGGAACGCGGCAAGGGCTACGAGTTCGCGGACGAGATCAAGGGCGGCGTCATCCCGCGCGAATACATCCAGCCGATCAACAAGGGCGTGCAGGAAGCGATGGCGCGCGGCGTGCTCGCGGGCTATCCGTTCATCGACGCGAAGGTCACGGTCTACGACGGGTCGTACCACGAGGTCGACTCGTCCGAAGCGGCGTTCAAGATCGCGGCATCCATGGCGTTCCAGGAAGCGTGCCGCCGCGGCGGCGTGGCGTTGCTCGAGCCGATCATGAAGGTCGAGGTCGTGACGCCGGAGAACTACATGGGAGACGTCATCGGCGACCTGAATTCCAAACGCGGGCAGGTGCAGGAGATGACGGAGCGCTCGGGCGCCAAGGTCATCGACGCGATGGTGCCGCTTGCCGAGATGTTCGGCTACGCCACGTCGCTCCGGTCCATGACCCAAGGCCGCGCATCCTACAACATGGAATTCGACCATTACGCCGAGACGCCGCAGAGCGTCGCCGCCGCGATCGTCGAAGGTCGGGCGAAGAAGTGATCGTTCCACTTGCGCCCTCCGTCTCCGTCCTGTTAGATACCTACACTATGTCATTGCAACGCGTGTTGGAGACCGCCCGCAAGACCGGAGCGCCCGTCATCGTGACGGACGTGGCGGGTCGCGAGCCCATGGTCATCCTTCCCTTGGAACAGTTCGAGGCCTTGACCGGCGTCGGCTCCGAGACGGTACGTCCCGCGGTCCGGACGGCTCCTGTCGCGCCGCGGCGTGAGACGAAGATCGTCGTCGAAGACCCGGTGGACCGCGCATTCGCGGAAATGGCAGCCGAACGGCTCAAGAACCGGATGGAAGAGACCGCCGTGCAGATCGAGTCCCTTGCGGATCAGGCAAAGAACCCGGAAATTTCGCTAGAAGAGCGGTTTTATCTGGAACCGGTGGACGACAAGGGGACCATCTGAAACAGGAGAAAAACGCTCCATGTGGAGCTGGACCCGCGCCCGATGGTGCGGGTCTTGCGTCATTTAATTGGCTCTGTTATAGTCCTACCGCTCATCAAAGCCATTAATGCAAATATAGACCACTTTTGAGGTCTCTCTATCTCATTACGACGTATGGCAGAAGCTTTTGACCGTTCAAAGCCGCACGTAAACGTTGGGACTATCGGCCACGTTGACCACGGCAAGACCACCCTTACGGCGGCTATTTTAGCGGTACTTTCGGCGCACGGCCAGAAAGTCCAATCCATGGGCGTGGACGATCTCGACAAGGCGCCTGAGTCCAAGTCACGCGGCATCACGATCGCCACGGCGCACGTCGAGTACGAATCCGAAAAGCGCCACTACGCGCATGTGGACTGCCCTGGCCACGCGGACTACATCAAGAACATGATCACGGGCGCGGCCCAGATGGACGGCGCGATCCTCGTCGTGGCAGCCACGGACGGCCCCATGCCGCAGACCCGCGAGCACATCCTGCTCGCGCACCAGGTCGGCGTCCCGACGGTCGTCGTGTTCCTGAACAAGGTCGACATGGTCGACGATCCGGAACTCGTGGACCTCGTGGAACAGGAAGTCCGCGACCTCCTCAAGAAGTACAATTTCGACGGCGACAATGCCCCGGTCATCCGCGGGTCGGCCTTGAAGGCCCTCCAGAACCCGACGGACGAGGCGGCGACGAAGCCGGTCATGGAACTCATCAAGGCACTGGACGAGTACATCCCGGAACCGATCCGCGAGATGGACAAGCCGCTCCTCATGCCGATCGAAGACGTGTTCTCCATCGAAGGCCGCGGCACGGTCGTCACCGGCCGCATCGGACGCGGGAAGGTCAAGATCAACGAGGAAGTGGAGATCGTCGGTCTCGGCGAGACCCGCAAGACGGTCGTCACCGGCATCGAGATGTTCAACAAGCAGCTCCAGGAAGGCATCGCCGGCGACAACGCAGGCCTGCTCCTCCGCGGCATGAAGAAGGAAGACGTGGAGCGGGG
>JBAZYB010000247.1:0-5902 GCA_041659545.1 Hyphomicrobium sp.
GGCAATCACGCAGCGCTGATGCACTCGATCCGAACCAAGGTTCTGGCGCTGCCTGACGACTTCGCATTCATCTGCGGACACGGCCCGACCAGCACCATCGGGCAGGAGCGTCGCACCAACCCATTTATCGTCGGCGACGTCGCCTGATATTAACGCGCCGGCGGCCATCTCCTCGTAGGGGAGTGGCCAGCCGCCGCGAAATCAGAAGCCCCATTCCCAGTGCAAGCAGCCGGCAATGCCGCATTCTGCGTCCAGCGTGCCGACGCCGATGGGGCTCGCATCGTCGATCTGCGCCCACACGTCGACCGTATTGACGCGCAGGGTCTCCGCGCAACTCGTGCGGCAGTAAACCCACGTGCCGTGCGGCAGGCGTACCTGATAGCCGACGTTGGTCGCGCGATACGGAGCGCGGATGGAGCCATTGCCGTCGTGGCTATGGGCGGTGACGTAGCCAAGAACCTTGCTCACGGCGCGCGGCCCGGCGAAGGCGTGACTGCCGGCCAGCGCTACGCAAAGGGTTCCGACGACCAGACGTGCGGCGATTGTGGTGCGCTTCATCTCGTTCTCCGGCCTAGCGCCCCCAAGGCGCCGAATCTCAGTCACTCAGCTTAGCACGATTGCGGCCGATTCCGGCCCAGCCGGATCGTCGCCCGCAACCCCTGTTGCGCGGCGGCACCGCCGCGCAAACTCTGAACTCAGCTGTTACGCGCGAAGTTGATGCTGACGCCCTTCAAGGCTGAGCCCTGTGTCGAAAGAGACACCGACTGGGACTCGCCGCCGATGGACACCGACAACAGGCCCGTCAGGCCCCCGCCACCGATATTGAGGCGCAGCTTGGAATCGTCGGCACTGCCCGTGATGGTTCCGGTCTGGTTATAGTTGCGCTCTTCCCAGGTGCCTGTGACGCGGCCATTGGAATATTTGAGCACCGAGCGCAGCTCCACCTTCGTCGACGCGTTGGCGCAGATGATATTGAGTTTCAGCTGCGTGCCGCCGGAGCCCGAATAATAGCCCTTGCACGACAGCTTCTCGCTCTTGCCGCCTTCCAAGCGTGCCGTGCCTTTGCCGCTCCAGGTTCCGACCAGGGCCGAGAACGGGTTGCCAGCGACAGCCGGTGTGGCGACCGTCATCCCGGCGATCGCAATCACAGCCAGAGCCTTAATGCTCCCCCTCAACAAGCTCACCATGCACCTCCCTGAAGCTCGGATATGTCCCGATAGGTATTCAAAAACGCAAACGCGGCCTCGAAGGGCCAGACGCGCACCATCCGCCGAGACATCATATCGGCATGTCCCAAAATAGCACACCCAACGTTAAATAAGTGTCTCGCCAGTGCATCAACAACCCCGGGGGGCCGCTGGGGGGCCGAAAAAACCTGGGCGCGGCAAGTTGTTGGCTAGGTGTTGCTGACGTGACGCGGCAGTTGCGCGGCGGTAAACGCTGGCTATATTGCGCCGCTTGCGACGGAGGGGTGGCCGAGTGGTTGAAGGCGCACGCCTGGAACGCGTGTAGGCGGGCAACCGTCTCGTGGGTTCGAATCCCACCCCCTCCGCCAGCAAAATAATTTATTGATTTCACGGCCTTGGACGCCGCGGACGCCCACCAGCGAGCCCCGGGAAAATGGCTACTTGGCCTCGTTTGCGGCCTTCTGCGCCGGAATGCCGAGCTTGCCCTCCAGCGATGCGATTTCCTCTCGCAGCTTCTTTTGCTCGGCGCTGCGCCGCACCATGCGGATCTGGATCTTGCCGATCTCCATGGAAAGTGTGCGCCGTGAGTCGGCATCCCCGCTACTGCCCGTCTCGTACTGCCTATCGAAGATCAGCTGCTGATCCGCCTTGTTGGACTCTTCCAGCTGGTGCAGCCGCTCGCGCGCTTGAGCCAGCGCCACGATGTTCTGCGTTTGCTCAGCGTCCATCCGCTTCGACTGCGCGGCGTCCTCTGCCGCTTTCGCAGACCGCTCAGCACCAGAGGCGGGCTTCTGGAAGTAGAACTCACCCGTCAGCGCCGAATGGTCCCAGGGCACCTGCTTGCCATCCGTTGCCGCGAGCACTTCCTTGCGCACTTCGATCATCACGGAGGTGAGATTCCGATCCGGTTCCCCAACGTGCTTGGCGAGCGCTGCGGTAAAAGGCGAGTTCTGCCCCTTGCCGTCCAGCGCCACGTTTCCGGGCTGCGTCGAATAGGCGATGAAGGTGCCGACGCCGGTGTCGACCTGCGCCAGCCCCTTGCCGAGGTTGGCAGATCGCGTGCCCATCGAACGCGCCAGATTGCGTGTGAAGGGATTGTCGCGGCAGGCGTCGAGAAACACGATGTTGGTGCGCTCGGCGCGGCCCAACTCCATCTGCTTGAGCACGAGATCGAGACTGACGGCATCGAAGTCCAGATCGCGCTCGTTGAGCAACCGCGCGTCCGTCGGAATCAGATAGTTGCGCCCGCCGACCTGCAGCCCGTGACCCGCATAAAAGAAGATGGCGACATCCGATCCTTCCAGGAGTTCGGCGAAATTGCGCACCTTGGTGTCGAAGGCTCTTTTGTCGACGTCGACGCCTAAGATGACATCGAAGCCCGCAGCCTTGAACGCCGCCGCGATTGCATTGGCGTCGTGCAGCGGGTTGGAGAGCGGCGTGACGTCCACGTACTTCGAATTACCGATGACGAGAGCGACGCGCTTCTCGGCTGCTGCTGGAAGGCTGAATAGAATGAGGGCCAAGGCCATGGCAATCGGGGCGCGAAACAACGACATGAACAATACTCGTCTCTCATGGCTCGGCAGGATTGCCGCGGCGGTGCTTCGATGAGCAATCAGATGAGCGTGACAACTTTTGGACAGGAGCGGGGCGCGGGACCGATCCGCGGCATTGGCGCAACACCTTCCCAACGTTAGCAAAACGTCGCCAAACGTGATGGCTGAAGCCACGTGCTTGCCTCAGCTGCGGTGCTGCATGCCGCCAGCGAGGGACACCAATGATCAAGAACCACAAGGCAGATAGTTTCGACGCAGGCAGGGCAGCGAGCATCTCGGTCGACCCAGATCCTGCTAGCGTACTCGAGCTTAAACGCATCGCTAGACCAGGCAGCAACGTGCCACCGGGTGATGAGGACATGCTGGCACTGCTGCTGGCGGTTATGTCGCTCACCGATGCCGAGGAGTGACGCCCCCGCCGCAGCCGCAGGTCGCGCTCGGCGTTACGGGTGACGGCCAATCTCGCTCACGTCTCCGACCATTGGCGGATGAGGTTATGATAGTGGGCGGTCAGGCCGACCACGGCCGGATCGTCATCGGCGAGCCGCGACCTGACGCCGATAATTGAATTGTCGAGATCGTAAAGCATGTGCCGCTGCCAGTCGTCCTTGACGAACGACTGCGTCCAGAAGAACGACGCCCAGCGGCTGCCGCGCGTCACAGGCGTCACCGAATGCATGCTCGTTGCCGGATAGACGACAAGGTGCCCGGCAGGGAGTTTGACGGCGTGCGTGCCGTAGGTGTCGTGCACAATGAGTTCGCCACCGTCGTAGTCCTCCGGCGGCGTCAGGAACAGTGTCGATGAGACATCGGTTCTGAGTCGCAGTCCGCTGCCCGGTACCGAGCGAATGGACCCGTCGACGTGAGCGCCGAACGTCATGCCGACGTCGTAACGGTTGAACATCGGCGGCAGCACGCGCAACGGCAGCGCGGCCGACATGAACTTCGCGCTGTTACCGAGCGCGCGCAGGATGATCTGACCCAGTTCCTGCGCCTCCGGCGCGTCGACCGGCACCTGCAGGTTGAGTTTGACCTTCGCCGCTTGTTCGCCGGCTGTCGCGCGGCCGTCGACCCAATTGGTGCCTTCCAGGACGCGGCGGATGTGCGCCAACTCCTCGGGCTTCAGGATATCGGGGATGGTGACGAGCATCGTGCTGCCTCAACTGCCTGTGGAGAACGGCGCCGCCCTCGAGTTTGTCTCGTCTCTCAAACATCTCGTTGGCAGGGGCCGCAACCTGGTGGGTCGCTGCCGACGTCGCAATACATGACCTGTAAAGTCAAGTATTTGCGCCGGAATTCGCCGCTGGGAATTGGCTTGAGGTCAAAATGCAACGTTAACGGCCCGATTGGTGAGGTAGCGCCATCTGTCGGGCAGCCGTCGAGGGTGTGCGGTTGCTGCGTACACATGCCGCGTGTAAGCGGAAGCACGCGCTAACGGGGTGCGCTGGCATGCGGGTTCTCATCACTGGGGCAGGCGGTTTTCTCGGTTCGCACCTCCTGCGCGGACTGAGCGGGCACACGTTGATTGCCGCGTCTCGTCACCGGATCGGCAACTGCGAGTGGCGACATCAGCAAGATCTCGCAGGAGATGTTGACTGGGATGCGATGCTCAACGGTGTCGATACCGTTGTGCACTTGGCAAGTCTCGCCCATCGGACAGCCAGCGAGGACGAGTTCGACCGCGTGAACCACCGCGCCACGGCCGCGCTATGTGCTGCGGCAAAGCGCCATGGACTAGCGCAGCTTGTGCTCGTGTCTTCGATTGCGGCGCAGGTCGGCCACTCTGCGACCGGCGTTGTAACTGAGAACGACACCCCCGCACCCGTAAGCCCCTATGGGCGCTCCAAGCTTGCTGCCGAGCGCGCCGTCGCCGCTAGCGGCGTGCCGTTCTCGATCTTGCGCCCGGTTCTGGTGTTGGGCGACGGAGCAAAGGGAAATGCGGGAACGCTGGATCGATTGGCGCGGCTGCCGGTGCCCCTGCCGCTAGGCTCGATCACTGCTAAGCGATCGTTCCTGTCGGTGGAGAATTTCATTTCCGCGGTCGCCACCGTTCTGGGCAACCAGCGCGCCCTCGGCGAAACGTTCATCGTCGCTGATCGGACGCCGTTGGCGGTTGGCGAGGTGGTCGCTGAACTCCGCCGCCAGCAGGCGCGCCGACCCAGTATCTTCGCCTTGCCCGCCGGAAGTCTTGATGCCCTCATGCGGCTGCCCGGCGCGCGCGGCATATGGGATAAGATCGGCAAACCCTTGGTCGCCAGTCCTGCAAAGCTCATGCAGCTGGGATGGGAGCCGACGCGTTGAAAGCGCGGGACTGCGCGAGGCCAAGGGCCCCGCGCTGCGCCGATGCATTAGAACCCGAGATAAATGCCGAAACCTGGACGACGGTAGCCGCGGTAATACGGGCGACCATAATAGCGCCGGCCGTAATAGCCATAGCGATACGGGCGATAGTGCCGACGGTATCCGCGGTGGCGCCGATAGCGAACTTCCTGGGTGAGGTTGGCAGTGTTTGCGGCGACATCCGCACGCGCAGCCACAGGCAGCGCAGAGGCGCTAGGAACTGACACATACATTAAGCCGGTGAGTGCTGTGGCAACGAGGGCCGTTCTTGCAAAACGCATTGCGTTCACTCCTTGTTTCGTTCCGAACGATCTTTTTCTCGTCCGTTTTTGAGCAACCACTGTGTCTCGCAGCACCTGCCCTGATTGATTAGATAGGCGTCGAAGCTTCGATTTCCAGAGTTGACGCCTGTTATGCACGTCAACGCACCATCGGATCGCGCGGCGACGCGCCCTCTGATAAGCCCCGCAAACACACTTTGGTTCCGAGTGTGGGCGTCCTAAGCCGACGGCGCCGAGGCCGGCGTATTGGAACGCGCCGCTTTTCGGCGTGCTCGCCATTCCTCGAAGCGCTGCATCACCACGAACACCGACGGCACGAATGCCACGGTGAGGATCGTCGATCCAAGCATGCCGGTCAGAACGGCGATGCCGATGGACTTCTGCGCGTTGGCACCTGCGCCCGACGCGAGCACCAGCGGCACCACGCCGAGAATGAATGCAAATGATGTCATGAGGATGGGCCGGAACCGCGAGCGCGCTGCTTCAACGGCGGATTCCAGGATGTCCTTGCCTTCGCGGATCCGCAACTCGCGCGCAA
>JBAZYB010000248.1:0-5898 GCA_041659545.1 Hyphomicrobium sp.
AGAAGATCGCGCGGGAGGTACTGCGGATTTCACGCAGGGGCCTGCGCTCCCGCCGATGCATCAACGCCGCGAGCCAGGATGAATCGGTCTACCTCGACCACCTCGACGAAGTCGCCGTCTCGGGACGCACCCTCGCAGATCGCCTGATCGAAAAGTTTGAAGGGCCCTGGTCGCGGCAGATCGATCACGTCTTTGAAGAATATGCGTTCTAACCCTCTGGCGGCGAGGTTCAGCTTGTGTTCATCCTAGGCGAGGTTAACTCGCCCCAAGGGCATAAGAGGGCATTCTCTAGGTATCCGTCTTTGGCGAGCCGGAGCGTATATCAGCGGCGGGAGAACGAACTTGCTCGGACGCAAACTCAATTGGGCGCTGCTGACCGGATTGGCGGCCCTCGCCGTGCTCATCGCTATGGGCGTTGGGTCCAGCGAGCGGGTTGCGGCGGGATCGTGCGGAGCCACCTGCAAGAACCAATATAATCAGTGCCGTATCTCGACAAAGGGGTCTCCAAGTTGCGAGATCGCCTTTACGCGCTGCATGCAGAGCTGCATCCGCAAGTAGTCAGGCCGGACTCGGTCCACTCCTCTTTCCTCGACGACCTCACACTTCGCCGGCCCGATACGCCCGCGGGAATGACAGTGGGCTGTCGTTCCCCCAACTCGCGGACTCCAGGGCGGGAGGTTACTTATGCAGCTTGAGGAATGCGATCAGATCGCTGCGGTCGGCGGCGTTCTTGATGCCGGGAGACGCCATGACGTTGTTGGGCACGAAGGTGTCCGGCGACTCGAGAAATTTGGCTAGGTTGGCCTCCGTCCACACGAGGCCGCCGGCCCCGGCTTCCTGCATGGCATCGGAGTAGTTGAAGCCCTTGCCGCTACCGGCCCTGCGGCCGACGATGCCGGTCAGCGCCGGGCCGGCTTTGTTCAGCGCCGCTGGCCCGATGGCATGGCAGGCCCGGCACTGCTTGAAAACCGCCTCACCCTTGGAGGCGTCTTGCGCTATCGCGGGCGCACCGGCGAGCAGTGCAACGGCGACCGCGAATATTCCCCTGCGCTTCATGCTCTCCCTCCGGCTCGACGCCACATCAGCAAATAGCGAGCGGCTGATCAAGTTGAACGCTGCCCCGGCCGGCAATGTTGCCGGTGCGGAGAACGCGTGCGAATATATCGGTTATAGCTGATCGCAGGCGCTTGTATGCCGTTCGAAAGGCATCCTGATGTCGAAACAGCCTGTCGGCCGCAAAAGTCGGATTGGAATATGACCGGCGACCGCAATAATGTATCGATTCCAGGGTCGAATGGTTTTTGCGCTGGTCTAATCGTTGCAGTATGCCAGCCATTGGACGGACTGTGATACTCGTTCTTGGAGTTCGCGGACGCCTGCTGGAACTGCCGAACCGGAGAGCTGCATGACGCTGTCGAGGATGCCGGAACCCGACCGGAACGTGCTCGACCGGAGCGGTGCCATCATCAAGGAGCTCGAGGCGTTGCTCGGCGTCGATGGCATCATCTCCGAGGAGGAGGGCCGCCGCGCGTTCGAAGCCGATGCGCTGACCGCCTACCGGCAAGCGCCGCTTGCGGTGGTGCTGCCGCGCTCAACCGAGGACGTCTCGAAAGTCCTCAAGTACTGCCATGAAAACGGATTGAAGGTTGTGCCGCGCGGGGCCGGCACGTCGCTGTGCGGGGGCGCATTGCCGACCGCCGACGCCATTGTGATCGGCACCTCGCGCATGAACCGGGTGATCGAGGCGGACTTCATCAACCGCACCATCACCGTCGAGTGCGGTATCACCAATCTCGCCATCACCGATGCCGTCTCGGCAGAGGGTTTCTTCTATGCGCCCGATCCATCGAGCCAGCTCGCCTGCACGGTCGGCGGCAACCTGGCGATGAACTCCGGCGGCGCGCACTGCCTGAAATACGGTGTCACGACCAACAACGTGCTGGGTCTCAAGATCGTTCTGATGAACGGAGAGATTGTCGAGGTCGGCGGGCCGTACCTCGACTCCGAGGGCTATGATTTCCTCGCCCTGATCGTCGGCTCGGAAGGCCAGTTCGGTATCGTCACTGAAGCGACGCTGAAGATCATTCCGAAGGCCGAGACCGCCCGTCCGGTGATGCTCGGCTTCAACTCTTGCGAAGCGGCCGGCCAGTGCGTGGCGGCCATCATCGGCTCGGGCATCATTCCGGTAGCGATCGAGTATATGGACAGGCCGGCCATTGCCGTCTGCGAGGCCTATGCCAAGGCCGGCTATCCGCTCGACGTGGAGGCGCTGCTGATCGTCGAGGTGGAGGGCTACGAGGCGGAAACGACGCGCCTGTTGCGTGACGTCGTCGACATTGCGCGGTCGTTCGACCCAAAGGTCATCGAGGCCAGCACCTCTGCAGAGCACAGCGCGCGCATCTGGAAGGGCCGCAAGGCGGCGTTCGGCGCGATGGGCCGCATCTCCGACTACTACTGCATGGACGGCACGATACCGCTGTCGCGGCTGCCGGAGGTGCTGAACCGCATCGCCCAGATCTGCGCCGAGCACCGCCTGCAAGTCGCCAACGTATTCCACGCCGGCGATGGCAACCTGCATCCGCTGATCCTCTACGACGCCAACAATTCCGATGAGGCTCTGCGTGCAGAGCTTGCCGGGGCCGAGATTTTGAAGCTGTGCGTCGCCGTCGGGGGATGCCTCACCGGCGAGCATGGCGTCGGCATTGAAAAGCGTGATCTCATGGACGTGCAGTTTACGCCCTCGGATCTGGCCGTGCAGATGCGCATCAAGAGCGTGTTCGACCCTTACTGGCTGCTCAATCCGGGCAAGGTGTTCCCGCTGAGCGCACTCGAGATGGTCAGCGAGCGTCCAGCAGCAGCAGACCAAGCGGCTTGAGGAGAAACACTTGAGCGATTTGCAGCGCCCCGGCGCCGACTGGGAGCTTCAGTTCGTCATCGCCGGCTGCGCCGAAAAGCGCTTGCCGATCGAGGTGATCGGCTCGGGCTCCAAGCGCGCCATCGGCCGGCCCGTCGGCGGCACGGTGACGATATCCACTGCATCGCTCCGCGGCATCTCACTGTATGAGCCGAACGAGCTGGTGATGTCGGCGCGGGCCGGTACCCCCCTGTCGCTGATCGAGGCGGAGCTGGCGGCACGCGGACAGATGCTGCCGTTCGAACCGATCGACCTTGGACCGACAACGGGCGGCCCACACGGCGTGCAGACCATCGGGGCTGTGTTCGCCACCAACATGTCGGGTGCCCGGCGCGTTCTGTATGGCGCGGCGCGCGATCACCTGATCGGGGTAAAGGGCGTCAACGGACGGGCCGAACTGTTCAAGGCCGGCGGACGCGTGATGAAGAACGTGACCGGCTATGACATCACCCGCGGTCTGACGGGCAGCTGGGGCACGCTCGCCGTGCTGACGGAGGTGACGTTCAAGGTCATACCCTGGCCGGAGACGGCGGCGACGATCATCTTCCTCGGACTACCGGACAATCTGGCGATCGAGCTTTTATCGACGGCAATGATGCTGCCCGTCGAGGTCTCGGGAGCGGTTCATTTGCAGGCCTCGGTCGCCGCCCGCCTCAACCATCCCGGCCTCAGGTCGATGAACAAGTCGGTCACGGCGTTGCGGCTGGAGAACTTCGCGACTTCCGTTACCGACCGCAAGCACCGGCTGAAGGATGCGCTGAAGGTTTACGGCAAAGCTCTGGAGCTCGATCATCGCGAGACACTGGAGTTCTGGGGTGAACTGCGCCGCCTGTCCGTGATGCCCAACCGGCAGACGCTGCTGTGGCGCATCTCGACAAAGCCGACGACGGCGCCCAAGCTCGTCGCCGCCATCAAGCGCTATATGCCGGCAGAAGCTTTCTATGATTGGGGCGGGTCGCTTATCTGGCTCGAAGTCCCGTCTGCCGCGGACGCGGGGACGGCGGAAATACGCCGGGTGACGGCTATTCACGGCGGTCATGCCATGCTCATCCGCGCCGAACCGGCGGTGCGATCGTCCGTAGAGGTGTTCCAGCCCTTGAGCCCGCCGATGGAACGGCTTACTCGAGGACTCAAGGCCGCCTTCGATCCAGCGGGGATCCTCAACCCCGGCAGAATGTACGCCAACTTGTGAGGGCCGAGGCCAGCGCATGCAGACCAATTTCACACCTGAGCAGCTGACCAACGCGCGCGTCGCCGAGGCCGACGCCATCTTGCGCCGCTGCGTCCACTGCGGGCTGTGTACGGCGACGTGCCCCACCTACGTGCTGCTGGGCGATGAACGCGATAGCCCGCGCGGTCGCATCTATCTCATCAAGGACATGCTGGAGGACAACGCGCCAGCGAGCCCGGAGGTCAAACTCCACCTCGACCGGTGCCTGTCCTGCCTGTCGTGCATGTCGACCTGCCCGAGCGGCGTCGACTATATGCACCTGATCGACCTAGCCCGCGGCTACGTCGAGCAGACGGCTCCGCGCCCGTTCAAGGAGCGCTTCGTGCGCCAGCTGCTGTCACAGGTGCTGCCGTATCCGGAGCGATTCCGCTTCGCGTTGCGGCTCGCTCCCCTCGGGCGGCCGTGGGTGAAGCTGCTGCGCCGTCTCGGACTTGGTCAGCTAGCGGCGATGGTCGAGCTTGCGCCTTCAACGCTGCCGCCGTCGCCGAAGTTCGAGGGCCCGGGCGTCGCCGCCACCGAGGACGAGCGCCGAGCGCGCGTCATCATGCTTGCCGGCTGCGCGCAGCAAGTGCTGCGTCCGAGCATCAACGATTCAACCATCCGTCTCCTCGCCCGTCGCGGGGTGGATGTGATCGTCGCCGCGGGCGCGGGCTGCTGCGGCGCGCTTACCTATCATTTGGGCGATGAAGCCTCCGCCATTGCCTTCGCCAAGCGCAATGTCGATGCGTGGTCGAAGGAGCTGGCCAAGGGACCGGTCGACGCCATCATTTCCAACGCCTCGGGTTGCGGTACGGCGGTGAAGGACTACGGCCATCTTTTGAAGCGCGAACCCGAATATGCAGCGCGTGCAGCGCGCATTTCTGCCCTCGCGCGTGACATCTCCGAATTCCTCGGCCAGTACGAGCTCGGAGCGCCGAAGCGCTGGTCGTCCCTGCGCGTCGCCTATCATCCTGCCTGCTCCCTACAGCACGGACAGGGCATCCGGGACGAGCCGCGCGATCTGCTCACCAAGGCGGGCTATAGCGTCGTCAGCATTCCGGAATCGCACATCTGCTGCGGTTCGGCGGGGACCTACAATATTCTACAGCCCGAGATCGCCGGGCAGCTGCGCGAGCGCAAGGCGAAGAATATCAAGCGCGTGAAGCCCGACCTCGTGGCGGCTGGCAATATTGGCTGCATCTCGCAGCTGTCCGGGCAGGCCGATGTGCCGATCGTGCATACGGTGGAGCTTCTGGATTGGGCGTACGGAGGCCCCGTGCCCGCAGGGCTGGAGCCGTTGGCCCGCTTTGTCTCCAATGTCCCCGAGCCCAAGCAGCGGCGAGCCGAGGACTTCATTCACGCGTGACGAGCTCGCAGACCCCAAGCACCGACCGTCGCCATGAGCACGCGCCGTTCGACTTAATCGGCGACGTGCACGGCTGCGTCGACGAACTCGTCGCATTGCTGCACGTGCTCGGCTACGAGGCGCGCTTCGAAGGTTCGGGTGATGAGCGCCGCGCCATCACCAGCGCACCGAAGGGACGACGCGTCTTTTTCGTCGGCGATCTGGTCGACCGTGGCCCGAACTCCCCCGACGTGTTGCGTATCGTCATGGACATGGTCGATGCGGGGCAGGCGCTGAGCATCGCCGGCAATCACGACGACAAGCTGCTGCGCTGGCTGAAGGGGAACAAAGTCAAGATCGGCGGCGGACTGGAATGCACCATCGAGCAGCTCGCGGGAGAAGGCGATGCGCTGAAATCGCGCGCCCGCG
>JBAZYB010000249.1:0-5816 GCA_041659545.1 Hyphomicrobium sp.
CTCGATGCTTCGCTGCGGCTGAAGGCCATGCCGCGGCTGCGTTTTGCGGGGCAGATCACCGGCGTGGAGGGCTACGTCGAGAGTGCTGCCATCGGATTGCTCGCTGGCCGCTTTGCTGCGGCCGAGCGGCTGGCTCGACTCAGCGTGCCACCACCACCGACAACGGCTCTTGGGGCCCTCATCGTGCATATCACCGGCGGGCACCTCGCGGCCGAGACGGAAGGCGGTGGCTCATCGTTCCAGCCGATGAACGTCAACTACGGCCTGTTCCCGGAAATCGAGGCGCCGGAATTGGACGCCGAGGGTCGCCGCATCAAGGGCAAAGAGCGCGGACGGGCGAAGAAGCGCGCCATGAGCGTTCGCGCCATCGCCGATATCGAGCGCTGGCTGGCCGGGAGTGCCACACAGGCGGCTGCCGAATAGCTAACTCCGGTCACGCCGCATCGCAGGTTAAGTCACTGCAGGCCGATCGTCCCTGCCGGCGCGACACCGGCGGGCAACGGCTGCTCAGCGCCCTGCCCGTATTTGGCCAGCACGGAGCGCGCCTTGGAGACCACGGCATCGGCCATCGCCGCCTGACCCTCGGCGGTCGGGTGGAAGGCGCCCGAGTAGGTGGAGGCCAGCACCAACTGAAACCAGGCAAAGGCGTCGAGCTTCAACACCTTTTGCAGCAGTGACGCCGCGACATGGAAGTTGCCGGTCATGAACGCATCGTTGGGCGTGCGGAACCAGCGCTGACGCGGCGCATAGGCTTTGTAGTCGGCCGGATTGTAGGGCCGCCATCCGTCTTCGGTTTTGCGCGGCATGCGCAGATCGTCTGCGATGTCGGCGCCGTCGTAGGTCGTGCCGGCACAGATACCGCGGCCGATGAACTCGCGCCGGTGGGCGTCGACGAACGACCACTGGTAGTGGTCAGCGGCTTCCTTCATTGCGGTGTTGAGCTTGTCGGCGACCCAGGTGCCGATGCGGACCTTTGCCTCGCTCAACTGGAAATCAGGAAGCACGTCCATGCCGGCGATGCCATCAGGACAGGTGCTGGTGCCATCGCCCTGCAGGGCGAGGCCCGGGTACGCCGTCAGCAAGACGCGGTCCGACTGCTCCCAGGGAACGTGCAGCAAATAGTGGATGGCGCGGTTGAGCGACTTGTAGCGCAGGATCAGTGCTTCGAGGCCGAGGCTGGCGTCGTCGAGGCCGTGGACCTGGCCAAACCAACCGCCGAGCATGCGTAGTGTGGATTCATCGGACAGGACAGAGTTGGCAAGCAAGCGCGAGAAGCCGACGTCGTTGCCGCCAACGGATACGAGCAGGAGATCGATCTTGCGTGCATCGATCGGATCGCACTTGCGCAGCACCAGCCCCCCCTTCAACTCGGGGATCGTGCCGTCCATGTGGTACGCCTCGGGCAGGTCCTGCTTGCGCGCCTCGTGCGCATCGCATTGTGCGCTGGCGACCGCCGAGATCTGCGACATGTCGGTGGGATTGGGCACCCATTCGTTACCGGCATAGCGCAGGAAGAGGCCGTAGGTGACTTCCGAACCAGAGCAGGCGACGCCGACGTAAGTCACCGCGCGATGATCGTCTTCGATGCTGAGCTGCAAGGCAGAGCGCAGTTGATGCGAATAAAGCGAGCGATGGCAGCCCTGATCCAGCCAGCGCGGATTTTCGTCGATGAAGGGCTTGTCGCCGATCTGCTTCCACGGACCGACGCGCGCCGGGTAGCCGGTCAAATCAGCGCTTGCAGAACGTCGCCCGTAGTCAGCCGAGCGCTCGCGCGAGAAACGAACCGGGACATCGGGGTTGCCCTCGCCTGAAGCGAAACTGTCACCCATGCCGACGATGAGGAGATCGTGTACCGTCACGTCGGTGCTAGCAATTTCGCGGCCGCCGATCTCGACGCTTACGCTCGCTCCCGAAGGATAGGGAATGTCGAAGCGTGCCTCCTCGCTGCACGCTTGGATCACTGCGTCGCCGCGCGGCTCTCCCCCGTGCGGGGCTGTGAGCCAGGTGCAAGTCAGCCCCGCTGCTTCGTCGATATTGTCGATACGCATAACAACGCGATGCGACTTGGGATTGATGTAGTCGCCGCCTCCGTTGCACGCGAAACGATTGGTGCGCGAATCCCAGCACGTGTCGCGAAACATCGTCTCTGCCCAGCCATTCTCGTGGCGCGTGCTGAGCGCCTGTTCGGCGGCGAGGATCGGACGCTGAAGCTGATCGACAGGTGGCAGCGCGAGATAGGTTGCGCGATGCACTTCGGTGTCAGCCGCGTCGGAGAAAAAGCGAAAAGGATTTTCGACGCGCCAGGTAAGCTGCGGCACGGGCAACGGCGCGACTTGTGCCAGGCTCGCTGAACCCGGCAGACTGGCTGCCATCGTCGAAACAAGCAGCAGCACCGCATAATGGGCCGCCGTGCGCGACATTCGCGACTCCCTCCGCCGGCGCCGGCTCTCAGAACCGTCCACGCCTGCTCGCCATGTAGATCCGCCATACGCGCGACAACGGCGAAATCGTTGCTTGCTCGAAGACGAGCTTGGATCCAAGTCTCTCCAAAGCCTTCAAATAGGGCCCAACAAGGGCGGCGGGGGCAATGGCCTGCATCATGGTTGCCCCGGCGGGCGCGACACAGTGGCGTGTCTCGGCAAACCATTCACGCGCTTGCACGAGCATGGGTTGTATGACCGCCGACCAGTCGACTGTGGGGCCGTCAGCCAACGGGTTGTGTCCTTTGGCCAGTAAAAATGGCAGCGCACGCAGCAGTTGAACGCGTCCATAGGATTGCGCGGCCGCAAAGACGAGACCGGGCGCGGCATCCCTGCCGGCTCCGAGAACCTGCGCGGCGAGCCGAAACGCAGCGCCTTGGCTGGCGGCCAGGAATGCGTCGAGCTCCTGCGGGTCTGTCAACGAGCCGGGGCGCAGCAACTCCTCGTAGGCATCTATAATCGAGGTAACGTCGGCGAGGGAAAAGCGGCCGGTGGCGATAGCCTGACGCAACTTGTCGGCTACGGGAGATCCGGTCGCTTCCGGTGCCGCCGCTGTCTCTGCAACGTCGCGCCACCACTGCAGGCGCACGGCGCCCATCGTCGGCTCCTGCACACTCGCAGGTATACGGGCGATCTCACCATGGAAGGCGGCCAGCGTCAGCAGGTCATCATGCGTGCCGTCGGGCGCGAGCAGAGCGGCCAGGTAGCGGTCGTAATCGAGTTGGCGGGCATCGCGGCGCACTTCCGCCTCGCCTGAGCTCGTTAGGGCGGACATGGTTCCCGGTCCTCCGCGGAAGCCGATCATTCGACGGCGATCAGCCCGGCTCCGAAGCTGCGGCCTTCCGCCAAGAGGACATTATACGTGCGTGCCGCCGCGCCGGTACTCATGGGCTCAAGGCCGATGCCCGCGTCGGCGAACAGGCGACGTACCGGCTCAGGGGGGAGCCGATGCTCGGTTCCTGTCCCCAGGAGGACAAAGCTTGGGAGTGCCAATTCGGCGATGAAGCGGGCGCAGTTCTCTTGGGTCAGCTGATCGAGATCGGCGACATCCCAACCATAGATGCCGCTGGGCAAGATAATCAGGGAGCCGCGGTGGCTCATGTCGGCGAAGCGAAAGCCGCCATTGCCATAGGCATCAATAGGCGCGCGGCCGGGAAAGAAGGCTTTGCCGGCCGCCGTCATGGGGATCGTAAGGTCATTGCTGCGCGCCGCAGTTCAGCGCGCAGCCTTTTTCGGCGTGCCGCGGGCGGCAGCCTTGGCGCGTTCGGCGCCACCGGAGCTGGCGGGAGCAATCACCGGCCCGGCCTCTTTCGGCTTGGGCGATGATCCGACGGTATCGCGCTTGATGCCCAAATACCCGAGCAGTGGCGCGGCAATGAACATCGACGAATAGGTGCCGATGATAATGCCCAGCAGCATCGCGAACGAGAAGTTGCGGATGACTTCGCCGCCGAAAATCAACAGCGCCATGATGCCGGCGATGGCCGTCACGCCGGTGAGGATCGTGCGCGACAGCGTCTCGTTGATCGAGATGTTGAGCAGCTCGTCCAAATCCATGCGCTTAAATTTGCGCAAGTTCTCACGGATGCGGTCCGACACAACGACGGAGTCGTTGACGGAGTAGCCGAGAATGGTCAGCAGCGCGGCGACGATCGACAGATCGAACTCCAGCCCGAGCAGGGAGAAAATGCCGACCGTGACCAACACGTCGTGTAACAGGGCGACGACGCAGCCGGCGGCAAATTGCCATTCGAAGCGGAACCAGACGTAGACGATGATGGCGAGAATGGAGGCGAACACCGCTATCAGGCCGGTGCGCCGCAACTCGCTCGATACCGCAGGTCCGACGACCTCGATGCGGCGCTGCGTATATTCAGAGCCCAGCGTATCGACGACCTTCTTCATCGCCACTTGCTGCTCGGCCTCGCCGCCCTTCTGCTGCTCGACGCGAATGAGAACGTCGGTGTCGGAGCCGAAGCTCTGGATCTGCACCGAGCCGAGGCCAAGCGCGTTCAGCTTCTCGCGCATCTCCGACAGGTCGGCTGGACCATTCTTGTGCTGTACCTCGATGAGGGAGCCGCCGATGAAGTCGACGCCGTAGTTGAGGCCCTTGGTGAAGTAGAGCCCAAGCGAGGCCGCCATGAATGCGAGCGACAGCCCAAAACACAGGCCCTTGTAGCGCATGAAGGGCAGCCGCAAATTGTGCGGGAAAAAGTCGAAGCCCTTGAAGTCTGGAATCGGGAAGAACATCGGTTGCCTCTCTAGACCGGCACTTCGACTATGCGGCCTTTGCCCTTGCTCTTCAGCCAAAGCGAAACGAGCAGGCGCGTCACGGTAACGGCGGCGAACACCGACGTCAGAATGCCAATGGTCAGCGTCACGGCGAAGCCACGGATTGGCCCGGAGCCCAGCCAAAACATGATGACCGCGGCAGCCAGCGTCGTCAGCTGGCTGTCGAGAATGGTGATCCACGCGCGCTGGAAGCCTTGATCAATGGCAGCGATCGGAGACTTACCAGAGCGCAATTCTTCGCGGATGCGCTCATAGATGAGCACGTTGGCGTCAACCGCCATACCGATGGTCAATACGAAGCCCGCGATACCAGGCAGCGTCAGCGTCGTGCCGATCATCGTCATCATGGCGATGATGAGGAAGCCATGCACGACGAGACCGATGACGGCGAAGATGCCGAAAGTCCCATAGGCAACGATGGTCAGGATCGCAGTGGCGAGACAGCCGACGAGACCGGCGAGCTTACCTGCCTCGATGGAGTCGGCGCCGAGCGAAGGACCAACGGTGCGCTCCTCGACGACGGTGAGCTTCGTGGGCAGCGCGCCGGAGCGCAGCTGCACGGCGAGGGTGCTGGCGCTATCGACGGTGAAGCTTCCGGAGATCTGCCCCGAGCCACCGAGAATCGGCTCGCGGATCACTGGCGCGGAGAGCACCTTGTTGTCGAGCACGATGGCGAACGGCTGACCGACGTGATCCTTGGTGTAGCTACCGAACTTGCGCGCGCCCGATTGGTTGAAGCGGAAGGAGATGATCGGCTCGTTGGTCCGTTGGTCGAACCCCGGCTGGGCGTCGACGAGGTCCTCGCCGGAGACAATGGGCGATTCCTGCAAGAGGAAGCTGCGGCCGCCCTCACCCTCAGAAGACGGATAAACCTTGAAGCCGAGCGGCGGCCGGGTCTGCTGCGCTTCTTCGGCGGTCACGCTGGGATGCACCGAGTGGAACGTCAACTTGGCGGTCTGACCGATGAGGTCCTTGAGCTGCTTGGTGTCTTGCAGACCAGGGAACTGCACCAGAATGCGATCGGAGCCCTGACGCACCACAGTC
>JBAZYB010000250.1:0-5778 GCA_041659545.1 Hyphomicrobium sp.
TGGGCGGTGTAACGTTCTTGGCGCCACTGCCGTACTCCTGATGCAGTCCGAGAAGCACACAGGAGACATTAATGCTAGCCATGCGTGCGAAGTTCATTGCGGCCGCCATCTGCGCTTGCGTCATGTCTGCGACCACGGCATTCGCCTATGAAGAGAAGCCCTTTACCATGGCCGACTTCACTGCCGCTCAAGCGGCGGGCAAGCCGATACTCGTAGACGTCTACGCGCCCTGGTGCCCCACATGCCAGGCGCAGCAGAAAGTGTTCGAAACGCTCAAGAGCGAAGCCAAGTACGACGCGCTCACGATTTTCAAAGTCGACTACGACCATCAAACCGATGCGCTGAAGCACTTCAAGGTGCAGAAGCAGAGTACGCTGATCGGCTTCAAGGGCGATAAGGAGACCGGGCGCTCGCTCGGTGACACCAACGCTGCATCGATCGGCACACTCATTGATTCTGCGCTGAAGTAGGTGCTCGATCATGCTGCTCACCAACGTACTGCTAGCAGCACTCGCCGGCACGCTTTCGACATTGTCGCCGTGTGTCCTGCCGCTGCTGCCTGTGGTGTTCGCCACCGCCGCAGGTGAGCACCGGCTCGGCCCGGCGGCTTTGGCAACGGGACTGGCGCTATCGTTCGCCGGCCTTGGCATTTTCATCGCGGCATTTGGCTATGGACTTGGAATCGATACGGCGCTGTTGCGCCCGGTAGCGGCCGTTCTGATGCTGGCGATCGGGACCGTGTTGCTCGTGCCGCCGCTGCAAACTCAGCTGGCGGCAGCCGCGGCTCCGGTTTCGAATTGGACCGAGAACAATTTCGGTGGGTTCGAAGCGACGGGTCTTGGCGGCCAGTTCGCTCTGGGCCTGCTGCTTGGCGCCGTCTGGAGCCCCTGCGTTGGGCCAACGCTCGGGGCAGCATCGCTGCTCGCGGCACAAGGCGAGAATCTCGGACAAGTATCGCTGACGATGCTGGCCTTCGGATTGGGCGCGGCACTGCCTTTATTGCTGCTCGGCCTGTTGTCGCGCGAGACGATCCTGCACTGGCGGAACCGCCTCGCAGAAGCCGGAAAGAGCGGCAAGGCGATCCTCGGGATCGTGCTGATCCTCGTCGCAGCGCTGATCCTCACGGGCCTCGACAAGAGCCTGGAGGCCGTGCTGGTCGCTCACTCGCCAGCCTGGCTGACCGAGATAACAACACGTTATTGACCTGTTAGAACACATTTACAGATAGACGCGCTAGGTTAGCCAAAACAGGACCAGACGATGGTGTCCCCTGCCGCACCACATTCCGAGCTCGTCTACCGCCACACGGTGGCGGTGCGCGTCACGCATTGGGTGAACGCACTATGCCTTTTCATCCTGTTGATGAGCGGACTGCAGATTTTCAATGCGCATCCGACGCTCTACTTCGGTAGCAAGTCGTCGCCCGACCGTGCGGTTCTGAGCCTCGACGCCGTGGAACGCAATGATGGCAGCTACGCCGGCGTCACGAAGATTGGCTCGCATAGTTTCGATACGACTGGCGTGCTGGGGCTTTCGCGCGGATATAGCGGTCGGTACGAGGCGCTCGGGTTCCCGCAATGGATCACGATCCCCTCGTATCGCGATCTGGCTACCGGGCGGCGCTGGCACTTTTTCTTTGCGTGGCTGTTTGTCATCAACGGGCTTGCGTATCTCATCTACGCAGCGGTGAGCGGGCACATCCGAAGGGACCTCTCCCCAAGTGGCGGTCAGCTGCGCCACATCGGTGAATCCATCTGGGATCACATCCGCCTGCGCTTCCCCAAAGGCGATGAGGCGAAGAGCTACAACGTGTTGCAGAAGCTGTCCTACCTGGCGGTCATCTTTGGCCTGCTGCCGCTGGTGTTTCTCACCGGGCTGACGATGTCGCCGGGCATGGATGCCGCCTTCCCGGCGCTGCTCGATATCTTCGGCGGACGCCAATCGGCGCGCACCATCCATTTCCTCTGTGCCACGGGCATCACGCTGTTTGTCATCGTGCATGTCGTCATGGTCGTGCTCACGGGCACATGGAACAACGTCCGCTCGATGATCACCGGGCGTTATCTCGTGCCGGAGGCCTCCAATGACAAATGAGCATCGGCTTTCGCGGCGGAACTTCCTCATTCGCGGTGCGGCCGTCGGCGGCGCGGCGCTGCTCGGTGGCTGCGATCAGCTTTCCCAATCGCCGTCGTTCCGCGACCTGCTGACAAAGGCCGAGTGGCTGACCGAAAGCGTGCAGCGGCTCGTGCTCTCCGAGCGCTCGATGGCCCGCGAATTCGCCGAGGCTGATCTTTCCGAGCACTTCAAGGCCAATGGGTCGACGAACGTCGCCGATCCTGCCTACCAGCGCATGGTGCAGAACGGATTTGCCGGTTGGCGACTGGTGATCGACGGGCTTGTCGAGCGACCGACGTCGTTCAGTCTCGAAGAGTTGCGCCGCTTGCCGGCACGCACGCAGATCACCCGCCACGACTGCGTCGAGGGCTGGAGCGCCATCGGCAAATGGACCGGCGCGCGGATGACACCGCTGCTGCAGAGCGTCGGACTGAAGCCGGAGGCGCGCTATCTGGTTTTCCACTGCGCCGACAAGCTCAGCCCGCGCAGCAACTATTACGAGAGCATCGATCTATTCGACGCGTTCCATCCGCAGACCATCCTCGCCTACGATATGAACGGAGCGCCCCTGGGCGTTCCGCATGGCGCCCCGGTGCGTCTGCGTGTCGAGCGCCAGCTTGGGTACAAGCACGCCAAGTACGTACAGCGCATCGAGGCGGTGTCGAACTTCGCGATGATCGAGGGCGGGCGCGGCGGCTTCTGGGAAGATCGCGGCTACGCGTGGTATGCAGGCATCTGACCGGCGGCGACGCGCCGATGGGTGCGCGGCGAGATTCAGGTCTTCTCGTCGAGGTTGAGACACACCGAGTTGATGCAATAGCGCTTGCCGCTTTCGGTGGGGCCGTCGTCGAAGACGTGGCCGAGATGAGAGCCGCAGCGGGCGCAAGTGATCTCGGTGCGCACCATGCCGTGCGCCGTGTCAGCGTGATAGTCGACAGCACCGGGCAGCGCCTCATCGAAGCTCGGCCAGCCCGTGCCGGAATCGAATTTGGCGTCCGAGGCGAACAGCGGATTGCCGCAGGCCGCACAGGTAAAAGTACCGTCTGCCTCGCTGTGCAGGAACTCGCCAGTAAACGGCGGCTCGGTGCCCTTCTCGCGCAAGATACGGTACTGCTCCGGCGTCAATTGCTTGCGCCAGGTTGCGTCATCTGTCGGCATCGGTTTGTCGCTCATGGCACATAGATAGCACTCTCAGCGCGCGGGCCAAGACCTGTTGTCGCGGAATCAGCGTCGCAATTGTGCCGGTGTTTGCGGGTGTTGTCGGTCGCTACTTTTGGCGGCGTCGCTGTGGCCTATCCCCCGCTATCGGCGCCGTGCATTATCAAAAAAATCAAATCAAACTTGACATGCAAAGTAAGGTATTCCCTATGGGGTAAAAGGCCCCAAAAGACGGATTTGAATTCGGCGCCATGACCCATCCAGATTCTTCACTTTGGAACGTATCTAAATTAGCGATTGTCGCGCTGATGCTGACAGCTGCATCGGTCGACGCAGCGGTGGCGCAGGAACCTGCAACCGCTTCGCCGCCTGCCGCCGTTGAAACGGTAGCGCCCGCTGTCGCGCCGTCCGCTCCGTCCGCAGCAGCAGACGCACCGAGCGTGGCGCCAACGGCCGCGCCTTCCGTTGCGAGCGAGGCTCAAGCACCGAACACGCAAGTGGGCTCGCCGCCTTCGGCCATGGCGCCCCCGACGGAGATGGCCGCTCCTGCCACCGAGGCGACGAGCGTGCCAGCTACGCCAATTGACAACGCCACCGATGTCAGCGTCGAGGCGCATGCCGCGCCTGCCGCGACATCCGGCTCGCCCGCCCCGGCTGCCATGGTGGAAGCCACAAAGCTACCGCGGGATCTTTCTCCGTGGGGCATGTTCATGCAGGCCGACATCATCGTGAAGGTGGTGATGATCGGGTTGATGCTCGCCTCCGTCGTCACGTGGACGGTGTGGCTGGCAAAGACGTTCGAGCTGATGGTGGCGAAGCGGCGTCTGCGGCGGCAGTTGATCAAGCTCGGCGCTGCCAACTCGCTCAGCGAAGCGGCCAATCTCGTCGACGGAAGGCGTGGCGCCGTGCCGGCGATGATCCGCGCCGCCGTCGCCGAGACGCGCGCCTCTTGGGATGTTGTCGACAAGTACGCCATCAAGGAGCGTATCGAGGCGCGCCTGGAGCGCGTCGAGTTTGCTGCCGGGCGCGACATCAACCGCGGCACGGGCGTGCTGGCGACAATCGGCTCGACGGCGCCGTTCGTCGGCCTGTTCGGCACCGTGTGGGGCATCATGAACAGCTTCATCGGCATTTCCGAAGCGCAGACGACGAACCTTGCCATCGTTGCCCCGGGCATCGCCGAGGCGTTGCTCGCCACGGCCTTTGGTCTCATTGCCGCCATTCCCGCGGTGATCGTCTACAATCACTTTGCGCGTGCCATCGGCGGCTACAAGGCGCTGGTGGGCGATGCTTCGGTGGGCGTGCTCGGGCTGGTGTCGCGCGACTTCGATCGCGGGGTCCGTCCTGAGCTGAGAGCTGCGGAATAGCCATGGCGGGGCGGCTACAGGACGACGACATCGCGGAAACGCACGAGATCAACGTCACGCCGTTCATCGACGTGATGCTCGTGCTGCTCATCATCTTCATGGTGGTCGCGCCGCTGTCGACAGTCGATGTGCCGGTGGAGCTGCCGGTGTCGGCGGCCAAACCAGCGCCCGCCAAGCCGGACAAGCCGCTATTCGTAACGCTGAAGGCCGACCTCTCGTTAGCTGTCGGAAACGACATGGTGCTGTGGAATGGACTTGGCACGGCGCTCGACGCGCAGACGGGCTCGGACCGCAACAAGCGTTTGTTCCTACGCGCCGACAAAGCCGTCCCCTATGGTGAGCTGATGCGCCTGATGGATGCACTGCGCGCAGCCGGCTATCTGAAGGTCGCGCTGGTCGGCCTCGAGGGCCCGCCGCCGCAAGCGGGCGTCTCATCCGCGCCAGCCGGCATGGCGCCGCCAGCGCCGGCACTTGCACCCGTGCCGCCTCAACCGGCAGGCCCGACCACGCCATGAGCGCCCACCTGGAATTTCTCGAGGGCTCGGGCGCTCGCCTGCGCCGCTGGGTCGTTGCGGGCGCCCTGATGGTGTCGATGCACGCGGCGGCCGGTGCGCTGGCGCTGGTCAACTGGCCCGCCGACGAGACGGCTGACGAGACAGCGGGGGCGTTCCTGCTGGAGCTGGCGCCCATTGCCATGGCGCCTCCCGCCGAGAAGCTCAACCTCGCCATCGGCATGCGCGCGGAAGAAGCCGCTGCCGCCGTCGCGCCCACCGAAGAGGTGAAGGAGAAGGCCGACATCGAGATGCCGAAGGTCGAGGAAGCGCCGTTGGCGCCCGAGCCCGAACTGGTGATCGAGAAGGCCAAGCCGGTCGAAGAGATCGAAGAGGAAAAGGCCGAGGAAGATCCGCGGCCTGAGCAGAAGGCGATCCCGGTCGCATCCGCGGCCTCGCAGGAAACGTCGGCCCCACCGCCCGTCGAGGCGCCGGTGGCGGAAAAGCCTGTAGCGCCCAAACAGGGTCTGTCGTCGAAGCCTTCGGAGGCGACGCTGAGCTGGCAGAAGGCCGTTACGCTGCACCTCAACAAGCACAAGAAGTATCCGAGCGATGCCCGCAAGCACGGTGAGGAAGGCGTTGCCAAC
>JBAZYB010000251.1:0-5772 GCA_041659545.1 Hyphomicrobium sp.
CTCGGGCTATATCGTGACGCGTCCGGATTCCACCGCAACGGCCGTGCCCGGCGTCTATGCGGCCGGCGACGTCAAGGACGAGGTCTATCGTCAGGCGGTGACGGCGGCGGCCATGGGATGCATGGCCGCTCTCGAGGCGGAGCGCTATTTCGCGACGCTTGAAATCGAAGCAGAGACGGAAGCCGCCGAATAGCGGCGAAGGCGCTTGCGGAACAGAAGCGCGGCACGCTCCGAGCGGCCGCGCTTTGCTCGTTACTGGACCTTATAGGCGATGACTTTGTCGTTCATCATCATCGGGACGAGCAGCAGCTTATCTGCCGCGACATAGCCTATGTCAGCGGTGCCCTGCGTCAGGACCAGGATGGGATCCGCCTTGCCCGACTTGGCGATGCGGAACACCTTGCCGGCGACCCAGTCCGAGACGATGAAATCATCGCCGTCGGCTTCGATACCGTCGAGATTGCCGACGGGCGTGCCGTCGCCGAGGTTGGCGACCTTCTTATCGGCGATGCCGATCTCGAGGAGGTTGGCCGGCTCGGACTTCTGCGCCGAGGTGCCGGGCGCGCCCCAGGCGGCGACAATGAGCTTGTCGCCCTGCACCGTCAGACCGTTGGGAAACTTCAGCTCGGGCCCCTCGACCCATTTCTCCAGCTTGCCGCCGGCCAGACGCCAGATGGTGCTGGTGTTGGAATCGGAGACATAGACGTTGCCCTGCGGGTCGGCGACGACGTCATTGAGGAAGGTTGCGCCGGGGGCGTCGAACGAAGCCAGGATCTTGCCGCTCTGCGGATCAAGCTCGACCAGCTTGTCGATGTCGGAGGTGTAGAGCTTGCCGCCCGACAGCGCCATGCCCTTGGGCCCGTTGAGCCCCTTGGCCCATTCGAGCGCGATGATCTTGCCGTCGGCGAGGGCGATCTTGGAAATGAATCCGTTGCCGTCCTTGTCGGTCGGCTGACCGGCGACGTTGCTCACGTAGGCAAAGCCCTCAGCGGGAACGGGCAACACCGACTCCGGTGTCTTGAAGCCATCCGCTTCCCAGAGTTTCAATGGCTCGGCGCTCGCTACCGCGGAAATGCCGCTGGCAAGTGCGACGGCCAGAGCCACACCGATCAACCTCATTAGTGTCCTCCCAGGGTTCTCAACTCGGGTTGCACAGGCCGACATAGGATGCGCCCGCGGGTCACCCTATCCATGCGTCCAGCGCTGGTCTAAGTTGCGCTGCAACATAGCTGCTGCGGTCGTTCCTAATTGTTGTTCTCGGGGCCTTCCCGAACCGACCAGAAGCGCGCCACGACGCGGTATCCGACCCATGGACTGGGACAAGCTCAGGATTTTTCATGCGGCAGCCGAAGCGGGGAGCTTCACGCACGCCGGCGATACGCTGCACATGAGCCAGTCGGCCGTGAGCCGTCAAGTCTCCGCCCTGGAGCGGGATCTCAAGGTAACTCTGTTTCATCGCCATGCGCGCGGGCTGGTTCTCACCGAGCAGGGCGAACTGCTGCATCGCACCACCTCGGACGTGATCAACAGGTTGCACACGGCAGAGACGCTGCTGTCCGATACAACGTCCAAACCCTCAGGAGAGTTGCGCATCACCGCGCCGGTGGGCTTCGGCACGATGTGGCTGACCCAGCGGTTGCGCGAGTTTCAGGACCTCTATCCCGAGATCCGTATCGACCTGCAGCTCAACGACGATCAGCTCGACATCGGCATGCGCGCCGCCGACGTCGCCATTTGGACGCGTGAGCCACCGCAGTCGGACCTCATCCGGCGGCTGCTATTTACGAGCCGCGTGCGCGCTTTCGCATCGACGCAATATGTTCGCCGTTTCGGGTCCCCCAAGACGCTGGAGGAGCTCGATAACCACAGCATCGTCTCCTACAGTGGCCAGCCGGCGCAGCATTTGACCGCCATCTCGTGGATCGAGACCGCGGGACGCGATGGCCAGAGTCCTCGCGAGCCGGCCTTCCGCGCCAACAGCGTGGTGGCGCTGCGCTACGCGATCCGCGCCGGCATCGGTATCGGCATGATTCCGGACTATATGACCGACCAAGAGGCCGACCTGGTGCCGATGCTGACGGACATTGCGCCGCCGACCCTGCCCATTCTTTTCGTTTACCCGGAGGAGCTGAAATCCTCCAAAAAGGTGCAAGTCCTGCGCGACTTTCTGGTCGCCCAGGCCCGCCAGTGGAAGTTTTAGTTTCTTAGGCCCGTTGACTCCCTCCGGGGCGCTGGCCGCCAGGTATGAATGAGACTTGGTGATGTGGGATTTGCAGGCGGACCGGCGAGACGCTATCTAACCTTCGGTTTCTTCAGCATCGGCGGCTAAGAAGCATCAATTCCACCTTTGCGCGCGGGCCTGCTCGCCGCGCGGGGGTGGCGCCCCATGCTGTATCCGCCGTCCGTCCAGCCCATCCAGATACGAGAATCGTCATGGCCAACACACTCTACGACAAGATCTTCGAGGATCACGTGGTCGAGCGCCAGGATGACGGTACATGCCTCCTCTATATCGACCGGCATCTCGTGCATGAGGTGACGAGCCCGCAGGCCTTCGAGGGCCTGCGCATGACGGGCCGCAAGGTGCATGCGCCGGAGAAGACGCTGGCCGTCGTCGACCACAATGTGCCCACCTCCGACCGAACCAAAGGCATCGACGACGACGACAGTCGCATCCAGGTCGAGACGCTGGCCATGAACGCGCGCGATTTCGGCGTCGAGTACTTCAACGAGCTCGATAAGCGGCAGGGCATCGTTCACGTCGTTGGTCCCGAGCAGGGATTCACACTGCCGGGCACAACGATTGTTTGCGGTGACAGCCATACGTCCACGCACGGCGCGTTCGGCGCGCTGGCGCATGGCATCGGCACCTCCGAGGTCGAGCACGTCCTGGCAACCCAGACGCTGATCCAGCGCAAAGCGAAGAACATGCGCGTCTCCGTCGACGGGACGCTTCCCGCCGGCGTCGGCGCCAAGGACATCATCCTCGCCATCATCGGCGAGATCGGCACCGCCGGCGGCACCGGCCATGTCATCGAGTATGCGGGCGAAGCCATTCGCGCGCTGTCGATGGAAGGCCGCATGACCATCTGCAATATGTCGATCGAGGGTGGCGCTCGCGCCGGCATGATCGCACCCGACGAGAAGACCTACGAATTCATCAAGGGCCGTCCGAAAGCCCCGAAGGGGGCGGCGTGGGACAGCGCCATGCGCTACTGGGAGACACTGACCACCGACGACGGCGCGCATTTCGATGCCGAGGTGAAGCTCGACGCCGCAAAGCTGCCGCCGATCATCACGTGGGGCACGAGCCCGGAGGACGTGGTCTCGATTGCCGGGGCGGTTCCCGATCCGACGAAGGTCGACAACGAAAACAAGCGCGCCTCGATGCAGCGCGCGCTGGAATACATGGGGCTGAAGCCCGGCACGCGGATGACCGACATTCCGCTGGATGTGGTGTGGATCGGCTCGTGCACCAACGGCCGCATCGAAGACCTGCGAGCCGTGGCGAAGATCGTCGATGGCAAGAAGATCTCGGACCGTCTCGCCTACGCGATGATCGTGCCGGGATCGGGGCTCGTCAAAGCGCAGGCGGAAGCCGAGGGCCTCGACAAGATCTTCAAAGAGGCGGGCTTCGAGTGGCGTGAGCCCGGCTGCTCGATGTGCCTGGGCATGAACCCCGACCAGTTGAAGCCGGGTCAACGCTGCGCCTCGACCTCAAACCGCAATTTCGAGGGTCGCCAGGGCCGTCTCGGACGCACCCACCTGCTGTCGCCGATCATGGCGGCAGCGGCGGCAATCGAGGGCCACTTCGTCGACATCCGTTCGTGGAACGGCACAGCGGCCAGCTAACGCCGCTCGGGCAGGTCCCACCAGGGTTTGCTGGCCTCATTCCAGGCATCGGCGCGCGAGGCCCCAAAGTCCTTGAGCGCCGAATCGCCCAGTCGCATAAGGGCTCGCCTCTCGCGGGCCACGGCACCCGCCCGGCCAATGAATTCGACCACCTCGAAGAGATAGCCGCGGCGCTGGCCATTGGCCGTCGCGCCGTCTTTTCTGCAATGCTTCGCCGGGCCCATCGCCTCGCTCCAACCGGTCAGATGGGCGGTATGTAGGCTGGGGGTTTCCATAAGCAAATTGAATGTTTATTATGCTTGGCATCATGGTTCGTTATGAGATGCCGCGCATGGCAGCCCCATCCCGCAATATCGACGTCGCCCTCCTGCGCGCCTTCGTGGCCGTGGTGGAAGCAGGGAGCGTTACGCGTGCCGCGCACCTGCTCAACCTCACGCAGGCGGCCGTGAGCCAGCAGCTGAAGCGCCTTGAGGAGTTGTTCGGCACCCAGCTATTCGACCGCACGAACCGGGCGCTGCGCACATCGGCCGACGGCGAGCGGCTGCTCCCCTACGCGCAGTCGATGCTGACCATGAACGATGCTCTGTGGGGCCTCATGAGCAAGCCGCACTATGAGGGTGCGCTGCGCGTCGGCATCCCACATGACGTGGTCGAGCCGAACATTCCGCCCGTGTTGAAGCGCTTCGACAGGGCGTGGCCGCGCGTGCACGTGACGCTCATATCGGGCATTACCGTCGATCTCATTGCCGCCCTTGAAGCCGGCGATCTGGACGTGGCGCTATCGACGCAGCCGACAACGCCGAAGGAGGCGGAGCTTCTGCTGCGCGACCCGCTCGTATGGGCCGGCGTTCCCGGCGGGCAGGCTCACTTGCGACGGCCGCTGCCTGTCTCCTTTGGTAGCCCCAGCTGCGCGTTCCGCGCGTCGGCAATCGCCGCGCTGGCAAACGTCAAGCGAGACTGGCGCCCGGTTTGCGAAGCGACTGCGCTCGATGCCGTGAAAGCCACCATTTACGCAGACACGGCGGTGTCGCCGATGCTGCTGTCTGCTGTTCCATCCGATCTAATGGTGCTCGAGGCAGAGGACGGGTTGCCAGCGCTGCCGCCGTTTTGCATCAACATGCACTTGCGCCGCTCAGGCCGCACGGCCATTGCGGAGGAGTTCGCCTCGTTCGTGCGTCAGGAGTTCGCCTCGCGCTACGGCGAGAGACGGCAGGCGGCCACGGCCGCAACGGAGCAGAATCTGCTGGAGCGGTCATGAATCAATCCCTGGTGCAGAAGCAGTTTGGCGTGGCTGCGGCCGACTACGCCACATCAAGCGTGCATGCGAGCGGACCCAGCCTGCAGCGTCTCGTCGAGCTTGTCTCGCCGCAGCGGAATTGGACCGCGCTCGACATCGCCACAGGTGCAGGACATATGGCGCTGGCAGTCGCTCCGCTGGTGCAACGTGTTATCGCCACCGACATCACCGATGCAATGCTCGCCGAAACCGCGAAGCTGGCGGCGGAGCGCCGTCTGGCCAATGTCGAGACGGCAACGGCGGAAGCGGGCCAACTGCCCTTTGCCGGCGACAGCTTCGACCTCGTCACCTGCCGCCTCGCTGCGCACCACTTTCCGGACCCGGCCGCGTTCGTTGCCGAGAGCTTTCGTGTCTTGCGTCCGGGAGGCACTTTTGCGCTCATCGACAACGTTGCCCCCGATGCATCGATGCTGCCGCTGGCGACGCCGGCCGAGGTGCTCAACGCGGCGCAGACATTCAACCAGTACGAGAAGACGCGCGATCCCAGTCATGCGCGGGCGTTACCGCTTTTTGAGTGGAAGATGCTGTTGTCGAAGGTGGGTTTTGCAGACGCGTCCACCGAGCTACTCGACCAACACATCGCCTTCGGCGCGTGGACCGAGCGCATGCGCTGTGCGCCAGAG
>JBAZYB010000252.1:0-5719 GCA_041659545.1 Hyphomicrobium sp.
GATCAGCATACCGCCGGCAATGAAAATGCCGCCGCCCAGTATCTGCCACGCGGCGTGGCTCCATTCTCCGGCCCGGATACCGTGCATCAACTGCAGCACGCCGGCCGCCACCATCGCCACCGCGATCCAGATTTCTGTCGTCAGCGAGGCAGTGACGACGCCCATCGGCGTGGTGAGAATGAGGAATCCAAACAGCATCAGCACGATGCCGAGGGCTAGGAGCCAGCCCCAGCTCTGGTGCAGCTTCGAGCGCAGTCCCGTAGTCTCGGTCATGGTGGCCCCGTGGCAAGGTTTCTGCTTGCCCGCCACCTAGCATGCCACCTGCCTATTTTTTGCTAACCGGGAGGGCGCGGAGGGCTTTTCGTGCCGCCATCGCCCCGCCCAGGATAGCTCCTGTGTACCCGCCACTCGAAGCGTAGGCCGAGGCCAGGAACAGCCGGTCCAGCGCCGTTCGCGGCGAACACCTCGGCCCATTCCATATGAGTCCGGACGGCGGCAGCGGAGCAAATCCGTAGACCGCCCCTTCCGGCGCCCCCAGATAGCCGCTGATCGAGGTGGGGGTGTTCAAAATCGAAGCTACGACGCTTTCCGCCAAGCCCGGGTAGACCCGGTCGAGTCCGGCGATGAGCGCCTTCAACCACAGTTGGCGCTTTTCGTCATAGGCGCCCGCGTCGAGACCTCGCCAATTGGCCGGCCGGTCGGCGCCGACGATCGAAACGGAATGAAGCGGTCCGCCAAGGCCGCTGTCGATGGCCGAGTAGTTGACGACCGCCAGCGGCGGCATGGCTTCGCCAGGGGGCGCGGCCATGATGGCGGCACCGCGCCGGTAGTCGGCAAGCGTCCGCATCCACTCCGGCAGCAACATCGTGGAGTAGGCGCTCAGCCCGAAACGTTCGGGCGCCTCCGATAGGCCGATCGTCGCCGAGAACAGCGAGATCGACAGCGCCTGCGCGGCGTAGGGTGCAAAGAAGCGCTGCCGCGCCGGCTCCGGCAACATGTCTGCGAGTACCGACGGTGCCGCATTGCCGACGACGACCGGTGCGCGTACCTGCACGCCCTCGCCACCATCCTTGCCGACATGCGCGACACCACACGGCAGGCCGTCGGCATCCAACAGAATTTCACTCACCCGCCGATGCAGCAGCAGCTCGCCGCCCGCCGCGCGGAATGCTCGCGCGATGGCATTGCTCAGCCGTTGCGAGCCGCCTTGCACGAAACTGCCGCCTGCGCCGATGTAGCCGCCCTGCGCTGCAGCGAACAAGATCCACCACAGTTCATCCGGATCGTCGTGCCAATAGAGCAGGTTGGCCGCCAGCGCGCACTTGGCGGCTTCGTTGTCGCCGAATGCAGACCGCAAGCGCTCTGACAGTGTTTGCCGCCAGCTGCTTGCCATCGGTACGAGCTTCGCCAACGCCGACACGCCTGCGACGGGATCTTTGAATGCAGCCCGCCCCCCGCTCAGCGTGCCGAGCGCAGATGTGATGCGCTCCATTTCGGCGACGACATCGGTGATACCCGGCGCCAGCGTCGGGAAGCGGTCGATTAGCGCCTCACGCGTCTGAGCGAACCCGTGCGGGAGGGTGAACGGCACGCCTAGCGGCCCGCCACGAACCTCGTAGATGGCATCGATCGGCACCCAGGCGACTTTATTCAGGACGCCGATGTCCTTCAGGATGGCGTGCTTGGGATCCAGCGGGCTTTCGGGGTTCGCCGTCTCATGCAGCGAGCCCTCGATGACAAGTTCACCGGACTTGTAGGTCGAGGCAGCACCCCCAACGCTATAGCTACGCTCGATCAGCAGCGTCTTGCATCCCGCTCGGGCAAGCTGCGCTGCCGCCGTGAGCCCTCCGAGACCCGCCCCGATGACGATGACGTCGTAATCGCGTTCCATGCCGCTCTATATGCAATTTCGCTAACTCAGATACCGGCAAAGCTCATAGCCTGGTCGGCGTCGAAATTCAGCGTTGTTCGGATTAATTCGTGAGCTCAGCTCGCGACCGCGGCAGGCGCCAAATGGAGACTGATGAACGCGGCAACTTGTTCCGCCTTCAATGGCCGCGAGAACAAGAAGCCCTGCAGCTGATGGCATCCTGCGGCCTGGAGCCAGTGGCGCTGCTCCTCCGTCTCCACACCTTCGGCGGTAATCGTGAGGTCAAGGTCTTGTCCCAGCCTGATGATCGAAGCAAGCACGACGGAGCTTCCCATCGGATCGCCGGCGCCGTCAATGAAGCTGCGATCGATTTTCAGCTTATCGAAACCGAAACGCCGCAGGTATTGCAGGCTCGAGTATCCGGTTCCGAAATCGTCGAGAGCGACACGCACGCCAAGTGCTTGCAGTCCGCGCATCTGCTCGTTGGCACGCTTCTCATCAGCGAGGAGAACGCTCTCGGTAATCTCTATCTCCAGACGCTCGGCTGGAAACTGCGCGTCTCGGATCGCCTCGCGCACGACCTCGACGACATCGCCATGATGGATCTGCGAAGCCGAAACGTTGACCGCAACGGTGACGCCCGGCCACGCCTTGCTGTCTGCTACCGCCTGGCGCAGAACGTGCTCGCCGATGTTCTGTATGAGCCCCGTCTCCTCGGCGAGGGGGATGAAGATATCGGGCGAGATGACGCCGAGCTCCGCATCGGTCCAGCGCGCCAGCGCTTCGAGGCCCAGCACACACCTGCCGCTCGGATCCATCAGCGGCTGGTAGACGACACCGATCGCACCCTCCGCCACGGCGCCGCGCAGCGCCGCCTCCAGCATCAGTCGGTAGGTGACTTCCGCATCCATATCGGGAGCGAATGCCACCGCGCCCTCGTCGGCGTTCTGCTTTGCTTTGTCGACCGCGAGTTCGGCGCGTCGCATCAGCTCTTCGCCGGTATCGCCGTCGCGCGGGCCGATCGCGTAGCCAACGGACGCGGTCAAGAACACCCGTGTGCCGCGATCGAGATCGAACGGTTCCGTAAGCGTGGCGATCACGTCATCGGCCAGTTCGGCCGCGTTTGCTTCTCCCTGTCCGGGCATCAGCATCACGAAGCTGTCTCCGTCCGGCCGCGCAACGACGCCTTGCTCGACCGCCAGTCGCCGCAGGCGCCCCGCCGACGCTTTGAGCACCGCATCGCCCACAGCATGACCGAACGCGTCGTTGATGCCCTTGAAGTGGTCGAAGTCGATACACAGCACAGCTAAAGGTGTTCTAGCGCTTCTGCACTCGCTGAGCAGTCGTGTGAACACCTCGCGCAGCGCGACGCGATTGGGCAGATCGGTCAGCGGATCGGTGCGGGCGGCGTGCGTGGCATGCTGCTCGCTCTGCATAATGCGGTTGAGCTGCCTGTGTCCCCAGCGGATCAGCAAGAATGTGAGGGCAGCAATGGGTATCAACGCCAGGATGAGCCCCGGAGCGGCGCGTTGCATGAATTCCATGCCCGGCCGGTCCCGCTTCCAAGCGAGGGTGCCGACGACCTTGTCGTCAATGCTTTTCACAAGCTCGGTGTCGTAGCCCTTCGGGACATCGCCGCTGATCCATTGAAGCTCGCGAAATCCGAAGCTGTTGCCGATCCGGCTGGTAAATTGCTTGTCGAGATCTTCGACTGTGACGAGGAGGTAGGGTTCCTTGTCGACCTCGCCGGGCGCGGCATGATCAGGAACGATCGTCGAGACGACAACCGTGGCGGGGCGCCCGTCGATGGAGCGGACGTCCGCGGCGGCACGGTGCTGTATATCGTGACCGGGGGACAAGGAAATCTGCGTTTTCAGCACGTTGCTGTCAGGCAGATTCGACTTTGGATCGCGCACGGCGGCGACGAGATCCATCACTGCAGGCGAGATCTCATCAAAGCTGTGTTTCGCCTTGGGATCGGCGGCAACGTAGCCATAGATGGGCTCGTCCTTGTCGGAAACGACATAGACGCGGTCGTATCCGAGCAGTTGATTGAGGTAAGTGCCGTAATACCGATGCAGCCAGCCGACGTTGTCGGCCCGGGCATTCAAGTACCCCTCGTTCCATACCGACTGCACGCGCAGCTCGCGTGCCAATGCGAGGCCGTGCTGGTCTATCGCCTGCTCGATCGTTGCGCGTTGCCGGTCTAGCGCAATGCCATCGACCTCACGCGCGCCAATGGCCAGCGAGGCGATCACAACGCCGAGCGCCGCGGCCGCGAGGGCTACGATTGGTAGAGTGACGAATGACGTGTTGTGTCGCTGCCGCAATCGATCCACCCGCACACGGGCGCCAGGTTTGATGATTACCCAAACGCACGTGATGACCTAAGTGGCTGAACAGTCATTGATTTCAGAAGAAATGCTGAATTCGCAGTGAGCGCTCTGTTAACGCGCAGACGGTCTTGCCCGCAAATGGGACAATCGAGGCGGTAGGAGGGTCAGCCGAGGGTCACGGGCGCCACGCTTCCTTGGGGGCGCTCGACTTTTCGGCGTTCTCCTGTCGTCCGTGGCGAACTTCGCGGGCGATGGCGAAGAGTGCCTCGCGGACGCCTTCGCCCGATACACCAGAAAGGACGAGCGGCTTTTTCCGCGCCGCTTTCTTGAGAGCCTCGACGCGCTCTTCGAGCGTCGCCGCATCGACCGCGTCACACTTGGAGAGCGCTACGATCTCCTTCTTTTTTTCGATGTCGGCGCCATACAACTTGAGTTCGCGGCGAACAGTCCGATACGCAGTGACGACATCCTCCTCCGTAGCGTCGACCAGATGCAAAAGCACTTTGGTGCGCTCGACATGGCCGAGGAAGCGCGTGCCGATACCGGCGCCCTCGCTCGCGCCTTCGATCAGCCCCGGGATGTCAGCCAATACGAAATCGATGTCACCGGCGCGTACAACGCCGAGGTTGGGGTGCAGCGTCGTGAATGGATAGGCGGCAATCTTCGGCTTGGCGGCACTGACGGCCGCAAGAAAGGTCGACTTGCCGGCGTTGGGCAAACCGACGATGCCGGCGTCGGCGATCAGCTTGAGGCGCAACCAGATGGTCAGCTCCTCGGCGGGCTGCCCCGGGTTGACGCGGCGCGGCGCTTGGTTCGTCGCCGACTTGAAATGGGCGTTGCCAAAGCCGCCGTTGCCGCCGCGTGCAAGCAGCGCCCGATCGCCGGGTTTTTCAAGGTCGGCGAGCAAAGTCTCCTCGTCCTCGGCATAGATTTGCGTGCCGGGGGGAACCTTGAGGATGCAATCGTTGCCGTTGGCACCAGAGCGGTTTCTGCCCGCCCCGCCGCCGCCGCGCTCGGCTTTGAAGTGCTGCTGATAGCGGTAGTCGATGAGCGTGTTGAGATTGTCGACACACTCGGCCCACACGTCGCCGCCCTTGCCACCATCGCCACCGTCGGGGCCGCCGTACTCGATGAACTTCTCGCGCCGGAAGCTCAACGAGCCGTTTCCGCCCGCGCCGGAGGCGATGTAAATTCTTGCCTGATCGAGAAACTTCATTTCGGGTTGCTCCGCCACAGGCGACTAAGCCACGGCCGCCGGCAAGCATAGGTTACGGTGCTTACTTCGTTCTTTCGCGCCTCGCACCACAGCGAGCCCTTGCCGGTGCGACGAAACCCCAACTTCGCAATGACGCGTTTAGAGGCGGCGTTGTCGACGAAGTGACCGCAAGTGAGCTGCTTGAAGCCCACCTCGTCGAAGCAATAGGCAACGAGGGTCCGCGCGGCCTCTGTAGCATAGCCATTGCCCCACCAGGGCTTGCCGATCCAATAGCCTATTTCCGCCTGTTCGGCATCC
>JBAZYB010000253.1:0-5719 GCA_041659545.1 Hyphomicrobium sp.
ATGGGGCTTGGAACACGGCGCGAAAAGTAGCGCCTCAGCCGTCTTGCGGGGTATCGCGAGGGACGGCGTTTGCTCTGCTGAGGTAATCTGCGGTTTCAGCCCTGTAGGCGCGTAGCAATTGCACGTGGCGGGCGAGGTTATAGGCCCAAAGTCCCGCAAGACCTCGCTGACGCTCGACGCGCAGGGCGCGCCGCATGCGGGCGAGAAGGCGCGCGTGTTCGGTGAGGTCTGCCGGCTGCATCTCGTGCGGCCATAACGGCAACAAACCTGGTAGGTCGCGGCGCCGCTGATAGGCGGGGTGACGATCCTTCGCGGCGGGATCGCGGGCTTTGTCGTTCATGCAAGTCGCGGCTCCGTAAGGAAGCGGCAACTTTCCCACCGCGGCGCACCACGAGGATTTCTATTGGGGGCCGTGAGTTATCCCCTCCGTTCACCCGCAACCTAGTTTGCTCACGGGGGAGTAGCGGTTCGCTCGTATGATCCGCTCCGGCTCGAACGCAGTCAGGTCACGGGAAAGTCTTTTGATGTTGCAGTACGCGTATCCCCCTGCCGATCTCACCTCTCCCCCCTACAACAACTCATCGCTCGTCAGGCACCCAGGGACCTTGTCGCGGGAAGCTATCGAGCACGCCGTCGGCCAAGTCTTCGGCGTCGCCGACAAAGAACTGCGGCGCGCAACGCGCGGGCGCGCCAAGGTGGCACTGGCGAGGCAAGTGGCGATGTATCTGGCGCACGTCGGTTGCGGACTTTCCCTCACTCAGACGGGACTGCTTTTCAGCCGCGACCGGACAACCGTGGCGCACGCATGCGGCGTGATCGAGGATCGTCGCGATGATCCGCTGTTTGATCGAACCATGGACTTGCTGGAGTGGGCCGTTCCCGCGCTCGCGTCGCGTCCCGTTCTTCATAGCTAACCGGCAGGGCTCAATCCATGAACGCTCCGCGACGGAAGTCGCGCGCTGCCAGCGCGCGTGCCACGATCAACGCCGATGAGAGTCCCATAGCCTGGTTGCGCCGGCGAAAGGATCGCAATGGCGAAGCGATGATCACTGAGGCCCAGTTCGATGCCGGGGAGCGCTTGCGCGCCGATTTCTGGTTCGCGCAGATGACGCCGCGTACCACTATGAACTGGTCGGCTGCATCGCCAACACAGCGCGGACGTCGCTTCGGGGCGTCGCTGCGCTCAGGTGCCGATATGACCGATAACGCAATCGCCGCTGTCGAGCGGACACGACGCGCGCTGGCCGCGGTGGGGCCGGAGCTCTCCGGGGTCTTGATCGACGTGTGCTGTCACCTGCGCGGCCTTGAGGATATGGAACGCGCCGCCGGTTGGCCGCAGCGTTCGGGCAAGATCGTGCTGCAGCTGGCGCTGACGAGACTGGCGCGGCACTACGGGCTCGATCGTGCCGCATCGGCTAATTCGGCCGGAGTTGTGCGCCATTGGGGTAGCGACGACTACCGCCCCGCGCTCGAGACGCCCGCGGACGGTTCCTAACTCGCCCGCACGTCGCGAGCAGTCGCTGCATCTGCGTCGGCGCGAAGCCGCGCCACCATGGACGCCAATCCGTTGGAACGCTGGGGCGTCAGGTGATCTTTCAGTCCGAGTTCGGCAAAGATCGGGTTGGGGTCGAGGCTGCGCACTTCGCTTACGGGGCGTTCATCGTAGATGGCCAGCAGAATGGCGATCAATCCGCGGACGATGTGGGCATCGCTGTCGGCAACGAAGTTGAATTCGGGCTCGCTGTCGGCCGGCCTGAGGCTTGTCGTCAGCCATACCTGACTGGCGCAACCGCGCACCTTGTTGGCATCGGTACGCATGGCTTCGGGGAAGGGCGGAAGATTGCGTCCGAGCTCTATCAGATAGCGATAGCGATCCTCCCAATCATCGAGGATGGCGAAGTTGGACGTGATTTCCGACAGGGTTGGCACCCGGAACTCCCTTCGTCATTGGACAGTGCGTGCACTCTATTGACATAGGTTGCCGAACCGCAAATGCGCAAGGACCGGCGTTGGGAGCGCCGGTCCGCGTCGTGCTGGGCTAATTCTGATTCAGGTTGCGAATTCAGGCACCGCTGCGGGCAGTTCCGCGCCAAGCGGGCTGCAGATCGTCGGGCCGCAGCGTACCCTGCGGCGTCAAATCGATCGTTGGCTCGATCAGCCTGAAGTTTTCAGCCTTGCCAGCGCTCTTCATGGCCAACTCATAGGCCATCGCAGCGCCGAACTTTGCCTTTTGGACGAAACCTTCCCAGATCGTGCCCGCCTGATCGCAGGTCGTGCCATTGCGATCACAGAAGGTCGCGGTCCAGTGCACAGCGGATGCCGTGCGATCATAGAGCGCTGCTTGCTGTTCGCGATCCGTCGGCAGAACTGCGACGACGATGGCGACGAGAATGCCTACCTTGATAATGGACATGGTGGCCTCTTAGCCTGATCCCCTGTTGGTCTTCCCCCTTGATAGCAGAGCGGTATCAACAAACTGCCTCATGCAATCGGTAAAATTGCGATCAATTGGATGCAATTTTTACCGGTTGTCCTGCCGGCTGCCCCGCGCCGCGGTCAACCCCATCTCAACGTTCCGTCAACGAGAGTTAAGAGATCGTTTACGAACTCACTCGCATAGTGCTCGTTCATAGTAAGCAGCGCGTAAGGGGTTGGGTCATGCTGCCGAAGCGAGTAACTGTGCAACTGCTTGCCTTCCTGGTGCTCAGTGGGGGCGTTGCAGCTAATGTATTCCTATTCCAGTCAAGCAATCGCGGCGGTCCGGGCGGAAGCGTCTTCGATGCCAATGCCTGGAACATCGCCGCCATCGAGGCGGCTGAATTCGGCGACACGGGATCGATCCATCGCCAGGCCTCTACAGCCGGCGGTCTAGATCTTTCGGCGTTGGCCGTCGATAAGACGCCCCCTCCAAATGGCGATACGGGGAAGGTCGTCCTTGCGGTGCAGCGCGAGCTGCAAATCAGGGGCTATGAGACTGGCGGGCGCGATGGCGTCGTCGGAGCCATGACCCGGGGTGCCATCATGGCGTTCGAGCATGACCACGGCCTGCCTCTGACAGGACGACCGACCGATGAACTCCTGAAAGCCATTGTCCTGGGGACCAGCGGCAAGCCGGGGGCGGTGTCGGCCAAGGCCGGGACGGCCGAGGCGCAGGAGGTGATCCGCAACGTGCAGCAGTCGCTGGCCAAGCTCGGCTACAAGGCGGGCGCGGTGTCGGGCAAGCTCACGCCGGAGACGGCTCGAGCCATTCGTGCCTTCGAGGCCGATCAGGCGCTCCCTGAATCGGGGCGCATCTCGGGTCCTTTGATTGCGCGTCTGGGCCGCCTAGCGGGCAGCGGGCGTGTGGCGGCGGCGCCCTGAACTCAGCAGCGCGTGAACGCGACACCTAAGACCAGAAACCGGGCTTCCACTTTTGAGGAAGCACTCTAGATTGCCGCGCATGAGGCTACGCGCGGAATTCTGGGTCAAGGCTTACATTCGTCGATGCGCCGTCGAGGGTGCGTCGGCTGTCGTCGTTCGTCACGGCGATGACGCCGCCGGGGCGATCTATATCAAGGTCGATCGCCTCGATGGCACGTGCTTCCTATTTGGGCCGGCTCCCGCGGGGCTCGATGGCGCGGAAAGTGACCGACGCTGGGTGTCCTGCCTCAATGCCGCGGGCGCGGAGTGCGCAGCAGCGGACAGCTATCTCGCGCGTGAAGCTAATTTCGATTCCGACCTTTGGGTGATCGAGGTCGAGGATCGGCGCGGTCGCCACTTCCTGGATGACAGTCTCGTCACAGGTGCCGACTAAGAGTGGCGCGCCCTTAAGGTTTTGGTAACGGGTACCAGCTCCAACTTGTACACTGTGATTCGAGCCGTTTGCGTTGATGTCGATTGACCGCGCAAACGAATCATGGGGCAGCCATGCTCGGGGGAAGCACATGGCACAGATACTCAGCTTTCGTACCCCAGTGTTACGTAGCGGCGACGTTCAGGAGCGTGCTGAAGGTCGCAGCGCGGAGGTCATCGTGTTTCCAGGAATTCGCTATGATCGCTGGGGCGAGGGTGATGCTGCGTCCCACAGCGAAGAGCGGGGTGTGGGGCGCGATGTCATTGAACTCGCCGACCGGTAGTCGTGGCCGATAATGCTGCGGTCTCGCTAGAAGGCTCGCGCGGTGCAGCGCGCGTCCTTTAATACGGCTTCGGTGTGCCGCTGATAGGCAAAGCCCTTGTCAGGACCGCGCACAATGATGATGCCGCGCGTCGCTGCGAGGACGGTGGGTTGTTGCACGTCGCGGGCAATTCCGCGCGCTTCCGGGGTGACGCCGAGAAATGCCTCTTCTGAAGGCACGAGGACAATCGAAATTGGCGTGGGCCGTGAAGGCACGGATGCGGCCGCATAGATGTTGTCACCTTGCGGGGCCATGACTGTAAGCGTCCAGCCGATATCCGGCGGCAAGGTCGACGAGATCGTCACGGGGCCATGCGAAGTATCGAAGCGGCACATGGCATAGCGCGCGTCGGGGGAGAGGAACGGCAGGGGTTCGGCATCCGGCGCTGACACGTTCAACAGCTGCATGCGATTTTCGGGGAGCGCGGGCGCAAGCCGGCTATAGGCAGACGCTGCTGTCAGGTACGGGGCCGCCAGCGTCGCGCAGATGTGCAAGATGCCAGCGGCGACGGGTACCGCCAGAATGAGCTGCCAATTGACGTTCTTCAGCTTGCCGGTGATTTTCATCGGCACTGTACCCTGCGAATGGCAGGGAGGGGTCTGGGCTCAGAGGCAGATTTGCCGAGCATGGTTCCACGCGTGTCGAAGGTGGTGAACATGAGTGCCAGCCGACCGGCGCCTCCCGTAGGTAGCCAATTGCCAGGGCTGGCCTCGCGGGACAGGGCGACGGCGTAGGTTCCGTCGGGGCGCAGCGCTATCGATTGGCTGGTGTAGGTGTAGCGCTGCGCTGCGTTGGCGATGAGATCGCCACGGTCGTTGAAGACCGTGACGCTCCACCAGTGGTCGGCAGCATCGCGTCCTTCGACGCGATAGTCACAGGAAGAGTGGAGACGATTGCCGTCGCTGTCGGTGTAGGCGAGGTATGTCATGGCGATCTCGCTCGTCAGCTGCAGCGTGCCCAAGCGTGCGAAATGCGCGCGCGTGTAGGGATCGCCATCGGCGCGGCCTGCTGACGTCCAGCCGATCCACGGTCCGTGCTTTTCGGTTGTCAGCCTCGTGCCGACATCGATCATGTACCAGCTCGTGGCAAGGCCAAGGATAAGCACGGCACCGATGAATGCCGCCCAGTCGCTGAGGACGCCAACGAAGCTAGCCAGTCGCTTCTGCAGCCGGTGAAAGCCGACATGAAGCGGTATGAGTGCGCTATGGGACAGCACTTGGGGACGTTCCATCGAGCGGTTGCTGGGCCACGCCGAGGGTGGTGCGCCGTGGATCGGTTGGGTTGGTGGCGTCGACGCGGCGCTTGGACGGGCTGGGAGGTGCCGGCGCGGTCGGATTGCTCCCGGTATTCGTCGGAGCGGTCGGCACATCGGATGCCGGGAGGCCGCCGGCCTTCCGCAGAGCCTGCGAGACCTTACGGAGTGCGTCTCGCGTTTGATCCGACATCAAGCTGGATGTGGTACGCTGTGATTGCGTCGCTCCCTCAACCCCGTCCGGGTGGAGGGAGGCGATGCGCTGCTGTTCGGCGATTTGAACCGGATGAGGCGGCACTCCGGGGATGGACGG
>JBAZYB010000254.1:0-5700 GCA_041659545.1 Hyphomicrobium sp.
AGGCTCCGGCCTCAAGGTCATGAGCGTGGCCGACGCCGCCAAGTGGGCCGACGTCATCATGATGCTGACGCCTGACGAGCTGCAGGCCGACATCTACAAGCAGGACATCGAGCCCCACATCCGCGATGGCGCCGCGCTGGCCTTCGCCCACGGCCTCAACGTGCACTTCAACCTCATTGAGCCCAAGAAGACCGTCGACGTGATCATGATTGCGCCCAAGGGTCCGGGACACACCGTGCGCGGCGAATATCAGAAGGGCGGTGGCGTGCCTTGCCTCATTGCTGTCCACCAGGACCCCTCCGGCAACGCCCATGACATCGCGCTTGCCTATGCCTCTGGCGTCGGCGGCGGCCGCTCCGGCATCATCGAGACGAATTTCCGCGAGGAGTGCGAGACCGATCTGTTCGGCGAGCAGGCCGTGCTTTGCGGCGGACTGGTCGAACTCATCCGCGCCGGATTCGAGACGTTGGTTGAGGCGGGCTACGCCCCTGAGATGGCGTACTTCGAGTGCCTGCACGAGGTGAAGCTCATCGTCGACCTGATCTACCAGGGCGGCATCGCCAACATGAACTACTCGATCTCCAACACTGCCGAGTGGGGCGAGTACGTCACCGGTCCGCGCATCATCACCGCCGAAACCAAGGCCGAGATGAAGAAGGTCCTGCACGACATTCAGGCGGGCAAGTTCACCTCCGAGTGGATGCAGGAATACAAGGGCGGCGCGGCGCGTTTCAAGGCTACCCGCCGCCTGGCCGACGAGCATCCGATCGAGGAAATCGGCGCCAAGCTGCGCGAGATGATGCCCTGGATCAAGGCCGGCGCGCTTGTCGACAAGTCGCGCAACTGAGGCCGAGTCGCAACTGCAACCAAGGCGGAATTAGATCATACTGATGGCCCAACTTACGGGCCATCAGGGAGTTCTGCCATGTCGCGTATTCTGACCTCGCTGGCGATTGCCGTTGCTCTCGCCGCCACGCCGTTGATGCTGTCGGCCGGTTCGGCCGATGCCGCCGCCAAGAAAGCCACCAAGATCTGCAAGCACAAGACGTCGAGCGGTAAGCTCAAGACATGGCGGTGCGGCGCCGATCAGCCGTGCTGCTCTGCCGAGATGATCAACTACTACACCTGCGGATCCAAGACGCTCGGCTGTCTCTGATAGGGCATCGGGCAGGCCAGAAGGCTCGCGCAGCGGCTTTGGGGAGGTAGCGTTGAAACCTAACCGCGCGAGCCCTCCAGGCAGTGACCCGCTGCGAGCGTCGCTCGCGCTCGGGCACGCAAAGAAACGGACGGCGGAGAAGCGGGGACCTCCACCGTCCGCTCCAGCGGTGTCACGATGAATGACGCCGCCGGATTTCTAGCGCTCGCGTCCACACGCGCGGGCCTGCACGGCCCAGGGACGCGATCTCAGCTTCTAACGGCGCTTCACGTCACGACGAGCGCACACGGTCAGGCCGTCTCTTGATCGGATGGACAAGGTCAATGCAAAGTCCCCCTCGGCACCCCTTCTCTTCACACCCCAAATCCACTCCCTCATCGTGGAACGAGCGTGGTTGGTTCACGGCAAAACTAAGATTTCGCGCTCGAAACCTCTTGTGAGGGGATAACGCAGCGCACACAGAAGGAGCGTGCGCGTTGCAACTTGTTCCAGGCCGCAGCCGCTGCCGCCGCATCGCCGAGTGCCGGCTGCAAATAGAGCCGTGGCAATGGCCGCTCGCCACACGTCACCGGGCCGATATCGCGCGCGACTGGCAGCGTCGGCGCGCAGCCTGTCCGGCGCTTTTCGATGGGGCGGTCTATCTGTTCAGCACGTATGCCATCGACGATGCAGCGCTCAGCGGAACGTTGTTCAAGACCGACTTCAAGACGCTGCTCTATTGGCGCTCGTTGCCGTTTGCCATCAGCGACGTTGTGCGCGAGGCATCGGGAGCCTCGCTCATACGTTCAGCCGAAGGCTACCTGCTCATGGGGCGTCAAGGCCCCGGGCAGCTGAACTCCGGCCGCATCTATCCGCCGAGCGGCGTCATCGATAACGATGATGTGGTGGGCACCGCCATCGACATCGACGCCAGCATCGCGCGCGAACTAGCCGAAGAAACCGGACTGACCACGAATGACCTGCACCGCGTGCCAGGCTATTGCGTGGCCATCGTCGATCAGCACCTGACCATCGGCATCGAATGGCGCAGCAGCCTGCCAGCCGAGGAACTCCGCCAGCGCATCTTGCAGTTCATTGCCAGCCAGGCAGCTCCGGAACTCGAGGACGTCGTCATCGTGCGTCCCGACACGTGGCGAGCCATCGAGGAGATGCCCCCGCACGCCCGCGTATTTGCGGGAGCAATTCTCTCCAGCGAGCCAAAGCTGAAATGACGCTTGCAATGATGACGCTTGTCCGCCGGCGAGCCCGCAGCGCACGTCGGGACGACCCGAAACCGGACGGCAACGAGACGCTCGAAGATTGCCGCGCTTGACCCGCGACACGAATTCGGCAGAGTGCGCCGGCTTCTGATCGGGGAATATTCATGGCGCTGCCGCTACATACACTCGACGTGTTTACGGACCGCCGCTTCGGCGGCAATCCGCTCGCCGTGGTCTCCGACGCCGACGCGCTGACCGACGATGCCATGCAGGCGATCGCCCGCGAAATGAACCTCTCCGAGACAGTCTTCCTGCTCAAGCCGCAAAATCCCGCCCATTCGGCGCGTATGCGCATGTTCACCCCAAGTCGCGAGCTGCCCTTTGCCGGGCATCCAACAATCGGCACGGCGATCCTGCTGGCTCAGCTGCACGCGCAAGTCGTCAATGGCGAACGTGACGCGATCATCGTTCTGGAACAGGCGATCGGAACGGTCCGCGTCGGCGTGCGGCTGCGCGCCAACCAGCCGCCATTCGCCGAGTTCGACGCGCCAAAGCTGCCCGAAAAGTCGGCCATACCGCCCTCGCGCGACCGAATTGCTGATGCGCTTGGCCTGTTGCCGCGCGAGATCGGCTTTGAAAATCACACGCCGCAATGCGTCTCCGCCGGCAGCACCTTCGCCTTCATTCCCGTCGCCGGGCTTGAGGCGATTGCACGGGCGCGCGTCGAGCCGGCACATTGGGCGAACGTCTTTCCCGGCGCTTCTATCGGCGGCGTCTATCTCTACGCGCGCGAATGCGTGCACAACGGCGCCGCGTTTCACGCCCGCATGTTCGCCCCCCAACTCGGCGTCGCCGAAGATCCCGCCACTGGATCGGCCGCCGTCTGTCTCGCCGGCGTCATTAATGACTTCGACGGCCTGCCCGACGGCACGCACCGCCGCCTTATCGAGCAGGGGCATGAGATGGGTCGTCCCAGCACCATTGCCCTGACGCTCGTCGTCGCCAATGGTCGGCTTGAGACAGTGCGGATCGGTGGCAGCGCCGTGCGCGTCATCGAAGGGCTCATCGCCACCGAGCCCCGCCCGACGTGCTGGGCGTAGGCCAGCTGACGCCGATCAGCAGGAACAAGCGCCGGATTTATCGGCCGATGAACGTTTATCGCGCATCAGAAGAAATTGAGGCGCGAACTTGGCACAGCATGCAGACCACCACGCTGACCCGCACGACCTTGGCTTGCCGCATGATCTCGAGTTGATCGGCCGCCGCCGCGCTCTGGCGTGGCTCGGCGCCGCTGGCCTCGTGGCGGCACTCGGCGCCTGCGGGGACGAGCCGTTCTTTGGCCGCGCTGAGGCGGACGTGATCGCCCGCGGCGCCGACGGCACCCAGTGCGTCGCCCATCCGCGCCAGACCGCCGGTCCCTATCCAGCCGATGGCTCCAACCGCGCTCACGGGACCCTGGCCAACGTGCTCGACAAGAGCGGAATCGTACGCGCCGACATGCGCCCGAGCCTCGAGCCCGGCCAGCCTGCGGCCCAAGGTGTGCCGCTTGAGCTGACGCTGACACTCGCCAACGTCAGCGCCGCCTGCGCACCGATGTCCGGTCATGCGGTCTACTTGTGGCACTGCGATGCCAATGGGCGCTATTCGATCTACGATCTTCCCGATGCGAGCTACCTGCGCGCCGTGGGCGTCACAGACGCCTCCGGAAAGGTGACGTACAAAACCATCTTTCCCGGCTGCTATCGCGGCCGCTTCCCGCACATGCATTTCGAGGTCTATCCGAGCCTCGATGCTGCGACGAGCTACAACAGCCGCATCCTCACCTCGCAGCTTGCCATGCCCGAGCAGCTTTGCGGATCGGTCTACGCCGCGGCGCCCGGCTACGCGGCGAGCGTCGCCAACTTTGCCGACTCGCCACTGTCGCGGGACGGTATCTTCGCCAACAACACCCCGCTCCAGTTGGCCGCACAAACCCCTGCTCTCGAAGGCGACATTTCCGGCGGCTACCGCGGGACGGTGGTGGTCGGCCTCAAGGGCTGACCGGATCGTTCCGACGACCGCCAGCGTGCCCGGGTGCATAGAGCTCGCCAGCCACCCCCTGGCGTCCCCAAGGCGGGCTAGCCAGATGCGCCACGATGTACTAAGAGATGCCCATGCGCCACACGACAGGCATTGATAGCAATGGCTTTACGCGCCCGGACCAGGTCCGCGGCCGCGCCTTGGCGCGCCTTCGGCAGCTTCTGAACCTCCTTAGCAACCCCTGAGCCAGCAAGGTTCCGGTAATTCGGAACGGTGCTCAGGGGATGAAAAGTCGAGCGAGCTGGATGATGATAGGCCCGCTCCCGCTGGAGCTGGCACGAAGCGAAAGAAAAAGCCGATGAATACCGATCCGCAGAAGTCCGACGGACAAGCCGAGAGTGCTGTGGCCGCCGCTGACCGCGTTGTCGTTTTCGATACCACCCTGCGCGATGGCGAGCAGTGCCCCGGCGCGACGATGACCTACGAGGAAAAGCTCACAGTCGCCGAGTGCCTCGACCAGATGGGCGTCGACATCATCGAGGCGGGATTCCCAATCGCCTCCGAAGGTGACTTCGAGGCCGTCTCGGCCATCGCCAAGCAGGTGCAGAACGCCACCGTGGCCGGCCTGGCCCGCGCCATCAACGCCGACATTGATCGCGCCGGCGAGGCGGTGAAGCATGCTAGGCACGGCCGCATCCACACTTTCGTCTCCACCTCGCCGATCCATCTGGAGTACCAGATGCGCAAGACCGAGGCCGAGGTGCTGGAGATCATCACCGCCACCGTCGCTCGCTCGCGCAACCTCATCGACGACGTCGAGTGGAGCGCCATGGACGCAACCCGTACCGGCATCGACTATCTCAGCCGCTGCGTCGATGCCGCGATCAAGGCCGGCGCCACGACGATCAACCTGCCCGACACCGTCGGCTATGCGACGCCCGATGAGTACGCCGCTATGTTCCGCGCCGTGCGCGAGAACGTGCCCGGCTCCGACAAGGTGATCTTCTCCACCCACTGCCACAACGATCTGGGGCTCGCGGTCGCCAATTCGCTGGCCGCACTCGGCGGCGGCGCGCGCCAGATCGAATGCACCATCAACGGCATCGGCGAGCGCGCCGGTAACGCGGCGCTCGAAGAAATCGTCATGGCCATCAAGACGCGCCGCGACAGGCTCCCTTACGATACGGGCATCGATTCCGTGATGCTGTCGCGCGCCTCGCGGCTCGTCTCGGCGGTGACCAATTTCCCCGTCCAGTACAATAAGGCCATCGTCGGCCGCAACGCCTTCGCGCACGAGAGCGGCATCCACCAGGACGGCATCCTCAA
>JBAZYB010000255.1:0-5642 GCA_041659545.1 Hyphomicrobium sp.
GGTTAGCCGCTCCAAACGGACGATCGGGAAATGACGGCGTATACTCGGAAGAGCCGAATCGGAGAGGGTTAGCCATGGACGACAAGATTCCGGGCGTACATTCGGATTCCGACATTCTCGGGGGGACGCCGGTTTTCGTGGGGACCCGTGTGCCGGTCCGGGCGTTGCTCGACTATCTCGAACATGGCCGACCCCTCGCGGAATTCCTCGACGACTTTCCGACCGTTGAGAAGGCCTTGGCCATTGGTGTGCTCGAACACATGAAGCAGCTCGTGGCTCATGCGCCTGCTTCTCGATGAGTGTGTTCCGAAGCGGCTCAACCGCGAGCTGCCCGGCCATGAAGTCAAAACGGTTCAAGACATGGGCTGGGCGGGCATCAAGAACGGGGCATTGCTCAAGCTCGCCGACCCGCAATTCGACGCTCTCCTGACGGTCGATCAGGGCATCGAGTATCAGCACAATTTCTCGGGTCTCAAGATCAGCATTGTTGTCCTGTTGGCCGCCAGCAACGATGTTGACGACCTGCGCCCGCTCCTGCCGGGCGTTCAAGAAGCGCTGGCAAGCTTGCGAACCGGAGAAATCATGCGCGTGGGTGGCTAACATCCAAATGGAGCCGACGCGCCGACCGTCCCGTGCCATCATGTCGCCACGGCGCGCGGCTCATTTGGCGCGTTAGGCAGCATCCCAACTCGATCGGACCACAATGTGAAGATCGATGATCGAATCTATCGTGAGGTCGACGACAGCTGCGCTTTGTGCGGTCATCGAGGCGTTGAAGCCCTTACGATTCATCACATTGACGGCGATCGACGAAATAACGCCTACGAGAACCAAATCATCCTTTGCCACAACTGTCACACGAGATACCACGCCGGCAAGGGCATAACCGAAAGACACATTCGAACTCGCAAGAGCCACCTCATCGCCAAGTCACTGACTCCGTATGGCCTCAACGCTCTAAAAATTGCCGCGCGCAACAAGATCGGCGTCGCGGCGGCGCCGTTCTTGCTACTTCACGTCGTGGACCTGGGGTACCTAAAGAAAGAGGAAACCATTGCCGGGTACGGGAATTCTGGTGGCGAGGTCGAAGTCGAGGCGCGGTTTTCAATCACCGAACGTGGCAAGTCGGTACTGACCCAGTGGCTCAAGGCACTTTAGCGGCACGCTGCCTAACCAGCCGCTGCAGCCGACGAGCGGCAGGTAGCTTAGACTCCTTCGCATGACCGCGATCGCCGCTCGCGGCTGAGCGGCAATGCGTTAGGCGGTTCCGCTCAATGCGACATCGAGGACACAGAGGAATTATGCCGCTATTTCTGATTGTTCTCTTGACACTTTTGGTCGGCGGCACCGAAGGGGCGATCCATCAGGTGACGGATGCCGACCTGCGGTCGGCCGTCGTCTCCCTGAGGCGAGAGAACCGCTGCGGCTTCGTCGGTCTGGACCCACACGACCTTCAGCAGTGTCCGTCGTACTCGATCACTATCGCTGGCGACGGGACGGTAACCTATGAGGGCTGGGCAGGAGTCCGAACGCTTGGCAAACACACCCATCGCATCGCCATTGAAGCCGTGCGCGGTGTGGTCGGTGAATTTATCCAAGCGGACTTCTTCTCGATGCGCGACCGCTATGAAGGACTTGATCTCGGCAATGGCACGATGCGTGTCATCGATCATAGTGCTGCTGCTACGGTGGCACTTTCAATGGGCGGCAAGACAAAGAGCATCTATGATTTCTATGGGGCGCCGGCGGCGCTGACACTCCTCGAGCGGCGTGTCGACGAAGTGAGCGAGTCCGCGCGGTATACCGGCCGCCCGCCTAACCCCGGCCTGGAGCCGACGGCGGTCGAGATTCATGCCGTTCTTGCGACAACGGCGCGCCGCGGCTCAGGCCGAGCGCGTTCGACTGACCAGCACGAATGTCGTAGACAATGACGAAACTACCACACGCACGTATCGGCGATGTCGGCCCTATAACAGCAGGGCTGGCTTCCGCGCTCGAGCTTGCCTCTAAAGGGTCACCTGCCTACTGGCTCAGCCGGTACTGGCCCGAACTCGAACCGGCGACGTCAAGAGCAGCGGCCGGTGCTGAATCCGACGAATTCACGAAGCGCCGCATAGCTCATGTTGATCGCTACGTTCTAGTGTGGCTGGCGGTCGAAGCAATTCTCGTAGTGGCCGTGATCCTTCCGGGACGCCGACCGGTCGAGATTCGCGCCGCCGCGGTTGCCTTCGTCTCCTTGCGGATATTCGACATCATGCAGCGCGTGATGAATGTGGCGCTCATGGAGGGGGTCGGCGAGAATCGCGCAGTCGTTGCGTCGTTCACACGATCGATAGTGTTAGCTCTGGTCAACTTCTTCGAGCTCTGCATCTGCTTCGGCGTGATTTACGCGTCGGACTATCCACGTTTGAATGGCGCCGGCCGGCCACTGTCGGGGTTCTATTTCAGCGTCATCACCCAGCTGACGATCGGCTACGGCGACATCTATCCCACAGGGTACGCGCGCGTGATCGCAGCAATCCAAGGGTTGGCTGCCTTGGTTTTCATCGTTCTAGTGTTTGCCCGAGTCGTCCAGTCACTGCCACCGCGGAAGGGCGTACGGGAATGACGGGCCTGAAGTAACGGGCAGTCGAACATGCAAATGGAGCCGGCGCGCCCGCTGTCCGCTGTAGTCTGTTGCAGCAGCGCGCGGCTCATTTGCGGCGTTAGGCGCACGATCTCGAACTCATGGAATCCCCACACTCCGAGTCTCTTGAGGCGAGCCTCGCAAGACTCGCAGATCTCGACCAAGCCCACCTCGAATTGGGCAAGCAGATGTTCGAAGCCTTTGGCGGGGCCATGTATGGCATGGACCTCCTCGCCGCTGGTGCGCTGAACCGATCTAAGGCCCACATCGCCGGTTTCCGGACCCTCATTGAAGACAAGAACTTGATCTGCGCAGGTGCCTTGCTAAGGCTTCAGCTAGACACAGCGTTGCGTTTTTACGCGGCGTTCCTAGTCGAAGAGCCCCACAAGTTCGCTCTCGCTGTCCTCGAAGGAAAGCGGGTCCGCGATCTGAGGGACCAAGGCGGGAACAAGATGACCGATGCGTATCTGGTTCAGAAGCTCGGTGTCGAATACTCGTGGGTCCCGCGCGTTTACGAACGAACGTCCGGCTACGTGCATCTATCCGCGACGCATCTCTTGAGCGCGATGGGCCCAGCCGAGGGCAGTCAAGAAGGAGATCGGTCGATAACGATCAAGATCGCAGCCGAGGACAAGCCCCTTCCAAGCTGGATCTACATCGAAGCAGTCGATGCGTTCCGAGCATCCACTGAGATCTTCCTCCGTTACGTCCATGGCTGGGTATTCACAAAAGCGAATCCCGAACTGGTGCAAAAGTGGAAGAACGAGCAAAACAGTCCGCCAAATGGCGCCTAACACGGCTTGCAGCCGACGGCGGCTTGCACCACAATGAGCCGCCGCGGCTGAAGCCTGCCGTTAGGCAGCCCAAGCGGCAACGAAACAAAAGACAACATGCGAGACAAGGCCGTTTACCTGCTCGTCGTCGAAGGGTTCGCCGATTGGGAACCTGCCCACGCGGTTGCCGAGTTGCGACGGCAGGGCCAGTATCGAGTCGAGTCCGTCGGACTGACATCGGGGCCGGTCCGTTCCATGGGCGGCCTCACCATCTTGCCCTCGGTGACCGTTGCCGACGTCGTCTCTTCGGATGTGGCGGTGTTCATTCTCCCCGGTGGGGACCGATGGGAGAACTCGCCCGTCGAATCGGAACTCGAACAGTTGTTGAACCGCCTCGATTCGCAAGGCGCTCCGATCGCTGCGATTTGCGCGGCCACGGTAGCGATCGCCCGCCTCGGCCTTCTGCGTGGGCGTCGCCACACGAGCAATGGCCTTGAGTATCTTCGTTCGAGCGTTCCTGGATATGCCGAGGCGGCGAACTACGTGGACAGTCCGGCCGTACGGGATCGTGGACTCATCACTGCCAGTGGTCTGGGCGACGTGGAGTTTGCGCGCGAGCTCTTCGAGGAACTGGACGTGCTCAGTGTGGAGGACCGGGCGGCTTGGGCCACCATCTTTCGCAGTGCCCGTTTACCAGAAGGAGCTGCCTAACACGGCTTGCAGCCGACGTCGGCGAACTTTCGTGGCACAATCCGCGCGAATGGGCGCCGCGGCTGAAGCCGGGCGTTAGGCTTTCAAGGACGAATCGTGACGAACTTCAGACAATGGGCATGGGGACTCGTCGGACTGGCTCTGATCGGAACTGCGATCTGGGTTGTGTTTTCAGCAGCCCGTTCTGCCCTCCTCTGGCTCGGGCAGATTCAATCGGAGTTGGCTACCGCAATCGTGGCAGCGGGAGCCGCCGTTCTCGTGTCGGTTCTGTCCGTCGCGGTGGGGAAGTACCTCGAGCGGAGGGACGCGTTCGAGCGAGAGACCCGATTGAAGAAAGTCCCGGTGTACGAGAGTTTGATCTCCTTCATCTTTGGTGTGCTGCACAGTGGAAAGCCTGGCGTACCTAAAATGGCAGAAGCGGAGATGGTCACACGATACGGCGCTTTGACGGAGAACCTCATCGTTTGGAGTTCCGACTCCGTCCTGAAGCAGTTCGGTGAGTTCCGCGTCGCCTCGCTGAAGATCAGCGAGGTCGGTAGCCCAATTGCGGTCCTCGCGACTTTGGAAGATCTGATGCTGGCGATCCGCCGCGACTTGGGTTATCGGAACACAAAGATCGCACGCGGAGACCTGCTTCGCTTGTTCATCAACGACCTAGACCAGCACCGGGAAGCTCTGGCACTGCTAAAGCGATGAAGCCTAACAAGCGGTTGCACTTGTCGGCGGCCGCGGTAACACTGGGGCAGCTCGCGGGCGCGGGGTGCAGCCGCCGCAAGTGAACCGCAGGCGTTAGCCGGACCAGGAGATATCGGATCATCGATGAGTACGAATTCTGAAACGTCGAATCAGCGAGCTATCGAGCAGGCGATTGACAATTGGAATCGGGGCAACCTGCCAGAGTACCTTCGACTCTATGGTGCGGACGTGGTCTTGCATGGCTACGCAGGTGTTGAACCTGGCTTTGCCAATGTCCGAAGGTTCTATGAGGACTGGTGGCAGGCGTTCCCAGGATCGCAGCTCGTCCTCAAGGACATGGTCAGTGCGGGAGATAGGGTGGCTTGCCGGTTGGTCATTGAAGGCACCCATGCTAGACCGTTTCAGGGAGTACCGTCATCCGGAAAAGCGGTCTCGGTGTCAGGCTTTACGATCTTGCGATTTGTTGAAGGACAGTGCATCGAACGCTGGAGCTTGGTTGACTCCCTGACGCTCCTCACGCAGATCGGCGCGCTGGGTGCAGGTCGAACGTGAACGGACGGGTGTACCCGGGGTCGAACCCAAAGCCGGCTAACATCCAAATGCAGCCGACGCGCCGCGTGACGCTTGGCGGCGCGCGGCTGATTTGGCAACGTTGGGGCGGACGAAGACGGTAGGATTTGTTCAATCGAAGTGGACGTGGCTGTGGATCGTCTCGGAAGGAGGAGATCATGCTGAAGTCATCATCACGAGCCATCGGGACGACAGCGTTGATATTGCCAGTTGTCCTGTTCGCTTCCCCCCCGCAAGCAAGGCCCTCAGCCGCGCAGTCAGCCCCT
>JBAZYB010000256.1:0-5608 GCA_041659545.1 Hyphomicrobium sp.
GGCGGTGCGCCAGATAGGCATCCTAGCATCAAGCGCTAACATTGCCCGGTAGAATTGCGCGGATACGGCGGGGAATCCCACGCATGAGGGGTTCACGCCATGCGAAATCCACAGGCTCTGGCCCCTTTCGCCACGTTTCCGGGTGACATACGCCCAGACAGGCAAATATAATGCACCAGACATCAATACTCAGATAGGACGCATGATAACGTCCGCTCAGCTCAGAGGCGCCCGCGCCTTGCTTGGAATAGATCAGCGCAAGCTCGCTGAGCTCGCGGGCCTCTCGCTGCCAACGATTCAACGGATGGAAGCGAGCGACGGCATGATCCGCGGCAACGTCGATTCGCTGACGAAGCTCGTGACCGCCTTGCACGCGGCCGGCCTCGAGCTCATCGCCGAAGGGGCAGCCAGCTTGTCGGGTGGTCGCGGAGTTCGCCTCAAGTCCTGAGCCCGATTGAGAGGATGCAACAGAATGCTTCGACTTGACTCCCGTGCGATGTCGTCTCGGCAGAGGTAGCTGGCGATGGCGGTTGCGGTAACGCTATGGGGCGTAGCGGGGTTGCTCGTCATCGCCCTGCTGGGAATAGTTACGCAGCGATTGGCGATCGGCTCCCGCCTGACTTATTCGGCGTGCCTGCTGGTGTGCCTCGCGATCCTATTCACCGCATGCAGCAAGCTCCTGGTCAGCGCCGGCAACGTGGAGCACCTCCAGCTCCCCGTCGGCTTGCCCTGGATCGGGGCGCGTTTTGCCCTCGATCCTCTCGCCGCCTTTTTCCTGGTCATCGTCAATCTCGCAGCCGCCGTGGCCAGCTTGTTCGCGCTCGGGTACGGCGAGCATGAAAAGAACCCGGGCCGGGTGCTGCCGTTCTACGCAGCGTTCCTCGCCGGCATGAACCTCGTCATCCTGTCGGCCGACGCATTCAGCTTCCTCTTCGCCTGGGAATTCATGTCGCTGACGTCGTGGCTCCTCGTCATGACCTACCATCACGATGCCGACAATCGGCGTGCCGGCTACATCTATATCGTGATGGCGAGCTTCGGCACCCTGGCGCTTCTCTTGGCGTTCGGGCTGCTCGCCGGCCCTGCTGGAAACTACGCGTTCGCCGATATGCGCGGTGCGGAAGCCGCCGATTGGCACCGTGGGCTGGTGCTCGGGCTCGTTCTGTTGGGAGCCGGCTCCAAGGCTGGGCTCGTACCTCTGCATGTGTGGCTGCCGCTCGCCCATCCGGCTGCACCGAGCCATGTCTCGGCATTGATGAGCGGCGCCATGACCAAGGTCGCAGTCTACGGTTTCATTCGCATCGTATTCGACCTGCTCGGGCAGCCGGTGTGGTGGTGGGGCAGCGTGGTATTGGTGCTCGGCAGCGTGACTGCCGTGCTTGGCGTGCTCTACGCGGTCATGCAGCGCGACCTCAAGCGGCTCTTGGCCTACAGCACGGTCGAGAACGTCGGCATCATCTTCGTCGGCTTGGGATTGGCTCTGGCCTTTAGGGCGAATGACATGACTACAGCGGCGGCGCTGGCCTTTACGGCGGCGCTGCTGCACGCTTTCAATCACTCGCTCTTCAAGAGCTTGCTGTTCTTCGGTGCGGGAGCCGTGCTCGGCTCCACGGGCGCGCGCGATATCGAAAAGCTTGGCGGTCTCATTCATCGAATGCCGTGGACGGCATTCACCTTCTTGGGCGGCTGCGTCGCCATCTCCGCGCTCCCGCCGCTCAATGGGTTCGTATCCGAGTGGCTGGTATTCCAGGCAGTCTTGCTCAGTCCCGATCTCCCCGAGTGGGGACTGAAGCTCCTGGTGCCAGCGGCCGGCGCGATGCTGGCGCTTGGCGCTGCCCTTTCGGCCGCCTGTTTTGTGCGCGCCTACGGCATAACGTTCCTCGGGCGGCCACGATCGGTCGCCGCGGCCGATGCCTGGGAGACGGACGCTTTCTCCCTTGCGGCAATGTCGATACTGCTTGGCCTGTGCTTGCTTGCGGGCATTCTTCCTGGGTTCATCATCGACGCCCTTGGGCCTGTCGCCCAGGATCTCGTCGGGCAGCGCATGCCGCAACAAGCCGCTCTGCCCTGGTTCTCCATCGTACCGGTGGCCGAGAGCCGGAGTTCCTATAACGGGCTGCTCGTCTTCGCCTTTATCGCGATTTCGGCAATGCTCGCCGTCGAGGCCATTCATCGTTTTGCCTCGCGCGCCGTCCGCCGTGGCCCGGCCTGGGACTGCGGCTATCCCGATCCGCGGCCGGCGACCCAGTACACGGCCGACAGCTTCGCGCAGCCGCTGCGCCGCGTGTTCGCAGGTGTCTTCCTGGCGCGTGAGCGTGTTGAGATGCGCCTGCCGGGCGATGGGCGACCAGCACGCATCGACATCAGGCTGCGCGATCTCGTGTGGGACCTGATCTACGCGCCGATCGAGGGCTGGGTGGCGTTCGCGTCTGAAAGGATGAACACCCTGCAGTTCTTGTCGATCCGCCAGTACCTCAGTCTCGTTTTCGGCGCGCTCGTCGCGCTGCTGCTCGTGGTGGCGATATGGACTTGATCCCAAGGCTCGCCGTACAGGGCGCGGAGATGCTCCTGGTGCTGATCCTGGCGCCATTTCTGCTGGGGTTCACGCGCAAGGTGAAGGCGCGGCTCCTGCGCCGCCAAGGGCCTCCCATTTTCCAGCCGTATCGCGATCTGCTCCGGCTGATCCGCAAGCAGGTCGTGCTCGCTGATAATGCGTCGTGGCTGTTTCGCGCCGGCCCCTATTTAATCTTCGCTGCGACGTGGGTCGCCGCCGCCCTGATCCCGACCTTTGCCACGGGACTGGAGTTCAGTTGGGCGGCGGATCTGATCGCGATCACGGCGCTGCTGGGCTCCGCGAGGTTCTTCCTCGCTCTTGTCGGCATGGACGTCGGCACGAGCTTCGGGGGCATCGGCTCAAGTCGCGAGATGATGTTTGCCTCGCTCGCAGAGCCGGCCATGATCATGATCGTGTTCACCGTCGCCCTCGTCGCGGGCTCCACGCAACTATCGGCGGTAGCCGATTTCATGCTCGCCAATGTCACCTTGCGAGTCTCGCTCGGGATGGCGCTCATCGCGCTCATCATAGTCGCGCTGGCCGAGAACGCGCGCATCCCCGTTGACAATCCGGCCACGCACCTTGAACTCACGATGGTGCACGAGGCGATGGTACTCGAGTATTCGGGCCGTCACCTGGCCGTGCTCGAGCTCGCTGCAGCGCTCAAATTGCTGATCTATATCTCCCTCATCGCCTGCATCTTTTTCCCGTGGGGCATTGCAACGCCGGGCAGTGGTGCCGCGGCATATGCGATCGGCACCATCAGCTACGCGGGCAAGCTGTTGGTCGGAGGGTTCCTGCTCGCGCTCTTCGAGACCTCGATCGCCAAAATGCGCGTCTTTCGCGTGCCGGAATTTCTGGGCGTGGCGCTCATGCTCGGCCTCCTTGGCACGCTACTGCTTTTCATTTCGGGGAGCTTCTGATGGGAACCTTCGACCTCGATGTCGCCCACATGCTCGCTGGGGGCATGGTCCTCGTCAGCTTTATGATGCTCTACCAAGATCGGATGTTCAGCCTCCTCAACGTCTTTGCGCTGCACGCCGTGGTGCTCTCGCTGTCTGTATCGTGGCAAGCCTATATTCAGGACGCGCCGCATCTCTACGTAACGGCCGCGATTGCCCTCGTGCTCAAGGCCATCGTTATTCCTGTGGCGTTGCATCGCGTGGTCGTGCGACTCGGCATCCACCGCTCGATCGAGACCGTAGGCGGCATCGCGCCCACCATGCTTTTGGGAATCGGACTCGTGGCCTTATCGATGGTCGTCATGTTGCGGGCGACCGCCGGCGCCGAACCGCTAGCGCGCGAGGATCTGGCGCTTGCGCTTTCTGTAGTGCTGTTGGGCCTCTTGATGATGGTGACGCGGCGCAACGCCGTTAGCCAGATTGTCGGCTTCATGTCGCTAGAGAACGGCCTCATCCTGGCGGCTGCCGGAGCCAAAGGTATGCCGCTGGTGGTTGAAATCAGCGTGGCGTTTTCCGTGCTCGTCGCCTTTATCGTGATCGGCGTCTTCCTGTTCCGCATTCGGGAGCGGTTCGATTCGGTCGACGTGCATATCATCGACGAATTTCGCGGTGACCGGCGATGAGTTTCGATCTTGCGCGACTGCCATTCGAGCCCGTCGTCGCCATCCTCGTCATCCCAGGCGTGTCGGCCCTGCTGCTGGCGCTGCTCCCCGGCTACAGACTGACGGCTCGACTTAATGTGCTGGCGACGCTGTTGACGTTTCTTGCGGCGCTGTCGCTGCTTTTCGTGCGCCCGGTTCCAGGCCACTATCTCTTCGTTGACGACCTCAACGTCGTCTTTGTGGTGCTTGGAACGTTCGTCGGCCTCACGACAAGCGTGTTCAGTGCCAGCTACATCGCGCACGAAATCGAGATCGGCAGATTGACGCCGATTCACCTGCGCTTTTATCACGCGATGTATCAGGCGCTCATGTTCGCCATGAACCTGGGTCTGCTCGCCAACAACATCGGTCTCATGTGGGTGGCGATCGAGCTTGCCACACTTACTACCGTTTTAATGGTCGGCATCTATCGCACCCCCGAGGCGCTGGAAGCGGCGTGGAAATATTTCATTCTCGGCAGTGTCGGCATTGCGCTGGCGCTGTTCGGCACAATCCTCGTCTACATGGCTGCGCGACCGGTGATTGGCGAGGGCCACGATGCCATGGTGTGGACTTTGCTCATCGACAAGGCTCGGGATTTCAGCCCCGAGATGCTGAACGTTGCCTTCGTCTTCCTGATGCTGGGATACGGTACCAAAGTCGGCCTTGCACCGCTGCACGCCTGGCTGCCCGATGCGCATGCGGAGGGCCCGACCCCGATTTCAGCGGTCCTTTCGGGACTGCTTCTCAATGTGGCGCTCTATGCCGTGTTGCGCTTCAAGATGTTGCTTGCTGCCAACCCAGCGGCGATCGCTCCTGGCCCGCTGATGGCCGGAATGGGGCTCTTATCGCTCGTCTTCGCGGCCTTCATGCTCTACCAGCGGCGCGACATCAAACGCCTGTTCGCCTACTCCTCGATCGAGCACATGGGTCTCATTACCTTTGCCTTCGGCATGGGCGGCCCACTCGCCAACTTCGCAGGCCTCCTGCACATGACGATGCATAGCCTGACCAAGTCGGCGATCTTTTTCGCGGTGGGCCACATCTCACAGGTCAAGGGAACGCAGCGGCTGTCCGAGATCCGCGGACTGACCGAGAGCCACCCGCTCTTGGGTTGGGGTCTCGTTGTCGGCGTCGTGGCCATCGCCGGCCTGCCCCCGCTCGGAATTTTTATGAGCGAGTTCTTGATCGTGAGCTCCACGTTTGCCCGCGAGCCGCTCCTGGCCATTCCCCTCGTGTTCGGGATTCTCGTCGCCTTGGGCGCTCTGATGCTTCGCCTGGGCGGTATGGCCTTCGGCGAACCGACCGGCAGCAAGGCGCCCGTCGAAGCCTCCTACTTGCCGCTTTTCGCGCATCTCGCGCTGGTCCTCGCGGCCGGCATCTATCTCCCAGGCCCTCTCGTCACTTGGTTTCAGAACGTCGCCCGCCTGCTCGGGTGAGGAAGGAACGCG
>JBAZYB010000257.1:0-4000 GCA_041659545.1 Hyphomicrobium sp.
CGATGGGAATCAGTTACGAAGACCCGTGCTGTCACTCGTCAGACCTTGGCGCGTTGACGTTTGATACGTGGTTGGACCGCATGGTCACTTTCGCGAAGCACTCGGGCATGAACCGCCTCACCTATCCCATCATCTGGTATCATAGCCCCCTCTATCCGTCCGAAACCGAACCCGCGAGCTATTTCGATTGGTCTGTGGCGGGAACAAATCGCAACCTCTATATCCGCTGGACATCGCATCCGGAGGATTGGGTGGAGAGGCTGCTCAATCGCTTCGACAAGGAGAACCTCGAGTTCGTCTCCCAAGTCACCTATATCCGGTTGGGGAGTCTCATGGAGAAGATGAACATTGATCTGGAGGCTATCAAAGCCGGTGCAGACACCATCAACAACATGCGGGCCGACGACAAGGTGCAGAGCGGCGCGGGCGACTGGACCGGCGAGTATAACGTCCGCAATTTCGAGCGACAGAAGGAGTGTCGGGAACAGGGGAAATCATGGGGTCAGTGTCCGTTGCAATACGGGGAACAAAAGGACGGCGGCGGTGCGGTCGGCCCCCTTTTCAATCCGGTGCATCCGGTCGTTCAGAGCGCGCTCATCGGCTCAGTCCGCGAGATCGCCACCCGCTACGGAAAACACCCATCCTACAAGGGTATCCACATCTTTTGTTACAGCTCCTCCACTCTGGGGTTCGGCTCCATCCGATACGGCTACGACGACACCACCATTCGCCTGTTCGAACAGGAAAGCGGCATCAAGGTGCCGGTGGACGGTAAACTCCCCGACCGGTTCTCCAAGCGATACGCCTTCCTGACCTCGAAGGAGATGCGTGAGAAGTGGGTCGCTTGGCGGTGCGTGAAAATCACGGACCTCATCCGCCGGATGCGCGATGAGCTGGTGAAAGTGCGCCCCGACTTGCGGCTCGCCATCTCACCGAGCGGCGGACGCGATGCCGGCATTGACGCTGCGGCGATCAACAAAGAGCCGGGAATCACGCTCACTGCGGGCCTGAACGCGCTGGGTCCGTGTGCGGATTCGATAACGGCCAGTTCAGCCACCTGCGAAACCGTCAACATTTTCAACACCTGGATCGAGCGCTGGGGCAAGCATAAGTGGTGGTCCTGCGATCCCAATGACGTCCAAGCGCGTGAACTGGCGGTCATTCTAGGAAAACCTGCGGAGGGCATCTGTCGGATGGGATCGGAGTATCCCAAGGACGGCTTCTGGTGGCCGGAAGCACAACTCCGTATAACGCCCGCATTTTCCGGCGGTGTCCATTTCATGCGACACTATGCAAATGCGCTGGCCCGGTTTGATCCCATTGTGATTTCGCGCGGCGGTCTGACGCTCGACAGAGGTCATGCGGATCTGATACAGCCTTTCGCGCTGGCGTATCGTGCGCTGCCCGCCAAGAAGTTTGAGACGGTTGGGGAAAACGCCGATCCCGTGACCGTGCGAACGCTGGTTCACGGCGGAAAACGCTACGTTTATCTGGTAAATCGCGAGTATTATCCCGTGAAAGTCGTCGTTCGGCTCACACACGCCACGGGAAAAACCGTCAACCTGTCCACAAACGCAAAGACCCAAACCGCTGAAACGTGGCCGCTGACGTTGGGGCCTTACGAGTTGCAGTCGTTTGCGCTGTCGCCGAATGTCGGAATCGCCGGTTTCACCGCCTCACCTCCGGCGGACATCGTCGCGCAACTGACCCGTGACACTGAGACTGTTCTGGAGAAAATAAGTGTGAAACAGTCCGCCGATGAAAAGCTGCCCGCAGACACGAACGCGCTGGCCGCCGCAATCCAGAATGCCCTGAAACAGGGCCATCTGGCAGTCCTGCGCCAACTCCTTGAGAGCGTCACGGTTGTTCAGAGTTTTCACTAAGTGTTCAAGGGATTGGTGAGCCGCCATCAAAATGATCGTGAGCCGATCCCGGTCAGTCAGACGTCAACAACGAATCAAAGGAAATGAAAATGCGGCACATAATGGTGGCTGTGATATTGGCGTTGGCATCCGCCACGAATGCGGCTGATCTGAAGACCAGCGAGGTAGTAAACTACGCGCGTCCGTTCGAGCCGCCGACGCGGCCGGCGTTCATCGCGCTGCCGCCGGGTGCGGTGGAGCCGGCGGGCTGGCTGCGCGACTGGGCTTTGAGCGTCAAAGACGGTTATACGGAGCACATGGATGATGTGGATGACGAGTTCAAACGGGCATGGACGCCCGACTTCAAACCGACCGGGGAAAAGCTGGCTTGGCACCGCGGCTCTTGGTCGTTCGAGGGCGGAGGGTATTGGTTTGACGGACTGGTTCAACTGGGATTTGCGCTAAAGGACGACGCGCTGCTGCAACAGGCGAAACGGCGATTATACGCTGTTGCGGACAATATGAACACTACCAATGGCATCCTGTTCCTGCCCTGGCTTGACCGAAACGACCCGGAGAACTGGAAGGCTTTATATGCGGCGAACGAAGGATTCCCTCTTGGCACTTCAGGACTCTTGGGCGGAGCCTTATTCCAGTATTTTGCCGCAACGGGTGACCAACACGTTCTGTCAGCGCTCGAGAAGGCTTACGCCACCGACCCGGCGGCATTGCTCCGCGCGAAGCATCGGACGACCAATCTGTTTCCCGCATACAACACGTATGTTTGGTCGGGCAACCCGGGGATTGCCGCGGCGTTGGACACGATGTTCAAGGACGGTTGCACAGGCACGCTTCCGCAGCGGAGCCGGGAGTTCTCGACCCTGCCGGGTGCTGGGCCGAATCGGACGGTCGCCAATGCGCACGGTGTGATGTTCCTGCGGCATCTGACGCCTTGGATGGTCGGGTATCTTTGGACGGGAAACTCCAACTACTTGAGTGCCGTGCTGGCTTGGGACGAATGGATCAACCGCGTGGCCATGCAGCCCTACGGGGTGCCGGTGGCCGACGAATGGTATCATCCAACGGGCGCATTCCGGGGCACCGAAACCTGTGACGTCGCAATGTATATCGAATCGCAACGGGATCTGTTGCTGGTGACCGGCGACGGGAAGATGGCGGACCGGATAGAGCGGGCGTTCTTCAACGCGGCTCCGGCAGTCCTGTCGCGAGACTGCAAAACACACGTCTATTTCCAGAGTCCAAACCGGTTTGCCGCCGGAGCACCGACTTTTCCGGACGGCCCTCGCGGGTCAGGATGCGATTACAAGCGAAAGCACAACCCGCTGTGTTGCACCGCCGCGCTAAACAGGATTCTGCCGGATTATCTGTCGAACATGTGGATGGCGACGCGCGACAACGGTCTGGCGGTCGTCTGCTACGGCCCGTGCCAGGTGACGGCTCGGGTCGCCAATCACGTTTCGGTATGCGTTTCATGCACGACGGACTATCCGTTCGAGGAAACCATACGAATGACGGTCCGACCTGCTCAGACCGCGACGTTCCCGATCCATTTCCACGTTCCCGGCTGGTGTGCCAAGCCGGAAATCGCAATCAACGGCGCGGAGTGCAAAGCAGTGACGGGTCATGGTTTTCTGCGCGTCGACCGGGAATGGAGAAAGGGTGATCAGGTCCGGCTTCTTTTCCCGATGACCGCCAAGGTGGAAAAAAGACGCGACACCAGTCTCGAACTCGCCAAGAGTCCCACGCATCGCCCGGTGCAGGTGGGCATTCCCGAACCGGACGGCCCCGGCAAGCCTTACGCGACTGTCTCGTATGGTCCGCTCCTGTGCGCTTTGCCGATTCCCGACACGAAGGACGCCAACACGCCGGATCCCAATGCGCGGTGGAGGTTTGCCCTGGACGTCGAGGATCTCGAACCCGCGATAGAACGGACGCCAATGCCTGCCCGCTGGGACTGGCCGCTGGCCGCGCCGGTTTCCCTTTCCGTGCGCGCCGTGCCCATCGACTGGGCGCCCACGGCCGGGAATCCCCTTTTGCCGGAGGCGGCGGTTGCTGAACGCGGCCCCGCCGAACGGATCAGGCTCGTTCCCTACGGCTGCACCAAATTCCGCGTTTCG
>JBAZYB010000257.1:4010-5593 GCA_041659545.1 Hyphomicrobium sp.
AGCTGCGCGTCAACGCCGTGCGTTGCGACTGGACGCCGACGCCGCAAAATCCGTTGCCGGCCGAACCAGTCGCGAGATTGAAGTCGCCCGAAAGAATCACGCTGGTTCCCTACGGCTGCGCCAAGTTCCGCGTTTCGATGTTCCCGGTCGCCGCCAAAGCCGGGAACTCGCAGCCGTGACAGAAGACAAATAAAGAAGGCCCCCGATGAATAATTTGCTCATGCTGTTGGTTGCTGCACTGGCGGCGACGGTCCTCCAAGCGGACGCCCAGGGACAAGCTTACCGGCTGAATAACTGCTGGCCTGTTTTTGATTACGACGGGAAACCTGCGCAGGCCGACGGCTTGTTTTCAAAAACGATTGTGGTCGACTCGCAAAGCGAGACTGTGCACTACGCCGCCGAGTTGAGAACGATGACCGCCGCGGATGGAAAGATGCAAATCAGGTTGGACTGCAAGGATTATGAGAAGTTCCCCGCGGAGGAATATGCCGTCTTGCTGACGAACCTGTCGAAGACGGAACCGACGGGAATCACCAGCAACTTTCGGTCGTTGAAGCTCTCCGTGGACAAGCCGGGATCCGCGAAGGTCGTCTCCCTAAATGTCCTGCGTGGTTCGACCTGCAAGGCGACGGACTTCATCCCGGAATCGTTCACGATTGAAGCCGGAAAAGAGCAGGTCCTGACGACGACCTGCGGGCGATCGTCGAACGATTATGTTCCGTTCCTCGAGTTGAATCTCGACGACAAGAACGGCTATCTGTTTGCGGTCGGCTGGACGGGATCTTGGAAGGCGCGGTTTGCGAATACAGGCAAGGCGGTTGATGTCGAGATCGGCATGGAGCGGACACACTTCCGGCTCATGCCGGGGGAAACGGTCCGCCAGCCATCCATCACCGTTTTTGTCCGCAAGAACCAAACGCGGCGGGAATTCAAGACGCTGCTCCATCGGTTCATGCTTGAGAACAAGGTTCCGCGCGATTCCAAGGGGCGAGTGATTCCGCCGATTCTAGCGGTCGCATCGGGAGGTGGGAACAAGACGCCGCAGATGATGGCCGACGTGCTGCGATACTGCGTCGAGAACAAGATGCCGTTCGACACGTATTGGGTGGATGCCGGCTGGTATGGAGCGCCGCACGAGGACGAGTTGTATTCCAACTGTGGGCCACACTGGGCGAAGTTCGTGGGCGACTGGCGGGTCAATACGACGACGCATCCGACCGGTGACCTGCTGCCGATTGCCACCGCGGTCCACAAGGCGGGCCTGAAATTCCTGCTCTGGTTTGAGCCGGAGCGCATGACCGATTCCGCGCCGATCCTGCAGACGCATCCGGAATACCGGCACGGGCAGCTCGTTGATTTCGGCAATTCCGAGGCGCTCAAGTGGATTCAAGGCACGGTTTACGGAATGATCGAGAAGCATGGAATTGATGTTTACCGCCAGGATTTCAACATGGATCCCGGCCCGGTCTGGCGGAAGATGGATGCGGCGGATCGCGTCGGGATCGCCGAGGCGAAACACATCGCCGGGATGTATCGGTTCCTCGACGACATGCGGGCGCGATTTCCGGACATCCTGCAGGAGA
>JBAZYB010000258.1:0-5588 GCA_041659545.1 Hyphomicrobium sp.
ACCCCGGACATGGGCAGCTACCAATATGCCAAGAGCCTGAAGGCGGCGGATGAGAAGCTGATCGGAATGATCTCGCTGGAGACACTCGGCGCGTTCTCCGACAAAGCCGGCACGCAGAAGTATCCAGCTCCGTTCGATCTCATATTCCCCGACGTCGCCAACTTCGTCGCCTTCGTGGCGCTACCGGGTGGCCGCGCATTCCTGCACGACATCGTGGGTAGATTCCGCCGTCACGCGCAGTTTCCGACCATCGGCGGCACGGCGCCGGACTTTGTCGACGGGATCGGTTGGTCAGATCATTGGTCGTTCTACATGTTCGGCTATCCGGGGATCATGATCACCGACACGGCGTTATTCCGCTACCCCGAGTACCACACGCCGTCAGACCTGCCGGACAAGGTCAATTACGAGAAGCTCGCGCGTATCACGCTCGGTCTCGAGCAGGCACTGCGCGATAGCTTGCGTTGATCTTCCGCGGTGGCTACACGCTTCCGGATTGGGTGCGGGCTCACCGAGGGGCAAGGAGAATGCCGCCGGTCATCGGCGCCGGCGCGCCCGTCGTTTCGGGAAAGGTGATCGGCAGCTTCAAAGCCGAGCGCACGGCGAGATAGGCCCAGGCCTCGGCCTCGATGAAATCGCCATCGAGCCCCAACGCCTCAGCCGGCACCACCGCGTTTGGCACATTGGCGGCGATCATACCCATCAGCGTCTTGTTCTTGCGCCCGCCGCCGCACACGATCCACATATGCGGCTCCTCGGGCATGTGTTCGCGCGCCCGGCCGATCGCGGCCGCGGCGAAGGCGGCGAGCGTTGCAGCGCCGTCTTCGAGCGATAGGCCAGCGACGGGATCGGGGCTGAAGTCATTGCGGTCGAGCGACTTGGGCGGAGGCCTGCCGAAATAGCTGTTGGTGAGCAGCATCTGCAGCGCGTCTTGATCGCAGCGACCGTGCGCGGCCAACGCGCCGTCGACATCGTGGGCGGCGCCAGTGCGGGCGAGAACCCAATCATCGATCATCGCGTTGCCAGGGCCGGTGTCGAAGGCAAGCATGCGCCCGTCACGACCGATCCACGTGACGTTGGCAACCCCGCCGACATTGAGGAACACCACCGGCAGCTCGGGCATCGTGGCTGCCAGCGCCCGATGATAGGCCGGCACCAAGGGGGCCCCCTGCCCGCCCGCGGCGACGTCGGCAGCGCGCAAATCGAAAACGACATCGACACCGGTGCGCTCCGCCAGCAGCTGCCCGTTGCCGAGCTGCACAGTCAACTGGCGGCCAGTGTCGTGCAGCACCGTCTGGCCGTGATAGCCAATGAGGTCGAGCTGGCGCTTGTCGAGGCCATTGGTGCGCAGGAAGCGATCCACGGCAGCGGCGTTGAGCTCGGTCAGCTCGCGCTCCACCTCGGCCAGGCAACCGGGCCTTTCCCCGCGCTCGGCCAGACCCTTTGCCTCTATGAGCGCTGTACGCAGGCGAACCTTGATTTCAGCTGGATAGGGGAAACTGGCGGCCGGGCCGTGGCGTAACTCGCGATCGCCGTCCGTATCGAGCAGGGCCACGTCGATGCCGTCCATCGACGTACCGCTCATCAGCCCGAGTGCGCGCTGTAACTTGCCCATAAGCACCTTCCCGTGCATGTTCCGCCCGCCGCCGCGAGGGGCCGGCAGACTGTGATAGCGAAGCGATGACCAATCTCAAATCCGACTTTCTGAAGATTCTTACTGAACGTGGCTACATCCACCAATGTTCAGACTTGGCAGCTCTCGATGAACTGGCGGCCAAGCGCGAGGCAATCGCCTACGTCGGCTACGACTGCACGGCGGATTCGCTGCACGTCGGGCACCTGTTGTCGATCATGATGCTGCACTGGCTGCAGGAAACAGGCAACAAGCCCATCGCTCTCATGGGTGGGGGTACGACGCGGGTGGGCGATCCCTCGGGGCGCGATGAAACGCGCCGGCTGCTCACTTACGATCAGATCGATGCCAACAAAGAATCGATCAAGTCGACATTCGGTAAGTTCATTCGCTTTGGTGGCGGCAAGACGGATGCCGTCATGGTCGACAACGCCGAGTGGCTGACGCGCCTCAACTACATCGAGATGCTGCGCGATGTCGGACGGCACTTCTCGATCAACCGCATGTTGACGATGGACTCGGTCAAGATGCGGCTCGAGCGCGAGCAGGAGCTGTCGTTCATCGAATTCAACTACATGATCCTGCAGTCCTACGACTATGTCGAGCTGGCACGACGCTACGGCTGCAACCTGCAGATGGGCGGCTCGGACCAGTGGGGCAACATCGTCAACGGCATCGACCTGGGGCGGCGCATGGGCACGCACCAGCTCTATGCGCTGACGTGCCCGCTGCTGACTACATCGTCGGGCGCGAAGATGGGCAAGACCGCCGCGGGCGCCGTGTGGCTGAACGCGGACAGGCTGTCGCCCTACGATTACTGGCAGTTCTGGCGCAACACCGAGGACGGCGATGTCGAACGCTTCCTGAAGCTGTTCACGACACTGCCGATGACGGAGATCGCCAAACTTGCGGGGCTGCAGGGCGCTGAGATCAACGACGCGAAGAAGACGCTGGCCACGGAAGCGACGGCGCTGATGCATGGCCGGGCCAACGCCGAGGCCGCCGCCGAAACGGCGCGCAAGACGTTCGAGCAGGGCGCCAGTGCAGAGGGCTTGCCGACATACGAAATCGCCAGCGCCGAGCTTGCCGCGGGTCTTGGCGTGCTGACGGCGTTCGTCAACGCGGGGCTGGTCAAATCGAACGGGGAAGCGCGGCGGCAGATCCAGGGCGGCGGGCTGAAGGTGAACGATCAGCCGGTGGCGGATGAGAAGGCGCAACTGGGGCCGGGAGATATTGCAGCCGACGGTTCCATCAAGCTGTCGCTCGGCAGGAAGAAGCACGTGCTGCTGAAGCCGGTGTAGCGGGCTTTATTTTTGGCGCTGGCGACTCCGCTTCGCGGAGCCGGCCCCTGGCACGGAAGTTGTACCCCCCTGCGGGAGCCGGCCGCCGGCGCAGGAACAGCGATTACTAGCGCTTGCGGGTCGGCGGGGAGACGGTCTGCGAGGACCAGCCGTCGATAGTGTCGCCTCCCATCACCGTGCCCGGTGCGACAGTGGGCTCACCCACATCCGCCGGCGTGCCGATCGTGGTGCTGGAGGCACGCGTGCTCGGCTCTCCAGACGGCGGGTCGTCGTCTCGGCGCTGCACCTTGGGATCGAACGGCGTCATCTGGAAGATGTCGCGGAAGATGCCGGGGGCAAGCATCGACAGCGGATTGACGATCACCTGCGGCCTGTCCATCGAGCCCTGGATGGCGAACGTCATGCCCGAGATGCCCTCGCACTTGGGACCGGTGATGATCTGGCCGAAGAGCGGGATCTCGCACAATGCGCTGCTCAAACCCTGCAACGGCACGTAGGTGCCGCCGAGATTCACGCGGCGCATTTTGTAATCGACTTTGCCGCGGATCGAGGCACCCAGCATCGGGCCGCGCAGCTGCGAGTCGCTCATCACGAACTGACCATAGCCAACCGAGAACGGCACCTTCATCAGCGTGAAATCAAACACCTCGCGCACCATGCGCTTGCGGGGACGACCGCTGCCGCCGTCGATTGCGGGGCGACCGTCATCGGCACCGCTGAAAACTTCCGAGACGACCGGGTCGCCCAGAATGCGGAAGTTCTCTACCCACAAGGTTCCGGTCTTTTCGGCCGCGCCCTTGCCATCGAGATTGACCTCGAGGCGCACACGGCCGCCCTGGATGTTGGGATAGAAGTCGATCAGCTTGAAAGCTTGGCCGGCATCCGTCGAATCGGCGAGGAGCTTGCGCGGCTGGCCGGGATCCTGGCGCAGCACCACGGCAATCGGCTGGCCGCCGTCAATCGTACCGCGCACGTCGAGGGCCGTCAGCTTGTCGCCACGCTTCTGCAGCTTCATCTTGATGCCGCGAACGGATACTTCGCGGTGGCCGATGACCGTGCCGATCTCTGCATCGACGTCGATACCTTCGCGCGGATTCTTCGGCTTGGGCTGCGGCTTCTCGGTGAGCTGCCCGAGAGAAAACAGCGAGCGGAAGAAGTCTCGCCCGTCGAAGGTCGTGCCGCGGACCTTCACTTTCCAGACGTCGTCGTTGCCGAGGCGCCCCTGCAGCTCCATGCGCGTCACGACGTTGAGCGAGAAATCAGGGAAGCTGAACTCGCGCATGCGATTGTCGGCGCCAACGGAGACTTTGCCCTCAATGGCGATGTCGTCGCCGGCAACCTTGAAATTCTGCAGCTCCGTGCCGCCGTTCTTGCCGCTGACGATATCGCACTGGAGAGCTGCCGAGCGTCCAGGCGGCTTGCGCCAGCCTACGGCCTCAAACACGAGATCGGCGTTGGTCAGATCGCCATGCAGGCGGATGACCGGCTGGTCGCCCGCGTCGCGCCCGACCGTCAGCTCGATCGGCACTACACCCTGAACGATATGATTGACGTCGAGGCCGAGTTGGCTGCGATCGGTATTATCTAGAGTTGCCGTCAGGCGCAGCGGCGGTTGCTTGTCCATCGGCGCGTCGAAAATGCGCTGCCAATTCAATTTTGCCAGTACGCCATTGATGAGCATCTGGCCGTTGGCGCCGGCCGCCTTTTCGGTGATGTCGACGTCGATGCTGGCGCCCTGAACCTGATAGGCGCTGAGCAATTGCTTAACGCGTCCGTCCGTGAGGCGTGCCTTGCCATCGATCTTGACGGCGCCGTCGGGCAAGTCGGCTAGAAGCGGCATGCCGATCTTGAACTTCGCGTCGACCTTGCCTTCGATACCTTCGCGCGGCAGGCCGGTCTCCTCAAGGAACGCCGGGCGCGACCGACCGATCAGCTCCATCACCGCACCGAGAGACGCTTGCGAGGAGAAGACGACCTCACCGGTCGGCACCTCGTTCATAATGTCGACGGCGGTAAAGCGCCCTGCCTCCAAGGGGAGCTGGCGGTCCGGTGCAAGGACGATCCCCGCCTCGGGAATGACGACTTCGAGCGCGTCGTTCTCTATGCGCACGGTTGCGTGCGGCGCCACGATGGGCGGCAGGGCATCGATGACGCGCGTTTCTATATCGGCGACATCGAGCAGCAGAGAGAGCTGGTGCTCCTGCGCACCCATGCTCAGGCCGGGCGCCGCGTTGTCGCCGCTGAGGAAGCGGAACTTGCCGCCAAGGACCGAAGCGGCGTCAACGCGCTCACCGACCCATTCGCGGGCGCCGGGCGCTATCGCCTTTGGCCACAAGGCTTTCACCGTATTGAGCGACATGGGGCTGAAGGTACCCTCGATGTGCGTACTGGCAGGCTCGGCGCCGGCCACTAGGCTGCCGGTCAGGGAGATATCGGCACCGCCAGCGCGCAGCCGGAACTCCGCCAGTTCCACCGCGCCGCGATGGGGGAGAATTCGTCCGCTGGCACGCCATTCCTCCAGCGCCACCGGCGGAACCTTGAATTCCTCGGCTGCGAACGAACCCTCGCCTGCGTGCAGCTGGTAGTTCCAGACGGCATGCTCGGCGTTGGGGTCTTCGACACCTGCAACGCCGGAGATGGTGACGCGGCTGCCG
>JBAZYB010000259.1:0-5585 GCA_041659545.1 Hyphomicrobium sp.
AGCATTGCATCGCTGCCGATCGCGGCGCGCCACGAACATCCCCCGCTTATCGTTCACCTGCTGCCCATCCGCCGCGGTGCCCACGATGTATTCGTCAACGCCTCGGGAATTCTAATCGTGACACCAGTAGTACCGGCCGAGGTGCCGACCGCCGAAGTTCTACAGGGGTTGTTCGACTTGACACCGGCTGAGGCGCGAGTGGCGCGCAGCGTCGCGGAGCTTCAAACTGTTGAGGCAATTGCGACCACCCTTGGCGTCTCGCGCGAGACAGTTCGCACTCAGCTCAAATCTGTGCTGGCCAAAACAGGCTCGCCGCGCCAGGGCGACCTGGCCGCCTTGTTGGCAGGGTCTAGCATTCGCGGCGACGGGCAAACATAGCGGCAGCCTTCACCCGTTAGGGTGATGCTTAACGCGACAGACAATCCAAAGCTGAGTAGCAAGCAGATGAGGTCGACGGTTGTACCGTCGAGAGTGGTGCGTGCGCAGGACGATAAGCGAGCTCCTCCCGTATGATCGGGAACCGCAGTTGATAAATCCCTCAGCCGAGGTCGTTGAGGCATTCCTCGCGGCATGGGTTGCCGGCGATGTCGAGGCAGCGGCGGCACGCTTCGCCGTCGACGGAATCTACGCGCTGCATCTTTCGGCGGACTTGCTGCAGCACGGCGGCGAGGCGGTCGGCCGCAATAGAATTGCCGAGGCGTTACGCTACTTCGGTTCTAGGTTCGATCTTCTCGCGAGTCGGCCGGCTAACCTTAGATTCAACGAAGACATCGTTCGCACGCAAGTCGAGTTCAGGTATCGGCACCGGTTGAGCAGGGAAGTGCTGAGCGGCCGATTCCGCCTCGTTTTCCGCGTCCGCGACCGGCAGATCGTTCGCGCCGACGAGTATCATGACCGTCTCAAAGTCGAAGCGTTCATCCGCCTGTTTGCGCACCCATCGAATGCCTGACCAGACAACCTCAATACAAAATCGAGCGATGACCTTCCCGCCGATCTGTTCGGTCCACTCGGTGACAGCCAAAAGCGCTCTATGCCGATGCGGGATGGCGCATCACACTCTGCCCGGCTGAAAGCGACATCAGTGCGCCGGTTCGCCCCGCAGGTCGACATCTGAGTGCGGCTTTACCTCTGGGAACGGACCTAGTCGGCGATCGTCCATGGGTCACTGGCCACGAGCGGTGCGATGACCGCTATTGGGACTACGCGGATATCGACGCCACGGCGAGGAACAAGCTGACGAAGCGCGCAGGTGTGCGACTGGATACTCTGTCTTGGGGTCATCGGCTGAGATGCTCGAACAACGCGTTGGGTGCTTTGGTGCGGTCAGCAACCCAAACGAAGACGTCGGTACCTCCGGCGGCAGCACCTTCTTGAAAGCGCGGATTGTCCTGACGGTCCAAGGAGCGGCGAATGAAAGCCGCCGCCTCAGGATCGGCAGGGTCCGCAAAGAGACCGAGGAAGCCGAGAGTGACGAGACTGAAAACTTCCGCACCATCATCAAGGTCAGCTTGCTGAGCTAGCGCATCGAAGATCCCGAAGCAGTACCCGAGTACCCAGGTTCCTTCGAGGGCTTGCGACGGCGTCTGCATTGCCATCGTCAACTGCGTCGTAATGAGGTCTTGGCCGATCGTTGCGATTTTTCCGAGGCGATCTGCATCAGCCATTGTTGGAGACCCTTTCGCGAGAAGAGTTGAGGGTAGCCGAATGCGCCATACCCTGACAGAGGTTGACCGTGGGAACGTATGCATTGAGCCTGTGAGCGGATAATCACGGAAGGCACGCGATGGCCGGTTCAGCTCCGAAAGCTGACTGAGCCGTCCCATATCGTTAGAGCAAACGTGGTCGCGCGCAGACTTCTGCAATTGGGACCCAGTGACTAGGGCGCCTTCGCGACGCGGATCCAGCTGTGGTCGTATATCGATCCTCGGGACACCTGGCGCTTCGGGCCAAAAGTGGGCGTCTCGAAACACCGACGATCAGGTGGCGCGCGCTTTCTGCATCTGCTCGCCGAGCCGTGAGCGACGTCACTAGCTTTGCCCAGGCGCTCGGCACTCCGACGGCACAACTCACGGCATCGTCCCTGAAATTCGCGTCAATCCTTCGTGCACCGGTCTTCGGTCGCCACTGGACAACTAAATCTCACTCGTGTAATACACCATCAGGTTAATTAATCTATCGGTGTTATACCGTGAAAGATCCTCTCAGCCGCACCTTCGCCGCGCTCGCAGACCCTACGCGCCGCGCGATGCTTGCCAGATTGTCTGAGGGCGAAGCCAACGTGTCCGACCTCGCAGAGCCTTTCCTCAAGGACATGAGCCTTCCTGCGGTGACCAAACATCTGAAGGTGCTGGAAGCGGCCGGGCTTATCACCAAGGGCCGCAAGGCGCAGTGGCGGCCGTGCCAGCTCAACGGCGAACCGCTGCGTGAAGCAGTGGACTGGATGGAGGAGCATCGGGTTGCGTGGGAAGCTCAGCTCGATCGGCTCGGCGCCTACCTGAAGACAAAAACCAAAGGAACCCGCCATGGCCGCAAGTAAGAAATCCAACGTCCTTTCGCTCTCGCGCGCCTATGACGCACCGCTGCAAGCCGTATGGGATGCCTGGACCGTTCCGGAGGAGGTAGCGCAGTGGTGGGGCCCGCGCGGCTTTACTCTAACAACCCATAGCCATGATCTGCGCACTGGCGGCCACTGGCACTACACCATGCACGGGCCGGACGGCACCGATTACGAGAACACAACGCAGTACCTGGAAGTCGTGCCCCGGCAACGCATGGTCTACGACCACGGCGGCCACAAGGATCGCCCGCCGCTGTTCCGCGTGACGGCGCTCTTCACCGAGCGTAACGGGCGGACGCAGCTCGACATGAGCATGGCGTTTGCGACCCCCGAAATCGCGACGGAAATGCGCGCGTTCATCAAGAAGGCCGGCGGCGAGGCAACCTGGGATCGGTTGGCCGAGTATCTGGAAAAGCGGCAATCCGGAGCAGAGCAGTTCTTCATCGCGCGCGCGTTCGATGCCCCGATCGATCGGGTGTACGAGATGTGGACTGAACCCGATCATCTCGCACAATGGTTGCCGCCGACAGGCGCCACCATGCGCTTCCTGCGCTTGGAGCCACATATCGGAGGCACGTCATTTTATTCGATGACGATGCCAAACGGCACGGTTTTATACGGCCAACTATCCTACCTGGCACTCGAAGCGCCGAGCCGCATCGTGTACACGCAGCAATTCTGCGACGAAAAGGAACGGGTGATCGGGGCGCCGTTTTTCTCGCACTGGCCGCGAACCATGCTCACGACAGTGGAGTTGGTCTCAGAAGCGCCAGATCGAACCCGCGTGTGTTTGAGGTGGGAGCCGCAGGATGCATCTCCTGCCGACATTGCGGAATTCGTCAAACAGCGTGGCAGCATGACAATGGGCTGGACGGGCTCATTCGACAAGTTGGCAGCATTGGCGTAGCGACACGGGATGTCGGTGCGGTACATTCTTCCGTTGGCGCAGTGTTGGGCATTGATGGTACGCCGCTGCTGCTTCCCTGCATGACGGCAGAGATGGGTCAGCTACGGCCGCCGAGCGATCGGCGACGTTGGCCGGTCTATCTCCAAGATCGGACCCAATGAGAAGCGTCACCTGCCGCCTCCATTGCGAGGCACCCGATGGCCGCTATTGGGACGTTGCGCGGCCGTCCAACGCGACACCACCGCTCGCCGTGAAGTCGCTGGTGCAAGCAGTAGGTAGCCCGCGTCCCGCCCTCATGGACGGGCTTCGAGCACCATGTTGAATGGTGTCTCTGCTGCCCGACGAACCTTTGAGAAACCCCCTTGCCGAATGATAGCTGCGAGGCGTTTCTCGCCTGCCTGAGCACCGAGCGCAGCGCCGACCTCCTGACCCAGCGAGCAGGGGACGCAAACGCTGGTCGAGAATGCGTAGTAGATGCGGCCTACCGGGTTCAGGTTCTCACTGAGCGTGTCGCCCGCCATGGGCTCGACCAACATCAACGTGCCATCGCTTTTGAGGGAATTCCTGGCGTGTCTTGCCGCACCCGCCGGATCTCCCATGTCGTGAAACGCATCGAAGATCGTGATGAGATCGAATCCTGATCCCTCGTAATCTTGCGCCCGCGAAGTCTCGAAACGCACGTTGGCTATTCCATTCGCGTGCAGGCGGGCGTGCACTATCGAGGCTTCATGAAAGTCATATCCGATGAACTCAGAGTTCGGGAACGCTTGCGCCATAATCAGAGTGGAGGCGCCGTGCCCACAGCCGACATCAGCCACCTTCGCACCGCGCTCAAGCTTCGCCACGACGCCGTCGAGCGCCGGCAGCCATTCGCTGACAAGGTGCCCTTTGTAGCCGGGGCGAAAGAACCGCTCGACACCACAGAACAGGCAATTGCAGCGATCACCCCAACCCAGGCCCTTGCCGCTCTTGAACGCTTCAGTGAGTTTCGGCTCATCAGCGAAAACAGCTGACAGCGAGTAGAATCCGCCTGTCATGAGGAAGGGGCTTTCCTCGTCCGCGAAGACGGCCGCCTGCTCGGGGGATAGCCAGAATGTACCCGCTGCCGCATCGCACGAGACGTAACCTGATGCGGCCTGCGCCCCGAGCCATTCACGCACATAACGCTCATGCGTTCCAGTCTTTCGGGCGAGCTCGGCTGAGCTAGTTGGCCCGTCGGCGAGAGCGCGATAGAGGCCAAGCTTGTCGCCAGTAAGAACCAGGGCCGCGTTCGCAGCCGCACCGATCTCCTTTACCATCGTCCCGAGCAGCGGCTCGAGCTTTGCCATATCCAGTTCCATCGCGTGTCCCTTCTTGCTTGCGACCACCTGTCGACTACGTGCGTAGAGTGAGTCGAGCTGAGAGAGGCTGGATGCAGAATGTAGCATCAGACCGGCTCGACGCTCGAAGGTGTGATCGCGTGGGATCGGTATGCCTGTTCCCTCTGGAACAGGGACGGATCCAAGCGAATGACGGTTCTGATCGCTCAGCAATACCTGGAGTTCGCTGCTGGCAGCTTTGCCGGTAGTTCACCGCTCGCCAACGACCGTTCTTGGCTCAGCAGCCGACGTCAGAAGTCGTGGACGCCGCGCGGGGAACCGTTCACGGCCTGAGGTCGGCAATCGGGACAAACCATCGTCCCCGTCGAATGGAAAGAGGTAGGCGGGTCGCGGGCGCTGAGGTTCGCAAGTGTCTTGTGACGTTCGGCCGGCGCTAGCGGTGATCGATCGATGTCCGTAGGCGGGGCCCGCGCATCGCTTCAGCCAACGCGCTCGCACCTCGACTTCTTCATTTAGAACGGAGCGGTCGAATCTGCTGCGCGCCGGAAATGGCGGCGCTCAAGATACGGGTGTGGATAGGGCAAGACGGCAACCCGGGATTGTGAGAAAATTCGCTCGTTTGGCCTTGAATGTTGTTGCAGAACAACCATTTAGTATATAGGGGAAGTATGACCATCAGTCTGGGGGACTGGGGGTCGGAGGTTCAAATCCTCTCGCTCCGACCATTCTTTTCAATGACTTAACGCGAGAAGCTGAGACAGTCAGTCTTTGGGCAAACTTCTCTGGCAATCAGGTTTTCCGT
>JBAZYB010000260.1:0-5516 GCA_041659545.1 Hyphomicrobium sp.
GGCTGCTGGCGTGGCTGGAACGCCTCGTCGCCGGCATTGCCGCGGTGATGCTGCGCTGGAAGGTCATCCCCATCGCCGGCCTGATCGCGGCGCTGTCGCTCGGCGGCTGGTCGGCGGGCCATCTGGGGCGCGAGTTCTTTCCCGAGACCGATGCAGGCATGATCCGTATCTACCTGCGGGCGCCGACCGGAACGCGCGTCGAGGAAACGGCGACGATCTTCGCCGACGTGCAACGTGAGATCCGCAACATTATTCCAGCCGATGAGGTCGGGTTCATCACCGAAAACATCGGTAGCCCGGAGCCGATCAATCTGGCCTGGGTGGAAAGCGGCGTAATCGGTTCGTTTGATGGCGAGCTGCTCATTCAGCTGGCCGACACGCATGCTCCGACGCCCACCTATGTGCGTGAAATTCGCCGCGTGGTGAAGGCACAGTTCCCCAAGCTGGTGGTCTACTTCCGGCCGGCCGACGCGACCTCGCAAACGCTTTCTGCTGGCTCGCATACCGCCATCGAGGTGCGGTTGATCGGTCGCGACACCAGCGGCAACGGCGAAATCGCCGGCGAACTCATGGCTCGCATGCACGATGTTCCAGGCGCGGTCGACGTCGCTATGCGACAGGTGCGCGATCTCACCTCGTACTATCTGGAGATCGACCGGGTGCGCGCGCTGCAGATCGGCGTCACGCCGCAGGATGCCGCGACGGCGCTGCTGGCCTCGCTCGGCGCGTCGGGGACCGTGTCGCCGAGCTATTGGGCCGATCCTGCGCAGGGCGTGTCCTACACGGTGCAGGTGGTGGCACCACCGGTCAATCTCACTTCGCTGGAGCAGCTGCTGAATTCGCCGGTACGGCCTTCCGCAGGTGGCGACACCGTGCCCTTGCGTGCCTTCGCGTCGCTGCAGATCCGCAAGATCCCGGCCAACATCGATCGGACGACGTTGCAGCCCACGACGACGCTGCTCGCCAATGTCGAAGGGCGTGATCTCGGTAGTGTCTACCGCGACATTCTCCACCTCGTCGATGAGGCGCGCCTGCAGCTGAAGCCGGGCAACCGCATCGCTATCGCCGGCCAGGCTCAGTCTATGGAGCAGGCCTACACGGAGATGCTCGGCGGTCTGGCGATGGCGGCGATCTTTGTCTACCTCGTCATGGTCGTGAACTTCCAGTCGTGGATCATGCCGGGGATCGCCATGGGCGGCCTGCCGGTTGCGATCTCGGGCGCGCTGGTCGCGCTCTACATTACCGGCACGCCGCTATCGGTCCCCGCGCTAACCGGTCTGCTGATGGTGATCGGCGTCTCGACAGCCAACAGCGTTCTGGTGACGAGCTTTGCACGCGACCGCCTCATGCAAGGTGAGAGCAGCCGGCAGGCGGCTCTCGATGCAGCGCGTACGCGCTTGCGTCCGGTTCTGATGACAGCGACGGCGATGATCATCGGCATCCTGCCCATGGCACTCGGCCATGGCGAGGGCGGCGAACAAAACGCGCCGCTGGGACGCGCGGTCGTCGGCGGGCTCGTTTTCGGCACCTGCGCGACGCTGACCTTCGTGCCGTTTCTCTTCGCCACCTTCGCCGGCCTTGGCCGCCGCCGCCATACCGAACTGCAGCCCGGTCACGCCAGCACGCCGGTCCCAGCCGAATAACCGAGGAGATTACATGCGCCGCAAGTTCATCGCCCTCTCGACGACGGCCGCCATCGGTGCCGCGATCGGCCTCGCTTGGGCGACGCAGGCAGACGGCGCAGCCGGGTTCGGGAACATGCTGAAACTAGTCGGCATGACGGAAGGCGCCGGGTCTGTAGCGGCGAAAGCGAAAGCTAAAGTTCCCGAGCTGCGCACCGTGCGCGTGGTCGCGCCGGAGGCGGTGCCGGGTCAAGCGACGCTCACCCTCTCGGGGCGGTCGGCACCTGTGGAGGAGGCGCTGCTCGCCTCACGCGCCAGCGGCATCGTCTCGGAGCGGCGTGTTGATATCGGCGACCGGGTGAAGGCGGGCGACGTGCTGGTCATCATCGAAGCGCCGGAAGTCGAGCAAGAGTTGCGCCGGGCGCGTGCAACTGCCGATCAAGTCCGCGCGCGCCTCGCTCTCGCTGGGGTGACGCTGCAGCGCGGCGAGACACTGGTCGATCAGGGGCATGTTTCCGTGCAGACGATCGACGAGCGGCGTGCGAGCAAGCAGGTGGCCGAGGCGGATCTCGCCGCAGCTCTAGCCGAGGTCAAGCGCCTTGAGGAAGTGCAGAGCTTCCAGACCGTACGCGCGCCGTTCGACGGAACGATCATCGCCCGTCACATCGAGCGGGGCGACAAGGTCTCCGGCGATGCGAGCCAGCCGGGCGGATATCTGCTGCGTATCGGGCGTCTCGAACAGCTGCGCATCCAGATCGACATCCCGCAATCTTCGGCGCTGGTGGTGAAGCCGGGAGCGGCGGCGAAGGTTTCCTTTGCTGAGATGCCGGGCGCGCTATCGGCGCGCATCGTGCGCGTGTCAGGGCAGATCGACCCGACGTCCAGCACCATGCGTGCCGAGCTTTTGATGGACAACCCGGACAATCGCATCCCCGCCGGAATGAACGGACAGGTGGTGATCGATGTCGAGCAGGATGCCGCTGCGGTCACCATTCCGACCAACGCGCTGATGACGCGCAATGGCCGGCAGGTTGTTGCCGTCGTCGATGGCGCGAGCCGGGTTCAGCTGCGCTCCGTGAGTGTCTCGCGCGATCTCGGCGAGCGGGCGATCATCGCATCGGGGCTCTCGGTGCAGGATCGCGTCATCATCAGTCCCAACGCGCTCCTGCGCCCGAACGACAAGGTCAAGGTCGCCGAGGCTCCCATTCGGGCCGCATCGGCGACAAAGTGACGGAAACCGGACGGAGACAGTGCGGTCCGCTGCTGGTCAGGCAGCGGACCGGGTCAGTCGAGGCGGGCGTGCCCTCGGCTAGTCATGTAGCGCCGAGCGGTCACTTCGCGGGCAGAGCGAACTGCACGCCGCCGAACACCGTGAGCCCCGGGTTGTTGTAGTTGATGGCGCTCACGTAATCCTGGTCGAGCAAGTTCTCGCCGCGCACGTAAGCGACAGTGCCTGGAAGGATTTCGTAGCCGACCTTGGCGCTGAGCAGGAAGTAGTCGTCGACCTTCTCGTCACGCGACGGGCTGAAGTTGAAGTTCTCGTCGAGAACATCGGCCACATACTGCCCCGTCACGTTCACGGACAGCTTATCGGTCGGCTGGGCGGTCAGTCCGAGAACGAGGCTGTGCCGCGGCAAGCGCACCGCCCGCGTTCCGTCGGGCTCCTGGGATTGGGTGTAGGTGTAGCCTGCATTGACGATGGCGGTTTTCGTGAGCTTGGCGAACGCCGTCAACTCGACGCCATTGCTGCTCGTTATGCCCGGCTTCTGCTCGTAGGACCAAGTCGCGCTGTTATAGGTGATGAGATTGTCGACCTCGATATCGAAGTACGTCGCGCCAAAGCCGAACCGGTTATTGTAGAAGCCCTGGTCGAAGCCAAGATCCCAGCTTTCGCTGGTTTCGGGCTTGAAGTCGGTGCTGCCGCCATAGGGCGAATAGAGCTCGTAGAGGCTTGGTGCGCGGAAGCCGGTTCCATAACTGGCATGAAGCCGCGTCTCGCTTCCGGGAAGCTGATACGCCGCCGTGAACCTGTGAGTGTCATGCTGCCCGAACAGAGAGTGGTCGTCGATGCGGCCGCCTGCCGTCAAAACCAATCCATCGATCGGCTCCATAATCACCTGGGCGTACGGGCTGGTCATATCGACGGTCGTGCGGCTGTCATAGCCGCTCTCGTAACCGACGTGCTCCCAGTCGACCCCGCCGACAATTGCGAGCCAGCGGTTGAAGCTGAACGTACCGCGATATTCACCCTTCACGCGATCGCCGTCGAACCAGGACGGACCATACTGATTGACGGTGTCCCGCTGGTTCTGCATGCCCTGGATGGCGAATGTATTGACGAAGGCGCCGTCGAACAGTGCCACCGTTGCGCCGACGCGACCGGCCTGCTGCGATGTGTCGACGACGTCGATTCCGTCAAACCCCGTGCTTAGGTCGTATTCGAAGCGCGACTCCTGACTACGCGCGGCGAAGAACACCGTCACAGCTTCGGAGAGCTTGTACTCGCCGCGCCCCGAGAACGTGACGTTCTTATAGCCGTCGTCCTCGTCGCCGTAGGCGCCAACGGAGAAGCCGTCAGTTTTCAGACCCTGCACTGTAAACGCGACGTTGCTGCCGTTCAGATCGGCATAACCCGCCGAGTAGGAGCCGCGCCACGAATTATAGGTGCCGTACTCGGTGCCGCCGCTCTGGAACAGGCCCGGCTTGCCGGCATACTTCGTATCAAGTGAAATGACACCGGCCACCGCATCGCCGCCGTACAGCGTGCTCTGCGATCCCTTCAGCACTTCAACCTGGGCGACATCGCCGACCATCAGGTGCTCAAGGTGGGTGAAGGTTTGCGTCCCAGACGGGTCGCTAAGGTCCATGCCGTCAACGAGCACCTTGATGTAGTTCTGATTGAAGCCGCGAATGCGAAATGTCGTCTGGCTTCCGGCGCCACCCGTCGTTGTGATCGCAACACCGGGGACCTGCTGCAGGTAGTCCTGCAGGAACGTCTTCGACTGGGCGTCGATGTCCTTTTCGGTGATGACAGAGACGGAAGAGCCGACCTTGGCGTAGTCGGTTGGCGTACGGTTGGCCGAGAAGACCACCGGGGCATCGGCATCGACCGAGCTACTCGTGTCCTTCGTCACCGCGGCTTGCGGCTCTGAGGTCGGCCTCTTCTTGGGGAGCTTCTTCTTCTCGGTCGTTTCGACCTGCAGCGGCGGCAATTCACTGGTTTTGGCCGCCGATTGGGCCATCGCCGAAGTGGCTGAAGCGAGAGCCGCGACGGAAAACGTCAGGGTTAAAATTCGATCGTGGATCGATGAACTGGATGAACTCCTCGATGAACGCAAATACACTTTAGCCTCCCGTTACGCTGAACTGAGCCTCGGGAGAGCTCCAAATCACACACGCGAACTACGACGACTCGATGCAGAAACACGTGCACCGCAGGCCATAGCCTGCAGCAAAACGCTGCCACTGCTCTCAATCGCTATTTGTGCCGCGAATAGACACCGTAGAATGACATGCCTGACGTAGCTCCCCTTCGGTTGCACATCAGTCGCCACTACGGGGATCCGTTCCACCAAGCGTCCCGCATGGAGGATGGGCGACTTGCGACGGCAGGTCTCCTGGCTTGCGGCTCGAGCGTCTCTCTCCAACCTTCCCGGTAACCCAAGCGTGGGTCGCCAGTGGCATATGCGGGAGAAACTTGCCGCTTACAGTTGCGGGAGCAGCCACGGCTTCGACACCCGAAGGCGTCATACCGTGTTCCCATTTTCATCGGCCATGAACCCGAAGGCACGTAGCCGAAACCGTCACACCTCATAAAGCGCAGAAACGTGGCGGCGCTGTCAAGTCAAAGCATGTCCCTGCCTATTGGCAGATACTGTTTTGCAACACTTTCTG
>JBAZYB010000261.1:0-5501 GCA_041659545.1 Hyphomicrobium sp.
AGCCGCCGAGCGGATGCACCGTAATGAGGTTGTGCCCGAAGATCGTGTCGGTGAGCGGATTGCGCGTGTACGTGCCGCCGGTCGCCTCTGTCGCCCGGCGCAGGTTACGATCGACTTTCTCGAAAACCGATTGCGCGGCGACCTTCGGCCAGTCGAGCTTCAACCGCCCATCTTCGAGACCTATGCGGCCCTTGCCGTCATCATGACTCATGACGAGGTAGGTCTGCGTGCGGTTGATCGCTCCCTCGTACGCCCCAAACAAGAGGCTCTGACGCCGCCGTGCGCGCTCGGCGATGAAGTCGAGCACACCTCGGTCCGTGTCCTCGCCGAACTTGTCGGCACCAACGGTGAATAGCCCCGGCAGGATGGGTGCCAGAGACGAGGGGATCGAGCCCTCCTCGATCACCATGCCGTCTTCGAGGTTCTCGGTGTCGCGCAGATCGATAAGGCCGCTGATACATGGTCCCACGGGGCCCGTATCGGCGATCGCAGGCGAGCCGACACCGATGCCGTTGACCGGAACGTCATTGTTGTAGGCGAATGCCAGGACATCGCCATTGCCGGTGAAGCGCTCACCCAGCTGATCGGAAACGGCGAGGCCCTCCTCACGCGAGCGCAGAAGGATCTCCGTCGAGCCGAGCGTACCCGCCGCGAGGACGACCACATCGGCAGTGATCGACTGATCGCCGGCCGAGAACTTCTCGCGCTCATGTCCCAGCGGCTCGAAGAACACGCGCCAGCGCCCGCGTTCTTGGCGCACATGCGTGACGCGCATTTCGGTGAATATTTCCGCGCCGTGGTGAAAGGCATCGGCGAGGTAAGTCACCTGCACCGTGTTCTTGGAACCGACGTTGCATCCTGAGCAGCAGTCGCCGCACATCGTGCACGCAGGCTGCTCGACGCCGGCATAGTTCACCTGCTTCTCGAAGGTGACATTGATCGGCGGTCGCACGACATCCTTGCGCAGCGCATTGCCGCTTATACCCAACGCCTTCAGCTTATCGAGATCGGGGCCCTGGTAGGGAACGGGACGCAGCACCTCCATCGCGCGCGTGAACCCCTCCTGGCGCATCTGGTCCTGCGTCAGTTCAGGTGGCCAAACCGGATCGTCCCACACGCGCGGATCGGGAGGCAACGAGACGTTGGCGTTGACGAGCGAGCCGCCACCCAGTCCGCAGCCGACAAACACGTGCATGTCCTTGCCGAGCCTCAGATCGTAAAGACCAGTCGGCGTACCGGAGACTCGCTTGCCGTCGCGGCTGACCTGAAACTGCTCCTGCGCCTCGATCATGCGGTCGGGGAAGTCGCCGATGGCAAATTCCTGCCCCCGTTCCAGAACAGCGACCTTCTTTCCGGCACGCGCAAGACGCGACGCCGCAACGCCGCCGCCATAGCCCGAGCCGATGACGACGACGTCGTAGCGCAGCTTCAGATCGGCGACGGATTTCGACAAGCGCCGCATATTACTCTCCCTCGACCGGCGCCGCAGCGCGTCGGCGCCAGCGCGCGAACCAGGCGAGATTTCGCTCGCGGGCCTGTTTCTCCAGCTCCCCAGCAGGCGGTTCTCTGACCGCCTGCACCGGCGCGGCTCCTTCGTTCATCTGCCATCCCCGATCGCGCGCAATGAGGATCATGGCACGCTCGGCCAACGCCGTGATGGTCAACAGTGGGTGGATGCCTAACGGGCACGGGATCACCGCACCGTCGCAAACATAAAGCCCATCGTGCACCGCATTCTCCGCGGCGCCGGGGCTGGCATCGAACACCTGACCCATATGATTGACGACGCCGCTCGAGCGGCTCTCGCCCATGCTGCAGCCTCCGAGCGGATGTACCGTCATGAGGTTCCCGCCAAGCACCTTTTCCGACACGGGGTTGCGCATGTAGGTGCCGCCGGTGGCATAGGTCGCCGTTTTTAATGCCTCCTCGATGCGCTGGAACACGCGCTGCTGCGGACCATTCGTCCATTCAATGGCGAGACGGTCGCTCTCAAGCCGCATAAGCCCGTTGCCGGCGTCGTGACCGACAGCGAGGAAAGTCTGCGTGTTGTGAACCGCGCCCTGATAGGCGCCCTTGAGCAAACTGTCGGTGGCTCGTTCCAACACTTCCAGGTGGTCGGCCAGCGTCCGCGGCTCATGCTCGCCGAAGATGGCGCCTCCTGGTGCCAGTAGCGACGGCAGACCCGACGCGAAAGCGCTCGGTAACGCACACTCGCACACGGCAATGCCGTCGCGGACCGCCGGCGTATTGCGCATGTCGATCAGCGCATTGACCGCCTGCCCCACCGGCGGCACCTGCGCACGCGGCGGCTCACCGACGCCGATGCCGTTCACCGGAATGTCGTTATTGTAGGCCAGCGCAATGGCATCGCCATTCGACGTGAAGCGGCTTCCAAGCCAATGCGACAGCGCTAGCCCCTCGGCCTGCGAGCGCAGCAGGATCTCCGTCGAGCCCAGCGTTCCGGCCCCCAGGACCACCACATCTGCAGTAATGAAATACTTGTGCCCGCGCGCTGTGTCCGCGTCCGTTGGCATCGCCCACACGCGCCATCCGTGTCGCTCGTCCTTGGATAGCGATAGGACGCGCACGCCCGTGAACACTTCAGTGCCGAATGCAACCGCATCGGCGATATAAGTGGTGGTGACGGTCGTCTTAGCCCCAACGTTGCAGCCACCGCAACAATCGCCGCACTCCGTACAGGCCGGCTGGTGGACGCCCGCTGCATTGGGACCGCTTTCAAAGGCGACGTGCAGCGGAATGGGACTGATGGGCTTATCGAAGGCGGAAGCAGCAAGGCGCAAAGCGCGCACCTTCTCGTAGGACTCACCGTTGCGGGAAACCTCTGGCCGCAACATATGCCGGGCGCGCACAAACCCTTCGGCCAGCAGCCGATCCTTGCGCACCTGGCCCGGCCATGCCGCATCTTCGAACACACGCGCATCGGGCGACAGGCAGACGTTGGCGTTGATCAGTGAAGTCCCACCGAGCCCGCACGCCATCAGCACATGGATGTCATTGCCGACGCGCACGTCGAACAACGCGGTAGCGGAACCGACGCGTCCATGCGGGCCTGAAACTTGTGTCTCGAGGCCGGCTTGCGCCACGGCGTCGGGGAAGTCACCCGGCAGGAACTCGCGCCCGCGTTCAAGGACTGCCACCTTGCGACCGCAGCGGGCGAGTCGGGAGGCGGCGACTCCCGCACCATAGCCGGACCCGACCACGATCACGTCGTAGTGTGCCTTGAGCTTCGAAGCGGGCATCGCCAGCCGCGCCTGCATACTCTCACCATCCCCGTTACGCCGCGCGGTCACTATTCGACCGGCGCTTATTGTTTTCACGCGACCGCCGATGTGGCCTTGTCTTGACGTCGTTTGATATCGCCGACGCGGATCTCGACCGGGCCGTCGATCAAACTGGGTCGCAACGGGCGCGCCGGTACGATGGCCGGTCCGGTGGTAACGCCAAAGCCGGTATCCTTGGCGCGCCGCCATGCCCAGCGGCGCGGCGTGCGGCGCAGACCGATCGGATAGATCGTCAGCTTGTTGGGTTCGATCTTCATGCGCAGGAAATTCTTGTAGTCGGCGATACCCATCGACGCGAAGGCTTGGTCGCAATGCAGCCCGAACAGGCAGCTGATGGTGAGATACGCCCCCCACACGAAGCCCGCCGCAAAGCCGCCGATAAAAATCATCGTCAGTGGGAAGATGACGATCGTGCGGAATAGCTCACGCACATCGGCCGAAGACCGCAGCTCCAGGTTCTGCAACATCTCACGCGCCCGTGGCCACACCGTATCCACGAGATAGAACGAGAAGTACGACACCGCGTAGTAGAGCGCGATCATCAACGAAATGTGCGCAATCCAGTGCAGCGTGCCGAGCAGCAGCTTCACCTTTGTGCCTTTCGACCCATCGGCATAGCCGTAAAGCACGACCCATAGCACCAGACACCAGATGCCGAGAATAACGTTTGTCGCCGCCGCGAGCGGCGCCAGCATGAAGATCCCGGGCCACCAATGGAATGCGGGATCGCTGATCATCGTTTCGCCGACGGTCCGGCCGTTGTACGGCGTCGTCGCGAACATCCAGATCATCACCCAGTAGATGACGCCCAAAGTGACCGCATAGCCGTAGTTGCGGAATGGAAAACCAAGCGTCGACAGGCTCAGGCGCCGGCTCTCACCACGCGATGGCCAGCACGAGGGTTTGCCGGTGGCCTCGCCATTCTTGATCTGGCACCTGAGATCAAGCTCGAGCTTTTTATCGCCCCACGTCAGCTTGCGCGTATCGTCCAGATAGTGCGTCGGAGAGAAGTAGGCACCGCCGCCTCCCGCCGTGAAGAACTGCGTCCCCGCCTCCTTTGACGAGTAGCGGCTGTAATGATGCAAATCACCGGCAATGACCGCCGCAATGCGCGCACCCGCGTCCGTGGCGATCTTCGAGATGGTGCTGAGGTTGTCTTCGCCCTGCAGCTTCTCATCTTTGTCGTAGTTCCAGCTCGGCTCAGCCGTGCACAAAATGATCTTTGGCGCTTCCGTGGGGTGCGCCTTCATCGCCTCTGCGATACCCTCGAAATAGAGGATCTGGCCGGCATCGAGATACTGCGCCAGCTGGATATCCGCGCCCCATATCCACCAGTTGTGCGGCAGGCGGATCGCGAAGTAGCTGCGATGCTGCGGGCACAGCCATCCGCCGATGCGGTTTTCCGCAGCGTGACCGAAGCGCGCCTTGCAGAACATGTGGTCGAAAGAGCTAAGCCCGTCGTACCAGTCATGGTTGCCGGGCAGCACGAACAACAGACGCCGCCAGCCACCGTCCGGCGCCGACGGGAGCGCCGTCGAGTACGGCATGGCAAAGCGCTCGCGATAGGCCTGGCGTGTGGGGAACGGATAGACCTGGTCGCCGCCCATGATCAGCAGCTTGGCACCCGGCAGCGTACCGACGCCTTCCAGATCGATCTGCGGCGCGCTGACCAGCGACGCCATCGCATATGTCGAATCGAAGCCGTCGCCGAGATCGGCGATGTAGTCGACCCACACCGAATTACCGTCGCCGAGTTGGCGCAGGTCGGAATAGTTATAGCGGCCGACGACTGTCTTCATGATCTCCGGCGAAAAGCCGTCGATCGTCGCCTGCATGATCCGTTGATCGGCGTACTGGCCGAAGATTTCCGATACGATGGAGCGCCAGCCGGTGCTGACCAGATGTGCAGGACTGTACCAGCGCACCATCTTGGGGAGCGCCTTGAAGTCGATCTCCCCCGAGCCGTCCGCCATCCCTAACCCCCAACGCAAAACTTTCTTATCGGTACGAGCCCCCCGGCCCGTGTCCACTTGGCGAGGACTCTAGGTTGAGCGTCCGGAGGAGTCCAGGATGAGGCGGCCGCCTCCGCATCCAGTGTTGCCCTGCGAGCGCAGGGCCTGTCGGCCCTGTCACCGCAAGAAAATCACGGGACGGATGAATGCAGGATGAGCGTTGCTGCGGCGGCACCGGACGCGCCTC
>JBAZYB010000262.1:0-5501 GCA_041659545.1 Hyphomicrobium sp.
GATGTCGGCTCATCTCATCCTGGGGCTGGAGCAGGTCCCAAGGGTATGGCTGTTCGCCATTTAAAGAGGTACGTGAGCTGGGTTCAGAACGTCGCGAGACAGTTCGGTCCCTATCTGCCGTAGGTGTCGGAGAATTGAGAGGATCTGTCCCTAGTACGAGAGGACCGGGATGGACGTACCTCTGGTGGACCTGTTGTCGCGCCAGCGGCACAGCAGGGTAGCTAAGTACGGACGGGATAACCGCTGAAGGCATCTAAGCGGGAAACCCACCTCGAAACTAGTTCTCCCTCGAGAGTCGTGGAAGACCACCACGTTGATAGGCCGGGTGTGGAAGTGCAGCAATGCATGTAGCTTACCGGTACTAATAGCTCGATCGACTTGAACGCTCTCATTAAGCAATGCTCATCGTAATGCTTTATGCGGCAGACGCGCGGTAACTCGCGCTGGCTGATCTAGCAGGGCGACGTTTGCTTTTCGAATTATCGAAGCTTCGGCTTCGCTTTCGAAAGCTGCGTGCGTCGCCTCGATGGGCGTAAGAACACAAGAAAGACCAGACAGAAGTCATCTCACTTTTCCGCCGACCTGGTGGTTATGGCGGAGTGGCTGCACCCGATCCCATCCCGAACTCGGCCGTGAAACGCTCCAGCGCCAATGGTACTGCGTCTTAAGACGTGGGAGAGTAGGTCGCCGCCAGGTCTGCAGAAAAGTGAGACGCTTTCGTCAAACGAAGTCATCAGAAATCCCCTCTTTATTCGATCAATCGGAAACCGCCCGGGCTTCACAGCTCGGGCGGTTTTTCGTTTGTGGGTCGGCTGCGTAGCAGTGGGTTCTGGGCAGGGTTCTGTGCGAATGAATTGGTGCATGAAGTCAGTCATGTCGCGCTGGCGCCGATCTCCAACACCAACGTGTACTATTTCAACCGCTCCGGAACTCCCGGGGCGGTTTTTGTTTTGGCGCGACCTCATCGCGCCGCGGGGATTAGTCAATTCGGCGGGAGCGGTCCTGCGTCGCGGCCTCGCGGGCAAGGTCTATCGGCCGAGAGAAAGGTGGCGCCAATGGTCTGGCCGGCCGTTGGTCCGAGCCAAACGCTAGTGCAGCCGAACGCTGGTGCAGCCAAGCTGAGTTGTTGGCTTGGCCTCGAGACATTGCCGTGGGACGGGACTTTGGTTGTCAGCCGTGCGCCATCTGAGCGCGGGCGATTTTTAACAGCCGCCGCGTGCGGGCGCGGGCGATCTCGTGCGTGACGCGGATGCCGGTGATGCCCCCCGTGAAGTTTCGCCGCAGGATGTAATAGCGGAAGAACAGCATCGGATATTCGACCGGTAAGCGCGCCATCACCGACCAGCGCGATTTTTTCAGCTCCTTGGCCTGCAGGTCGGTGTAGCTCTCGAGCTTGCGGCGCACGTGGGCGATCGATCGCCACGAAAAATGGTGCGCTTGTCCGTGCAGCTGGCCGACCGGAAAGTGCTTTGTGTCGACAGTGTCGTGCACGCGGCTTTCGCGGAAGCGCACATGGCGGCGGTCATAGAGGCGCACGTAGTTGTGGAAATCCGCCCAGAGCCGCGGACGCTCCTTGCCCGGATAGACGGTGACCTGGCGAAAACGATAAGCGGGAAGCAGTCCGGCCGGCGCCTGCATCAGCGCGGCAATTTCCTGCGCGAGCTCGGGCGTCACAACTTCATCGGCGTCTAAATTCAAGATCCAATCATTGGTGGCGCAATCTTCCGCGAAGCGCTTCTGCGGGCCGTAGCCGTCCCAAGCGTGGAAGAAGGTCTTGGCGCCGAGCGCCTTGGCCTTGGCGAGCGTATCGTCTGTCGATCCGGAATCGACGACGACGATCTCGTCGACAATGTCCTGCACCGCGCGGATGCAGCGCTCGATGCGGTCGCCCTCGTTGTGCGCGATGATGCAGCAGCTCAGCCCCATGCTCTTGTCCGCCTACCCGCGCGGTCCCCCAGAAAATGTTGGCAGTCGCTTGGCGATCGAACGCTTCATGCGTTCGAGGAAGGTCTTGGCGCGCTTGGGCTGGAATGGGTCGTGCGCGTGGCGGTCATCGCCGATGTGGTCGGCGATCCCCGGCACCACCATGGCGATGCGCATGCCGCGCTGCTTGAGGAACAGGCTGAGGTTCTCCTCGGTGACGAAGTTGGCGAATGGCCCCACCTCTTTCCATAGCGACATACGCGCGATGGATGGGTTGAACGAATAGGAGAACCATTTGGGATGGGCGTCCAGATCCCAGACGAGATAGTCGATGCCGGCGTGCGTTTCTTTTTTGGCGCCCTTGTGGAAGCGCGGATCGTAGATGCGATGAGCAATGCAGACGACGGCGATGTCGGGGCGCGCTTCAAGAAATTGCGTAACGGTTTCCAGATCGATGGCGCGCGTGAAGCCCCAGTCGTCTTCGAGGTGCACGACGTATGGCGTGTCGATGCCGGCGTAGTGGGCGTCGATGGAGCGCATCTGGCCGAGCTTGGGCAGATTTACGCGGACGTCGGCAACGGGAAACTTGCGCGCAAATTCCTCGGCTGCGGCGCTGTTCTCTGAATCCTCAGCGACGATGACGCGATCGACGTCGAAGAAGCGCTGGAATGAGGCAATGGTCTCGCCGAGGAGGTCGAAGCGACCACAGCTCGTCAGCACCGTGGTGAACTTGCGGGGGTCAACTTTCTGCTGCATCGGTCCCTGACGCTGGTGCTGCCGGGTCCAGATCCGTTACGGTTCGGTGGAAACGCGGAACGGCTCTAGACCTCTGCTTTTATGGGGCTTCTGATCGGAAAACTGGCATCCACTTTTCCGCAAGCGCTTCTCGTTCGTTCCAGGCCTAGTGGCTGAATTGGGCGAAGGCAAGCGCGGCGAGCGAGAGCGCAGCGATCCACAGCGCCACCCTTCCCCAGCGGGTTTGACGGCCCTTTTCCAGGGCGATCTGGCGAATGGTTTCGTCGTCGAGCCGCAGACCGTCACGCGCCATATCGTTAAGGGCGACCGCGGTCTGCTGGCCCTGTGCCAGCAAAGCGGGCAGGTCGGCGATGATCTTGCCGATCGCTGAGGCTCCCTCGCCAGCCTCGCGCAGGCGGCCAATGGGACCAAGGTTCGCCTCGATCCACTTCTTGGCGGCCGGTTCGGCGGCAACCCACATATTGAGCCCAGGATCGAGCCCGCGGGCCACGCCTTCGACGACCACCATCGTCTTCTGCAGAAGGATCAGCTCGGGGCGGGTCTGCATGTCGAAAACTTCGGTGTAGGCGAAGAGCTGGCCGAGCAGGTCGGCCATGGAAATCTCTTCGGCGGTGCGTCCGTGGATCGGCTCGCCGATGGCGCGCAACGCCTGGGCGAAGACCTCGACCGGATGATGCGGCGGCACGTAGCCGGCCCAGAAATGCACCTCGGCGGCGCGCGCGTAGTCACGCGTGATGAGACCGTAGAGAATTTCGGCGAGGAAGCGCTGCTCCTTGTGACTGAGCCGGCCCATGATGCCGAAGTCGACGGCGACGAGCTGCCCGCGTGCGTCGACGAACAGATTGCCCTGGTGCATGTCGGCGTGGAAGAAACCGTCACGCATGGCGTGCTTGAGGAACGAACGCATGACCGTGAGGCCGAGCGCCTTGCGGTCGATGCCCGCAGCGGCGATGGCCTGCGGATTGGACAGCTTGATGCCGTCGATCCACTCGCTGGTGAGTACGCGCCGAGCGGTGCGCCGCCAGTCGACTTGCGGAACGCGGAAGTCATCATCTCCGGCCGTGTTCTCGGCCATTTCGGACATGGCGGCTGCCTCGAGACGCAGATCCATCTCCAGCTCGGTCGAGCGTTTCAGCGTGTCGACCACGGCTGTGGGCTTGAGGCGTCGCGAGGGCGGGTGCCAGCGCTCGATCTGCCGGGCGACGAAGTAGTAGCTGTCGAGATCGCGACGGAATTGCTTCTCGATGCCGGGGCGGAGGATCTTCACTGCAACTTCGCGGCGCGATCCATCTGGGTCAATGACGGCCGCCTTGTGCACTTGGGCGATGGAGGCCGCGGCGACGGGCGGGCCGAACTCGGCAAAGTGATCTTCGAGACGACCACCGAGCGCTTCTTCGACGGCCTTGCGGGCCTCGGCCATGGAAAACGGCGGGAGGCTGTCCTGTAGGGAAGATAATTCGCTGGCGAGCTGAGGCCCGATCACATCGGCACGCGTCGCCAGAAATTGCCCGAGCTTGATGTAGCTGGGGCCGAGGCTGGTGATGGCACTGGCGAGGCGCTTTTGGCCCGGCTCACCGGCATGCAGCGGGGCCGACAGCCAGCGGATGGGCGCGGTGAGCGCGCGGGCCAGGCGCAGCGGCGGCGGCACGGGGGTGCCTTGCGGTACAAAGCGAACACCGTGCTGCGCCAGGACGAGGCCGGCTTTGGACAGCCGCAAAGTGTTGGTGAATGGTCCGGCCATCGGCGCGGCTTGGTCCTTCGTTTCAGTTCGCCGATCAGCAGGCGCAGATTGCGCCGCGGGCCGAGCGGGTCAAGGATCATATCGCGGTAAGAGTTTCGAGGCCCCGACCAACGGAAGGGTGCTGCAACTCATGTCGCGGTGCAGCGAAACCGTTTAGCGTGAAAGCACACGGACCGCAGGCTTTTTTTGCCAGTTTGGCGAGACACTTCGCTTATCATGGAGCGGCATGGTCAACCCAAGTTAGGCGCGCGAAGCCTACCTCCGGCTTTGTGCATTATCTGGAGACGTCTTCCTTTGCCGATCGGTTTTTTGATCGTCGACGACCATCCCCTTTTTATCGAGGCCCTGGAGCTGGTCATCCAGGGCTCGTTTCCTGATGCGACCGTGTCGAAAGCCACGTCGATAGAGGCCGCTCGGGCGGTCCTCGATACGGGCGGGCCGTTCGACCTTGTGCTGCTCGACCTTTCGATGCCCGGTACGCGCGGTCTGGAAGGCGTCATCGAATTGCGCACCCGCTATCCCAAGTTACCCATCGTCGTCGTGTCGGCGCTCGAGGATGCGCGTATCATTCACGAGGTGATGCAGTGCGGCGTCGCCGGCTACGTCTCGAAGTCAACGCGTGGCGCCGATCTTGGACAAGCGCTGCAAGATGTCATGGACGGTGCCGTCGTGGTGCCGAAGGACTACCAGCCGCCTGCGATGACCGGCGGCTCCAGTACTTCCGACTTGGCGGCGCGCATCGCGACACTCACCCCGCAGCAGGTGAAAGTGCTGCACATGTTGCGGCAAGGATTGCTCAACAAGCAGATCGCCTACGATCTCGGCGTGGGGGAGACGACGGTCAAGGCGCATGTGTCGGAGATCCTGCGCAAGCTCAAGGTCGCCTCACGCACACAAGCGGTCATCGAATCGGCGAAGATCGACTTCGATGCGATCGTCGGGGAGCGCGAGGGCGGCTAGAATAGTTCCGGAACCGGTTCTGACTTTTCCGGCAGCACTTCAGCGCGATGTGGCCGGCGCGGCCGGCGCGATGAGGTGCAACATCAGCGCGCGCAATTCGGCAGGCTTCACGGGTTTCAAC
>JBAZYB010000263.1:0-5499 GCA_041659545.1 Hyphomicrobium sp.
CCTTGGACATGCGGCCGCGCCAGTCAGACGCAGCTTCCCGGTTGTCTACCTGAAGCTGCTTGCCTCACCGGTTCGCCAGACGGCGGCTCTCGCCGAGGATCGGACTTATCGAAATTATCTGTCGTTCGCGCTGACGGGCATCGCGCTTTATTGCTTTATGTTCGTCCCTGTGGTCATGCGCATGGTCGTGCCTACTGGTGGCGTGCCAGTCAGCGAGAGCATGACTGCGCTGATGAAGGTGCTCTCGCAGGTTGGCATCTATGTCGGGATTGCGATCACGTTCCTGCTCGGATACGGGCTATTTCGCCTGTTTGCCAAGGAACGGCGCACGTTGGGCGCCTACTTCAAGCTTTACGCGATAGCCATTGGTTTCGTGGCGCCGATCTATGGGGCGTATGAGTTCTTCGTTCGGGTGGTGCTCGGCGGCGTCGGTATGTCATCTCTGGGCACGCTTACGGAAGCCGACATGTTGCGTCCGACGATGCTGGCTTCGTCTGCACTGGCGCTGGTGCTGTGGGTTTATTTCGTGGCGATCCATCGCCGCTTTTGGGCGATGCCGATCTGGAAGGCGACGATCCTTTATTTGATCGCCTCGATCGCATCCACGGATCTGGGCTACTGGCTGATGTGGTGGGTGGGATTTTATTCGGCACGCGTGCTGATCGCGGCCGGCATCGTCACGGTGTAGAGGCGGCGATGACGGCGGGTGAATCCTCGATCTTCCAGCTTCCCTTGCGCACGTCGCGATGGGCGTTCGCGGCGAGTACACCTTCGAACTCGGCGCGCGGCATTGGGCGGAAGCCCATGGCCTCCAGAGTGGACGTGTAATCCTTGCCGTCATTGAGGACAAACCCCCACTTGGCGAGGTGGTGGTTCAAGCAGGCAAAGCCGATCTTGGAGGTGTTGCTCTCGCGGCTGAACTGCGATTCCGTGTAGAAGACACGTCCGATTGCGAGGCCGTAGCCGCCGCCGACAAGTTGCCCATCGGCACCCCACACCTCGAACGAGTGGGCATAGCCGAGGTCGTGCAACGCGGCATAGAGGTGCATGATCCGCGGCGTGATCCAGGTGAGCTGCAGGCGGCCCTTGCGCGGCTCGGCGCAGGCTTTGATCACCTCGTCGAAGGCTGTGTCGAAGGTGACGCGGTACTTGTCCTTGCGCATCAGTCGCCGTGCGTCCTTGGAGATGCGGAACTCAGCGGGCGAAACGACCATGCGCTGGCTGCGCGTCCACCACTTCAACGGCCCTATGTGGCACCACGGGAAGTAGCCGGCGCGTGCTGCGGCAAGGATGCGCTCGGGCGTGACGTCGCGGCAGACGCCGGCAAAGCTGTCGGGGCGTTCGTGTGTCGTGGAGGCGCTGGGCCGGCGTGTACCGCCGCGGAGCAAGTCCGCCGCGGCGTAGCGGATCAAGAAAGGCAACTCCGCGATGCGCTTGGGATGGCAGGCGTAGGCAAGTCCGAAGAACCATCGCGTAAGGGTCTGCTGGGGTGTCTCGCGGAACAGGCGACGGCGACGCGCGAGAGCATTTTCCTCGTGCTCCTCGGCGATGATCTCCAGGAATGCTCCAGCGACGTTGGCCAAGACGTGTCCTCCGATGCGTGCGGCACGCCCTTCGTGTGACGATTGCGGGCGCGCTCTTTGCTTTGCGACTAGTTGGAGACCTAACAAATCGCGTGCCAGCCCCGGCGGAGCCGAACCGCTAGGGTTAACCAGAGACTAACGGCCATCGGGGGCGCATTCGGCGGCACGCTTGAGTAGCAAGCTGCGCTCGCGGGCATTCTGTGTCATCGCCGCTGCCCGTTCGAATTCGGCACGCGCTTCGTCCGTTCGTCCAAGTTTGGCAAGCAGGTCGCCGCGAACGCTGGGCAGCAGATGGTAGTCCTTGAGCAGCGGTTCGTCGCGCAATGCATCGACGATGCGCAGTCCGGCATCCGGCCCCATGTGCATGGCAAGTGCGACGGCGCGGTTCAGCTCGACGATAGGCGAAGGCATGATCTGCGCCAGCTCGCCATAGTAGCCGACGATGCTGGCCCAATCGGTTGCGCCGGCGGTGCGCGCGCGGGCATGACAGGCGGCGATGGAGGCTTGCAGTGCGTAGGGGCCGAGGTCGGGCACCAGAGCTCGTGCGCGATCGAGTGCTGCAAGCCCACGGCGGATGAGAAGTTGATCCCAACGCGCGCGGTTCTGCTCGAGGAGGAGGATGGGTTCGCCGTCCGGCCCTCGGCGCGCAGCCAGTCGCGAGGCCTGCAGTTCCATCAGTGCGACCAGCCCGTGCACCTCGGCTTCCAGAGGGGCCAACTCGGCGAGGATACGTCCCAGACGGAGGGCTTCCTCGCACAGCTGTGGCCGCATCCAGTCATCGCCGGCGGTCGCCGCGTATCCCTCATTGAAAACGAGGTAGACCACGGACAGAACCGAGGCGAGGCGCTGGTTGAGTTCGGGGCCTCGCGGTGCCTCGAAGGGCGCGCGCTTTTCGGCCAGCGTTCGCTTGGCGCGTACGATGCGCTGCGCGACGGTCGGCTCGGGCACGAGGTAGGCGCGCGCGACTTCCTCGGTCGTCAGGCCGCCAATCAGACGGAGCGTGAGAGCGACCTGCGCGTCTTTGCCGAGAGCTGGATGGCAGGCGATGAACATGAGCCGCAAGAGATCGTCGCCGATGTCGTCGTCGAGCACCTGATCCAGCTCTAGTTGCTGAGCTTCTCCGTCGATGGCTTGGTCGTTCTCGATCTGCGCGTGCTTGCGGTCGATGAGCTTGAGGCGGCGGAAGCGGTCGATGGCGCGGTGCTTGGCGGCGGCCATGAGCCAGGCGCCCGGCTTGTCAGGGAGGCCAGACCTAGGCCATTGCTCAAGTGCCGCGACGAGCGCGTCCTGTGCCAGCTCCTCGGCAATGCCGACGTCGCGCACCATACGCACGAGGCCGGCGATGAGCTTTGCCTGCTCAATGCGGAAAATGGCCTCGATGGCGCGATGAGGATCGGTAGCCGTCATGACTACCGATCACAGCATCATCGCCTGGGAGCTGCAAGGTCACTGGTCGGGACAGCCTGGACCCTCAAACATCTGCCGTACCTCGGTCTCGCCTTCCCACTCCGGCCAGTGCTTCCGATGGAGTTCCATGAAACGCATGGTCAATTCCATGGCATCTTCTTTGGTCTGCACGTCGAACACGGCATAGCCACCGATGACTTCCTTGGCTTCGGCGAACGGGCCGTCGGTGACGCTGAGCTTGCCGTTGGCAAGTCGCACGCGGTAGCCGCCCATGGACGAGGGCAAGAGGCCGCCCATGTCGACCATGACGCCTGCTTTGGTCATCTCTTGGCCGAACTGGTCCATCGCTTCCATCAGGGCTTGCGGCGGCGGACCCAGGCGATGGTCCTCCGTTGATTTCACCATCGACATAAATCGCATACTTAGTCTCCCATCTGCTCAGGTTGGGAGCAGGACCATTCATCGGGGGCCCGGCTCTATTCAACGTCGAACGGCGAATCGCGAGATCGACACGCCGCCCGGGGGCTTTCTTCAGGACTTCATCTGCTGCTCGAGACGGCGATGGTGATCGATGGCTTCACTGTCGCCGAAGTCCTCCAACTCGAAAAGCTGGCGGATCTCGATCTCGCCGCCCTCGTTGTGAGGGTTAGGGCAGCGCTTGATCCACTCGACCGCCTCGGCGAGGGATTTGGTCTGCAGGATCCAGTAACCTGCCACCAACTCCTTGGTTTCCGTGAATGGGCCGTCGACCACCGTGCGCTTGTCGCCGGAGAAGCGCACGCGGGCGCCCTTGGAACTGGGCTGCAGCCCGTTGCCGTCGAGCATGATGCCAGCCTTCACCATCTCCTCGTTGAACTGGGCCATGGCGGAGAGCCGTTCCTCCGAGGGCATGACGCCGGCTTCGGAATCTTTCGTCGCCTTGACCATCACAATGAATCGCATCGTCTTCTCCCTTATCGCGGCGTTTTTCGAGCCGGGGGACTCCCTGGCTCTGTCATTATGTCGAGCGGCTTTGGGTGAAATCGACACCAGCCGACGGCTTTTTTTCGGGCAGGTCGAATTGCCTAGAAATCGCGGCGTCGGCGCGGCTTGACGGTCATTCGGGTGGGTGATCTATGGGCCCCTAGGGCCGTAACAGCGGGGCTTTTGTGACCGATACCGTCCTCATCATCGATTTTGGCAGCCAGGTAACCCAGCTCATCGCGCGGCGGGTGCGCGAAGCGGGCGTCTACTCAGAAATCGTGCCGTTCAATCAGGCCGAGGCCGCGCTGGCGCGGCTCGGGCCAAAGGCGCTCATCCTGTCGGGCGGTCCTGCTTCGGTGACCGCAGAGGGTTCTCCACGGGCGCCGCAGTGCGTGTTCGAAAGCGGTCTTCCCATTCTGTCGATCTGCTACGGCCAGCAAACGACCGCCGTACAACTCGGCGGTGTCGTGGAGGGCGGGCATCCGGCCGAGTTCGGACGGGCCGAGGTGGAGATCAGGCAGCCTTCGGCGCTGTTCGAAGGCATCTGGGAAGTCGGCAAGCGCTATCCGGTGTGGATGAGCCACGGCGACCGGGTCACGCGCATGCCTGAAGGGATCACCGTCAAGGCGACGAGCGAGAACGCCCCGTTCGCGGTGGCGACGGACGAGCAGCGGCGCATTTATACAACCATGTTCCACCCGGAGGTGGTGCACACGCCGGACGGCGCGAAGCTGCTGTCGAACTTCGTGCACAAGATCGCCGGCCTGAAGAACGACTGGACGATGGCGCATTTCCGCAGCTCGGAGATCGCCAAGATCCGCGCGCAGGTCGGCTCGTCGCGTGTCATCTCCGGGCTGTCGGGTGGTGTCGATTCGGCGGTGGCCTCAGTGCTCATTCACGAAGCGATCGGCGATCAGCTGACGTGCATCTTCGTCGACCATGGGCTCATGCGGCAGAACGAGGCCGAGGAAGTCGTCACGCTGTTCCGCGAACACTACAACATTCCGCTGGTGCACGTCGACGCGCGCGATCGATTTCTGTCGGCGTTGGCCGGCAAGTCGGATCCGGAAGCTAAGCGCAAGACCATCGGCGCGCTGTTCATAGATGTCTTCGAGGAGGAGGCGCGCAGGTTGGGCGGAGGCGCTTTGGGTGCCGATGCGGCACCGGCGCAGTTCCTTGCCCAGGGCACGCTCTATCCTGACGTCATTGAGAGCGTATCGTTTACCGGCGGACCATCAGTCACGATCAAATCGCATCACAATGTCGGCGGGCTGCCTGAGCGCATGAACCTCAAGCTCGTGGAGCCGTTGCGCGAACTCTTCAAGGACGAGGTGCGTGCTCTGGGTCGCGAGCTAGGCTTGCCTGAGAGTTTCGTCGGGCGGCATCCGTTCCCCGGTCCTGGTCTCGCCATTCGTATTCCCGGCGAAATCACCGAGGAAAAGCTCGCTATCTTGCGGCAGGCGGACGCGATCTACCTTGATGAGATCCGCAAGGCGGGGCTCTACGACAAGATCTGGCAGGCTTTTGCGGTGCTGCTGCCGGTGCG
>JBAZYB010000264.1:0-5413 GCA_041659545.1 Hyphomicrobium sp.
GTAGTTCTGCCAATTTGGGTGAAATCAGCATCAGGAGGAGTGCCGCGGTGGCGCCGACAATCGAACTGACAACCGTCTTGGCAAAGGCGGCAGAGTCCGCTCCGGCCGCGAAGAACACTGCCCACGCAATGAACGCCGCCGGAGTGATCAACTGCAGGTTGCTCGGCAGTTCGAGGCCGACACCCAGATCTCCACTCGTCACCCAGTGAAAAGTGAAGTTCAGCGAGACCTCCACCCAAGCGAACGCGAGCAGGGCAATGGCCAGGCTGAGGGGCAGCGCGCCCCTGATGCGTTGGAGCATGATGTATTTCCTTTGTTCGAGCTGTTGGCCAGTTAGCCCACAGCAGGAGGGTCTTTCCAGGCGAGTCGCATCGAGAGACGGCGCGCTCGAGTTGAGCCGTTCGGCGGGGTTGGGCATGGACAAGCCGGTCATGTCAACGCCTTCGCTTTGACGAGACGTCGGCGCTTCACCGTGAATCCGGGCGGCAAGGTGCCTTCTTTCAGCATGCGAATTGGGCAGCGCCTGCACTTGGGCTTGGAGGTGCAGCACTTTGACTTCGGCATCACGCGCTTAGCCACGGCACGTCACCCTCCTCGGCCACGGCCAGCTCACCCTTCGCCGGCGCCAACGTGACAATCCCGTGGACCCCACTCGCGACCAGGGCGAGGCCGGCGGAATTGGAGACATCCAGCCTTTTCGGTCCCGTTGGGGTCGTGGCCACACACGTGCAAATTGACTGATCGTCGTGGAACTCGAACCGGACGGCGAGCGGTCGACATCGATCCGGGATCACGCCTGTCATCACTTTGGGGTGAGGGACGGCCGGAATGAGGACTTTCGTGAGCCGCACGTGCCGTCCGTCGTACGACGAGACATCGAGTTCAGTGCGGCCAGGGCCGCACGCCCGGACGTGAGTGATTACGCGCACCGGGCCCAGCGGTCCATCAGCCGACGGGCGAGGATCCGCTGACTCGGGATCCCCTTGGGCGCCAGGTTGCGGAGCGGCAGGCGCCTTGGCGCGCAAAGGCGCTGCGGTGAACGATGCTGTGGTCACTTTGTCCCTCCACGGTGGGTGAGATGTCGGAGCTTCTCGTGCCGCTGGCTTACCTGTTCGGCACGGGGTTTGCCGGGTGGATACGACACGGCTTGCGCCCTCAGCCGGAGGGCACGAACCGATCGAAGTGGATATGGCGCGGCTTGCAGCCACTCGATTCCAGAACCTCCACGGCGGCATCGATCATGGGAGGGGGTCCGCAAAGGTAGGCCTCGCGACCAACCGTTGAGGGAAGGTGTCGCGCAAGCACCTCGGTGATCAGCCCCGTCTCGCCCTCCCATGCCGCACCGTCGGCACCCGCATCACTCAGAGCCGGGATGAACGTGAACCAGTCATGCTGGCGAGCGAGCTGCCCCAGTTCCTCGACGAGGAAGAGATCGCCCGCGGTACGTGCGCCGTAGAAGAACGTGACTTCGCGACGGTTTCCCGTGGCCACGAGCTCCCGCAGGATCCCCAGGATCGGAGCCATGCCGGATCCGCCTGCGATCATGATCATCGGACGGTGGGACAGCTGGACGCCGAACTGTCCGAGCGGGCCGCGAAGCTGGACCTGGTCTCCGAGTGAGAGCCGCTGGTCCAGTACCGAGGAGAAACAGCCACCGGGCAGCACCTTGACAATGAGGTCCACACGGTCGCTCTCAGTGGGCGAGTTGGCCATCGAGAAGGAGCGCCATTGGTCTGGCATTCCGGGGACGCCGACCTCGACGTATTGCCCAGCGACAAAGGGCATCGTTTCAGGCTCGTTGAGCCGAAGTCCGAGCCAGCGGATGTCATGGGTGAGCGCATCGATCCGATCAACGGTGGCGGCAAATTCCTGGATGTGCTGACCGGCCTGGTACTGCTCTTCGGTGAGGTCGTCCATCGTCTCGGAGACGTCCACGACCAGATGACCGGATTCGGCGAAGGTCGAGCAAAGCAGCACCACTCCGGCGTTCCGGTCCGCGTCACTCAGAGCGAACGAGGTGCTATCGCCGAGTCGGTAGTCGCCGTCCACGACCTCTGCGCGACAGGTGCTGCATCCGCCGTGCTTACACCCGTACTTGACGTATCGGCCCTGTCTGAGGACGGCTTGGAGGATCGACTCCTCGGGTTCGACGTCGAGAGTCTCGTCGAACGGCAAGATTGTGACTTTATTTTCCATGGAGCGTTCGCCATTCTTTGTCGACAAGTTCAGAAGGTCTGCGCTGCCGTCGGGTCGGGAGCCCCAAGCTCCCGACCCGACGGTGATCTCAAACCCTCAGCGGGTCCTTGATCTCGTACTTGAGAGCGCGGATGTCGTCGATGGTCCACATCCGGTCGGCGTTGAGATGGGGCTGTCCCATCAGCGTCTTACCGTCCGGCCGCACGTAGCCGAGGGCCAAGATGACGTCTGCGAGGTCCATCCCGTCGAACCGCTCCCACCAGTTGGCGCAGCCGGTGTAGATCGTCGGGTTGAGCTTGAAGATCCAGTCACAACCCTCACTGCAAACCGCGTAGCGCTTCCCTTCGTGATCGAAGATCCGGGTCTCCGGCGCGTCGATGCGCGGCATCACACAGGGCACGTGGCACACCTGGCAGAACGGCGGAAGGGCCGGCAGCTCCTGCATCAGCAGCCGCCCCGATGAGGGGTCACTCATCTCCCGGTAGGCGTCCCAGAGGCCGCCGTATCGTGCGGTCCAACCCGGGTAGTGGTTCTCAAACCACTCGTAGTCCGCCGGACCCATCGGGTCGATGCGCCAGAAGTTCAGGGGCCAGATGGCGGCCAACGCGATGGCGACGGAATGGTGCATGTCCTCGACGAACCGCGCTACGTCGGGCAGTCGCTCCGGCGGCTTCAGCCCGTACGGGGCCAGGCGGTTCATGTACGAGCCGACGAAGTCGTCGACGACCCACTCCTCCCAGACGTCCTTGTAGGCCCACGGCCGGTTGACTGCGTAGTACTCGGAAACAACGCCGACGAGTGTGTCCATCGACATGTGCTGGTGCCAGAAATGCCGCTCCAGCGATTCCTGCAGGAAGGGGACGTTTTCTGTCGACTCCAGGCAGGCCATCAGCGTGGCGTAGCCGTTGGCCATGTGACGCGATTCGTCCGACTGGATCGACAGGAAGGTGGTGGGCATGGCGTGGTCGCCATTCACCATCGCGACCTGCGGCAGCGCCACCACCAGTGGATTGGTGTACGCCGTCTCCAGGACAACACCGAGGCACATCGCGACCTCGATCGGGTCGCCGGTGTTGAAGGGCTGGAACGACGCCCGGGCCAGCGTTCCGATCGGGTGGTTGCCGAGCGCGATCTGCCCGATGTCGAAGCCGGCGGGGTCGTGGTAGTTCTTCAGGTAGTACTTCCGCAGATTGATCTCGAGCTGGGCGTGACGAACCTCGTCCAGCATCTGACCTGCATAGCCCTGCCGTAGCTCCTGGTTCTTCACGGATGAGATCAGGAAGCCCGCGCCACAGACCGCTTGGTATTCCGCATCGGTGAACGCGGGTACGGCGAACTTCATCGCCTCCATGAAGCGCGGTTCGGCAAGGTTGGCGTTGCGATAACGCACGTTGGAATCCAGTGCGCCGTAGACCCGGTTGTCCTTCTCATTCTCCATCGCGGCATAGCCACGCATCATCACCCGGAACGGGTCCTTCCCCTTGGGGGGGATGATGTAGCGCGAGGGGAACTTGGGGTCGGGCTTGGCGTAGTCGAACCCCCAGTCGTAGCGCTTGCTCTTCTCGTGGACGGTTTCAAGCTTGGGTGCCACCATCTTCGTCTCCTTCGTGCCTAGTCGCGGAATCGATCGGGGAGGATCTCGGCGTGAATCTCGATGACGCCGTCGTTGACGACGATGCGGCCGTAGTAGGACGTCATGTTCACCAGAAAGTCGTGAACCGAGTAAGGACGGCCTAGCCGCTCGGACAGGTTCTCCATGTCGAACCGGAGCAGACCCTCGCGCTCGATCTTGTAGAAGCAGTCGTTGTCAGTGATCTTCGCGTCGGGAATCTCCTCCTCGACCATGGCCACTGTCTCCGCGGTCTCGGCGCTGCCGATAAGGGAAATGCCGACCGTGTCCCGGACCTTGGTGAAGTCTCTTGTTGACATTGGGATTCCTTCTCTCAGGCCGCGCCGGGGACGGACAGGCCGAGCCCCTCGAGGTAGGTGGACTGCTTCCTCATCACGTCTTCCAAGGCCGCTGGGTATGTCGCTGCCTTCGTCGTGGCTTGGTCGAACACGGGGGCGAACGCGTTGCATGCCTCGAGGGCGTAGGCGTTCCACTTCTCCACCCAGGAGGTGATGACGCTTCGGTTGTGGCCGCCGTGGACCGAGTCGTCCAACACGTGCTCGAGAAGTGCGGTCGTCCAGTTCTCGGTGCGGGCACTGTCGGACTCCGCAGAGGCGATCAGGATTGGAGTCACCATGTCGCCATTCGCTGCTGCGAAGCGGCTGAAGTACTCGATCTTGGCAAGGCCACCGAACAGCTGGTCGAAGCAGACGTTGATCGCTACTACGATCTCCATCCAGTCGTTGAGCGCAATGATGTTCTCAACGGCCTTGCGGGCGCCCTGCCAGATCGGCTCATTCAGCCAGGCCTCCATGAAGCCGGAGTCGTCGAACCAGGGGAACGCCTTCTCCAGCTCGAAGGAGTAGTAGACGACTCCTTGGAGGTGCCGCAACTTGTCCGCGGCCTCGAAGACGATCGGAAAGGTCGCCGTATCCGACAGGGCCTCTCGCTCGGCATAACAGAGCGCCAGGAACAATCCGTACTCGACAAAGGGATAGGTCATGTAGTGCTCGGCCAGCCCCGTCCGGACCCAGCCTTCGTCGGCGTAGGCAAAGAGTCCGGCGGTGTGCGCGCTGGCGAAAGATCGCTGAATCGCGTTTTCTGACTCGTTAACTCCCGTGATGTAGCCCCGGTTCATTGTCTCGTTCGGGTCCCGGAACGTGTACCAGTCCGAGGACCGAATGACTGTCGTGTCTTCGGTGTACGGGTCTCGCCCGTCGTCGAACCGGATAGGCCAGCCCTGGAACGCGTATTGGGCTGGGGTGGACTGTTGACCGACGGTCAAGTCCTCGTACTCCGTCGGTCTCTTGCCTTGGGGCGTGAACCAGGTGAAGTTGCGGTTACCTGAAAGAGTGGTCCGCTTCGGTGCGGTGTAGACAGCCATTCCTGCGTCTCCGAATCCGTTGTTTCATCCAGACGAAAGTGGGTGTGAATCTGTACGCCTGGGGGGCCGACACGTGCCTCATTCGTGGCGTTGCCGATCCCCCAAGGTGACTTTCAGCCGACCTGCTTCTTGTCCTCCAGTTCCTTGCGGACGATGGCGGCGCCGTCGGCGAGGGCGCGCAGCTTGCCGGCGGAGATCATGCGGGGCAGGTTGATCAGGCCGCA
>JBAZYB010000265.1:0-5413 GCA_041659545.1 Hyphomicrobium sp.
GGGCCAACGATTTCGGCCAGGTGCGTCAGGAAGGCGATGACGTCGTGCTTGGTCTCCCGCTCGATGGCGTCGATGCGCGCGATGTCGAACTTGGCGTTCCGGCCCTTGTCCCAGATCTTCTTGGCAGCGTGATGCGGAATAACGCCCAGCTCGGCCATGGCGGCTGCGGCATGGGCCTCGATCTCGAACCAGATCCGGAAGCGGGTTTCTGCGTCCCAGATGGACGTCATCTCAGGACGGCTATAGCGCGGAATCATGTGGCGGCCTCGTCGGCGAGAAAGAAGCGCGGAGGCCTAGCAGAGGCAGCCCCCGTGTTTCAATTGAAAGTGGGAATTGAACGTCGCCGGTAATACTTGCTTGGCGCAGTTTAGCGAAGTCCAATCCAACACGGAATCCACACCACCGCGATATTGCTGCAACGCACACAAGAACTAGTTGCAGGATAACAGTAGAATTACAGCAACGTCCAGAAGTTGACACAATTTCGTGGAGAACGCGCTGCGCTGCACCAGCGGTGACTGTGGACAGATTGTCACGTTAGGCAGGTAATTCACCGCTCTACTCTTGTTGGTTTCAAAGTGAAATCAAAAGTTACTTAAGGCGGCTCAGTGGACTCTTATAGCTTTGTCGCTGCGACCCGGAGTTCACCGGGCGGCTGAAGGCAGAAAACAACGAGGGCAAAAGGCCGCGTAATGTCGAACCAAATGCAAGGAGAGATCGCCCAGCTCAACTCCGAGCTGGAGCAAACGAACGACCCGCGAGAGTGCTACATGAAGGTGCAAGCCAAGATCCGCGGATACCGCCTGGCCGGCATCAAGGTGCCGGACGATCTGGTACTCATCGAAAAGCGCTTGGTGGTCGAGTGCCTCGCCGCATCGCAGGGGCGCGACTGACTTCGGCTGTCCAGGCGGTTCTCAAGCCAGAACAAGAACAGCGCTTCAATGCTGTCGTTGCATGGACGGCTACTTTTTACACCGGCCTAAATAGCGCCGTGGCAATGCCACGGCGCTTTGATTTTATCGGCCCTGGGCGCTGAGGCCGGCTAAAGCCTCAGTTCTGCACGTAGGTCACACGGCCGTCCGGCTGCTTGACCCAGGTGTAGAGCACGTAGCCCACCTGTTTGATGTCGCCCTTTTCATCGAAGGCCAGATCGCCGATCACCGTATTGAAGGTTACGCCGGTGCGCATGTAGGCCGCGACGGTCTTGGGGTCGAACGACTTCGTCGCCTCGATCGCCTGCTTGATGACCTGTACAGCGGCGTAGCTGTAAAGCGTGTAGGCCTCGGGCTTGTATTCACGTGCCTCGAACCGCTCAATGACTTCCTTGGCCTCTGGGCGTTTTTGCGGATCGGGGCCGAAGGTCATGAGCGTGCCTTCCGCGGCCGGACCCGCGATGGCTGCAAATTCGTCGCTGGCGATGCCGTCACCCGACATGAAAACGGCGTTGACGCCTTGCTCGCGCATCTGCCGCAGGATGAGGCCGCCGGCAGTGTGCACGCCGCCCCAATAGACCAGATCGATGCCGGCATTCTTCAGCTTCGAGACGAGGGCGGAGAAGTCCTTCTCGTTGGCGCTCACCGATTCCGCCATTGCTTCGGTGACGCCACCAGCCAGCATCGCCTTGCGTGTCTCGTTGGCGAGCCCCTGTCCGTAAGGCGTTTTGTCGTCGAGGATGGCGACTTTCTTGTCTTTGAAGTTCTGCGCGATATAGGCACCGGCCACGGCACCCTGCTGATCATCGCGACCGCAGGTGCGGAACACATTCCACATGTTGCGTTCAGTAACCGCCGGATTGGTCGAGCCCGGCGTGATCATCAGCATGCCGTTTTCGACATAGACCTCGGACGAGGGAATGGTGACGCCGGAGTTGAAGTGGCCGACGACGTAATGAACACCCTCACCGAGGAAGTTGTTGGCGACCGAAACGCCCTGACGCGGATCGGCAGCATCATCGCCGACGAACAGCTCGATCTGCTCACCGTTGATGCCGCCGGCGGCGTTCATATCCGCCACGGCCTGCTCGACGCCATTCTTGAGCTGCGTGCCGAACGCCGCGTCCGTGCCTGTCATCGGTCCGGCGACGCCCAGTTTGAATTTGGCAGGTCCGCTGTCGCAGCCGGCAAGAAGAGCGACGGCCGCGAGCGCCAAGGCGGCAAATATGGCTGCTGGTTTCATGAGATCCCTCGTGATGAATGGCGGACGTGCCGTAACGCATAGGAAGGCTGCCGGCATGTTCTTCCGAACTGCCAGAAATGTCATCCCCGCGGTTTAGACGGGCTTTGGCGGCGCCGCCACCAGAACAGACCCATCCGCTCGAAGGCCCACGGATACTGCTCCACCATTTGGCGCACCCGTGTCATGCGGAACCCCCAGCTGCATGCCGTAGCGACCACGATATAGTCGACGATGAAGTTCTTGAGCGAAAGCAACGGCTCCTGGAACAGGGCGTAGTGGAAGAAGCGTACCGCAAAGGTGAGCAGAAGCGCGGCGGCAAACACCTGCCAGGGCGGCCGCCATGTCGAGGCGATAGCCGATCCAGCGGCGTGCGCGGCGGCCCCACCCATCAACACGGTGACGACGAGAAATATCCACGGGCCATGGCCGGCGGTGTCGTAGAAGCTCATCAAACGGCCATTGCCTCCCTAGCTCCGCCCGCCTTCGAGGTAGGCGGCACGCACTTCAGGGCTCGCCAGCAGCTCTTTGCCCGACCCGCTGAGCGTGATCCTGCCGTTGACCATGACATAGGCGCGATGCGCCAGTCGCAGCGCGTGGAATGCATTCTGTTCGACAAGGAACACGGTAAGACCCTCGCGGGCATTGAGTTCGGCGATTACCTGGAAGATCTGCTTGACGATCAGCGGCGCCAAGCCGAGCGAGGGCTCATCGAGTAGCAGAAGCTTCGGACGGCTCATCAACGCCCGCGCGATGGCCAGCATTTGCTGCTCGCCGCCCGACAATGTCCCCCCGCGCTGATGCAGCCGCTCCTTGAGGCGCGGAAAGATCGTTGTGACGCGCGCCAGCTCGGTGTCGTAGTCGGCGTTGCCGGCAAACTCCGAGCCGATACGCAGGTTCTCTTCCACCGTCATGCGACTGAAGATGCGCCGTCCCTCGGGCGATTGCGCCAACCCCAGCCGCGCGATTTCGTGCGTGGGCAGCTCAGTGATGTTGCGACCTTCGAAATCGATGCGTCCTTCGCGCGCGCGCGGATTGCCGAAGATGGTCATCATCAGCGTCGACTTGCCGGCCCCATTGGCACCGATCAGAGTGACGATCTCACCCGCCGGCACATCGAGGCTGACCCCATGCAAAGCAGTGATGCTGCCATAGGACGTCGTGACATCGCGCAAAGCGAGAAGGGGCGGGCCGCCCGTCATAGGCCGACCTCCGCTTCCACCTTGGCGACCTCGTCGTCCTCGACGCCGAGATAGGCGGCAATCACCTTCGGATCGTTCCTCACGCTGTCGGGCGTCCCGTCGGAAATCTTGATGCCGTATTCCAGCACGATGACGTGGTCGGAAATCTCCATGACCACCGACATGTCGTGCTCGATCAAAAGGATCGACGTGCCGTGCTCGTCGCGGATGGCGCGCAGCAGCGCATTGAGCGCAAGGCTTTCGCGCGGGTTGAGGCCGGCGGCGGGCTCATCGAGGCACAGCAGCACCGGGTCCGTGCACATGGCCCGCGCGATCTCCAGCCGCCTCTGATCGCCGTAGGGCAGGGCGCCTGCGGCGTCATCGGCACGGTGTGTGAGTTCGACGCGATCAAGCCAGTAGCGCGCCACGTCGACCGCCGCGGCTTCGGCCTGCTTGTAGCTCGCCGCCCCGATCAGGCCGAGCAGCGACCAGCCTGAAGCGTGCATCAGCGGATTGTGCTGCGCGACGATGAGGTTCTCCAACACCGTCATGCCGGGAAACAACCGGATATTCTGGAACGTGCGCGCCACGCGCGCGCGGCGGGCGATCTCAAAATCGGGCATCCGCTCGAGCAGGAACAGACCGCCGCTCCCCATGCGATCATCTCGGCAAATATATCGGCGACTCGACCCAGTGAGTTTCGCGACGCTCTCAGATTGGATGGGGCCGTCCGTCGATAGCACCATCAGGCCGCTGGTCGGCTTGTAAAAACCGGTGATGCAATTGAAGACCGTCGTCTTGCCCGCGCCGTTGGGTCCTATGAGCGAGGTGATGTCACCACGCCCGACGGAGAGGGACAGATCGCGTACGGCGACGAGGCCGCCGAAGCGCATGGTCAGCCCCTCGACGACCAGCAGAGGGTCGCGCAGCCAACGCATCAGCCGTGGCCCTCCTTCACGTGCGCGCTGGAGATTGCCCGTGTCTCGTTGAGTGAGATCGAAGGCTCGCGCGAGGCAATGAGACCGCGTGGCCGCCAAACCATCATCAGCACCATGGCCAGCCCGAAGATGAGCATCCGATATTGGCCAGGATCGAAGCCAGGCCCGAAGATCGCTTTCAACCAGTCGAGCTCGCGCAGCAGCTCGATGCCGCCGATGACCACCACCGCGGCGACGGCGACGCCGACAAGTGATCCCATGCCACCGAGAACGACGATGGCGAGGATGGTTGCCGACTCCATGAACTCGAACGAGCGCGGGTTGACGAAGCCCTGGCGCGCGCCGAAGAACGCTCCCGCAAGTCCGCCGAACATGGCCCCCATCGCGAAGGCGGTCAGCTTGGTGTTGACGGTGTTGATGCCCAGTGAGCGGCAGGCAATCTCGTCCTCGCGCAACGCCTCCCAGGCGCGCCCAACGGGCAGCCGCCGCATGCGCTGGGTGACGAATGCCACTAGCAGCGCCAGAGCAAGGATGACGTAATAGAGGAACATCGACCGATGCACGGCTGACGTGCCCGGAAACGGAAAGATGTCGGCAAACGTCGTCTCGCCTGAGCGCGACGTAAACGGAAGCCCGAAGAAGGTGATGCGCGGCGACTGGATGCCGGCGTTGCCGTTGGTGAGAGCCACCCAGTTGATCAGCACCAGGCGAATGATCTCGCCGAACGCCAGCGTAACGATAGCGAGATAGTCGCCGCGCAGTCGCAGCACCGGGAACCCGAGTAGCATACCCCAGAACGCGGCGAGGATGCCGGCGAGGGGCAGGCAGATCCAGAACGCCCATGGCCCGAGCACCGGCACCGTCGCCGGGATCACGTAGGCGGCAATGATGGCGTACGTATAGGCGCCGACCGCGTAGAACGCCACATAGCCGAGATCGAGCAGCCCGGCGAGGCCGACAACGATGTTCAGCCCCCAGGCGAGCATCACGTAGATAAGGATCTGCACGCCGAAGTTATCGATCCACTTGATGGCGCCGCCTTGCCCGGTGAGCATCAGCGCCAGGAAGGGAAACATCAGCAGGATGCCGAGCCCGAGGCGCGGCAACCAGACCTTATGATGC
>JBAZYB010000266.1:0-5412 GCA_041659545.1 Hyphomicrobium sp.
GTTCTTCTCGACCGCGGTGCAGTGACGGTCTACGCCGCCGACGTGGGGCATGGACAACTCCACCCCAGCCTCAAGACCGATGCGCGCGTCGTCTCCCTCGAAGGACTGGATGCGCGACGGCTGACGCGGGAAACGGTGCTCGAGCCGGTAAACGCAATCACCGCGGACGTTAGCTTCATCTCGCTTATTAAAGCGCTGGGCCCGGCATTGGAACTCGCTGCGCCAGGGGCGTTTCTCGTTGCGCTGGTGAAACCGCAGTTTGAGGTCGGACCGGAGGGCATTGGCAAGGGCGGCATCGTGCGCGATGCGTCGGCGCGCGATGGCGCGCTGCAGTCGGTCACTGCGTGGCTGGCCGCGCAGCCGGGGTGGCGCGTGGCCGGGTCGATCCCGTCTCCCATCAAAGGTGGATCCGGCAATGTCGAGTTCCTCATCGGTGCGCTGCACGATGGGTGACGCACAAGCTCTCCAAATCGCTCGTCTCGGCGCGCAGGGTGACGGTGTCTCTGACACGGAGTCAGGACCGGTGTTCGTACCGTTTGCGCTGTCTGGTGAGCGGGTACAGGCAGAGGTGCGCGGGGAGCGCGGTCGCCTCATCGCCGTCATGGACGCGAGCCCGGATCGGATCGCTCCGGTTTGCCGGCATTTCACGCACTGCGGTGGTTGTGCCGTGCAGCATCTGCGGTCGCCTGCTTACCTCGCTTGGAAGCGGGAGATGGTCGCCGCCGCATTTGCCGCGCGAGGGATCTATGCGCCGGTCAGTCATGTGGTGAGCGTTGGGCTCGGGGCACGGCGGCGCGCGGCGTTCTCAGCGCGCCGCACCGGGCGCGGCGTCGTCCTGGGGTTTCATGAGGCGAAGGGGGTCGAGATCGTCGACCTCGCAGAGTGCCCGGTGACCGCGTCCGCGATCGTGCGCGCGCTACCTGGTCTACGGCGATTGGTGGAACCGCTGATGTCGCGGCGTGCGCCCGGCCGCGTCGTCGTCACGCTTGCCGCCAACGGGCTCGACGTCGCCATCGAGGATGTGCCGGACAAACTGACTCTGGAAGTGCGGGAGTTCCTGGCGGTTCAGTCCGCTGCTCTCAAGCTGGCGCGACTGACTCTCGCCGGCGATACGGTCTACCAGTCGACTGTGCCCGCGGTGCGGTTCGGTACTGCCAATGTCGTGCTGCCGGCGAGATCGTTCTTGCAGGCCGCACCTGTGGCAGAGGCAGAAATGGTGCGGCTCGTCACTGGAGCGGTTGGGGAGACGAAGCGCGTCGTCGACCTGTTCTGCGGCATGGGGACATTCACGTTTCCATTGGCCCAACGTGCCGCCGTTCTCGCCGTCGACGGCGACAAGCAATCGGTGGCGGCGCTGGAGAGTGCGGTCAAGCGCACGCAGGGCCTCAAGCCGATCGAGACGAAGGTTCGCGATCTCTTCCGCGAGCCGCTGTCCGTGCGGGAGCTGCAAGGCTTCGAGGCTGCGGTGTTCGATCCCCCGCGGGCGGGCGCTGCAACACAGGCCGCTATGCTCGCTGACTCTAGCGTGAAGACCGTTGTCGCGGTTTCATGCAATCCAGCGACGCTGGCGCGCGATGCGCGCATTCTGATCGATGGAGGTTTCAAACTCGAGCGGGTGACGCCGATCGACCAGTTTCTCTATTCGCCTCATATCGAATCCGTCGCCGTCCTGCGCCGCTAGTTCATTGCGGACGACCGCGCGGCGGTCCGATTAGCGTTGCCCTGCAAGATGGTCTCTCGAAATGTAGAAAGGCCGGGCTCTGCGGAGAGCCCGGCCCCTGTCAGCACGACGATGTTGGGATGGCGCGCCAAGCGGCTTGGCTCAGAGCAGCTTGCCCATGGCGACGGCAGTGTCGAGCATGCGGTTGGAGAAGCCCCATTCGTTGTCGTACCAGGACATGACCCGTACCAGCTTGCCGTCGACGACCTGCGTTTGTGTCGAGTCGAAGCTCGACGAGAACGGCGAGTGGTTGAAATCGATCGACACGAGTTCGTCGGTGACGTAGCCGAGAACGCCCTTCATCTGCTGCTCGGCAGCGTGCTGCATCGCCTTGTTGATCTCCTCGGCTGTCGTCTCGCGGCCGGGGATGAACTTCAGGTCGATGACGGAGACGTTGGGTGTCGGCACGCGGATCGAGGTGCCGTCGAGCTTGCCTTTCAGCTCCGGCAGCACGAGGCCGACCGCCGCGGCCGCGCCCGTCGTCGTGGGGATCATCGACAGTGCAGCAGCGCGAGCGCGGCGCATGTCCTTATGCGCCTGATCGAGGATGCGCTGGTCGTTGGTGTAAGAGTGAATGGTCGTCATGTACCCGGACTGAATGCCGACGAGGTCGTTGAGGACCTTGGCGACCGGGGCGAGGCAGTTGGTCGTGCACGAGGCGTTCGAGACGATCTTGTGCTCGGCCGACAGCTTTTCGTGGTTGACGCCGTAAACGACTGTGATGTCTGCACCTTTCGACGGGGCGGAGACGAGCACGCGCTTGGCGCCCGCGCCTAAATGCACCTGTGCCTTCTCCTTGTCGGTGAAGATGCCCGTGCATTCCATGACGATGTCGATGCCAAGCTCCTTCCACGGCAGCTTGGAGGGGTCCTTCTCGGCCAGCACCTTGATCGGGGCGCCGAGGCCGACGTCGATGGTATCCCCGGACACCTTCACATCGCCGGGGAACGTGCCGTGCACACTGTCGTACTTGAACAGATGCGCGTTATCCTTTGTCGGCACGAGATCGTTGATGGCGACGAACTCGAGGTCGGTGCGCTTTGCCTCGGCGGCGGCGCGCAGGACGTTCCTGCCGATGCGGCCAAAACCTGAGATCGCAACCTTCACTGTCATCGTCGTCGCCTCCTTAGCGAGTTCTTTTGTTGAAGCATGCCGAAAGTGCATGGCAAAAGGCGCGGCCATTAACTGGACGCGGGGCCATGGTGTCAATGCGGCATGCCACGGTGTGCTGAATACCAAGGCTGATCGGCGCGCATATAAGTGAGACAGGAGATTCCTGTTAGGTATGCGCCGCTTCGCGGGCTGCCTTGTTGACGCCTCAGAACCGCGACACGTAAGGTCATGACACGGGAAGGCAGCCGTGGATCGCCAGGGGGCAACTGGGCGTATCTCGGAGGGCTAGATGGCGGAGCGGGTGACTCAAAAGGCCAAGCGGAAGGCGAAGCCGGCGCGCAAGAGCGCGCGTGCGGCTGGAGCCAATGGCAAACGCGCAGGGGTCGGCAAAGTCGACGTGCTGGAGCGCGAGCGTGACGAACTCAAGACGCAGCTGGCCGATGCCGTTGCGCGGATTTCCAAGCTGGAAGTGGCACGCGACGAGGCCGTCAATCGCATTGATTGGGCTATAGACTCGCTGCATAACCTGCTCGAAAGCAACGCCTGAGCAACTTGAAGGCGTTCCGGGCTAACGGTGGGGCGATGAGTCAAGTCGCGATCACTCTCAACGGTCGGCTGTACCGCTTCGAATGCGGGGATGGCGAGGAGGCGCGCCTCAAGGAGCTCGCCGCCTATGTCATGAGCCGCCTCGACGGCCTGAAGCGTGAGCATGGCAATATCGGTGAGGAGCGCCTGCTCCTGATGACCGCTCTGTTGATAGCCGACGACCTTTGGGACGCAACCAGCGGTGAAACGCCTGCGGCCACGACCGACGCGGCCTGATTTGCCGCGCTCGCGGTGCACAGCTAACCGATAGTGAGTGCTGGAAAAACCGGGAGCGGTCGTCTACATTGTAAGTGCTGCGGGGTGCGTTAGAAGCACATATGTTCCCCGGGGCCTATAAGATCCGCATGGGAGCTGTCCCTGGCCGAGACCGTGGTCTCGGACACACGGCGCCCACCTACTTCGAGTAGGGACCAACGCGGGATCATCCGCTTCGACGGCCACCGCGGCATTTTACTTTCGATGCAGACTGGCAAGGAGAAACGGGAGGAGCGAGCCCGGGCACTTGCCCGTCGTGCCGCGGCGTTTGCCGCGCACGGCGGAAAAGCTGGAGCGCGCCTTGCCGAACACGGACTAGCGTTCCTCTCGCCTCGCCCGGGAAGCATTATCTCGGGCTTTTCTGCGATACGTGACGAGATCGACCCCGGCGCGCTGCTGAAGCGGCTGCGCGCCGAGGGTCATCGTCTTTCGCTGCCGGTCATGCAGGGCAAGGAGCGGCCGCTGCTGTTTCGTGCGTGGTCGCCAGGCGATGAAATGGGCAAGGTCCAGTGGGGGATTGCCGAGCCTTTGCCGGACAAACCGGCACTCGACCCGGACATTGTTCTGGTACCCCTGCTCGCCTTCGATGCGGCGGGTTATCGTCTCGGCTATGGAGGCGGGTTTTATGACCGTTCTCTCGAGCGACTGCGGGCCATTAAGCCTGTCATTGCCGTGGGCATCGCCTATGACGAGCTGAAGGTCGACGCGGTCCCCCATCAGAGCTATGACGAGCGCCTCGATTGGGTGCTGACGCCGTCAGGCCCACAGCGTTGTCCAGGTCCCTGAATGCGACTTCTTTTCCTCGGTGATATTGTCGGTCGTACCGGCCGCAAGGCGGTCGTCGATGCGCTGCCTGGTCTGCGCCGCCGTTACGCACTCGATTGCGTCGTCATCAACGGCGAAAATGCCGCCGGCGGCTTTGGTATCACCGAGGCCATCATGCAGGAGCTGATCGAGGCTGGTGCCGATGCCGTCACGCTCGGCAATCATGCTTTCGATCAGAAAGATGCGCTTGTATTCATCGAGCGCTATCCGCAGCTCATCCGGCCGATCAACTATCCCAAGGGCACCCCGGGGCGTGGGGCATCGCTTATCAAGACAGCGTCCGGTGCCGATGTGCTGGTGATCAATGTCATGGGGCGCATCTTCATGCCCGAGCTCGACGATCCGTTTCGCGCGGTCGATGCCGAACTCACCGCCTGCCGTCTCAAACAGGGGGCGGATGCGATCCTTATCGATATGCACGCAGAGGCGACAAGCGAGAAGCAGGCTCTCGGCTATTTCGCCGACGGGCGCGCGAGTGTGGTCGTTGGGACGCATACGCACGTACCGACGGCGGATGAACGGGTGCTGCCGAACGGCACCGCCTACATTTCAGATGCAGGGATGTGCGGCGACTACAACTCGGTGCTGGGCATGGACATCGAAGAGCCCATCAACCGCTTCATTACGAAGATTCCCCGGCAGCGTTTCGAGCCAGCCGGCGGGCCTGCGACGCTCTCGGGCCTTGCGGTCGAGATCGACGACAAGACGGGGCTGGCCAAAGCGTGCGCGGCGTTGCGCATCGGGCCGCATCTGGAACCCGCCAAGCCTACCTTTTGGGAGGCTTAATCGGGGGGCGCATGAACTCCTCTCAAGCCGGGCTTGACCAGGAGGGGGGGCATCGCGCAATAAATCTCGCAAATCCAGATAGGTCCGAGAAGAGCTGCTCCGATGGC
>JBAZYB010000267.1:0-5393 GCA_041659545.1 Hyphomicrobium sp.
GACAAGAGCGTGCGCTGATACGAGGCAAGCGCGTCGCTGATGGTCTCCATATTGGGACCCGTGCCGTTGAAGACGGCTTCAAACAGGCCCGTGTAGTCGCCGAGCGAGCGAATCTTGTCGATGACATAGCCGATGGATGGGTTGGCCATCTCCAGAGGCGAAAGCAGCGGTCCCCAGGCCTGGTGGCCGAGCGCCGTCTCCCTGCCGTCATGGAACAGCGTCTTCTGATAGGCCACGTTGTAAAGCGCGGGCGCATTCCGATTGAGGCTGCGGCCCTCCATGCCGATGGCCGTGGCCGATTGATTGGAGGTGAGGCCCTGGGATTCGATGTGACACATCGAGCAGGAGTTGGTGTTGTTGAACGAGAGGCGCCGATCAAAGAAGAGCTTCTTACCGAGCGCGACCTGCTCGATGTCGGGAAGCTGTGACTCGGCTAAGGGTGGCAGACCCAGCGGCACCTCGATCGATCGGTTCTTGGTGGCGTGGGATGGCGGAGGCTGAGCTGCGAGGAGCATGCCGGCGGTGAAGATCAGGAAAGTAGTGATGGTAATTTTTGATTTCTGTTGCATTGCACTACTCCGTTGTTTTTTTTGGTTGTCAGCCCTCCTCTTGCAACAAGGTGCGGATGTCGCTGAGGATGACGTCGGGGTTGAGAAAGTTGGTGGTATAGATCTCGCGCACCCAGGAATTCTTATCTATCAGGAAGACTTTGAGAAGGTGGTTGATGACGTCGGTCGGTTTTCCCGACTCGTCCTGCTCGCGCGCAGCGGGCACGTACATCTGCTCCAGGATAGGAGCCAGATAGGCCTCTGACCAGGTCGTGAGGAACGCCCACTGGGCCTCGGGTGTGTTCAACGACGTGTTGTAGAACGACAGCATCGCCGGCGTATCGACCTTGGGATCAAGGCTCAGGAACACCAAGCGCACTTTATTGCGAAGCTTGGGATCCGATTTAACCGCGTCATGCACCGCCTGGAATGCGGCCCATGCGGCGGGGCAGCCTTGAGGATCGCGACAAGCCCCATAAAAGAACGAGAACAGCGTGATTTTACCCGACGTGTAACTCGATAAACGGCGGGGAAGCCAGACGCTGTCCTCGAGCACCCAGGCGGACGGGACCTGCTGGATCTTTTGCAGCTTGTAGGTTCCCGCATCGGGGTAAATCGGTCCGGCCACATCCTGTCTCTCGCTCGCAACGCTGTTGGGAGCAACGAGCAACAGACATAGGACGTGGCCGGCCAGTACGCGGGCCAAGCGCCACAGGAGGAAGCAGTCGCGCAGGCTGCGTAAAGCAATCAACTCTAGTCTCCCAGCGCGGCCGACTGGGCCTTGCCCGAGAACTTCATGTGGTGGGCGCGACCGAGCTTGAGCTCCTTGAAGTCGATGGTGAACTTGTGGACGAGCTCTTTGCCGTCCCAGTCGTAGGCCTTGAGGAACTGATCGTTGTCAGCACCCTTCTTGTCCCAGTTGGCGAGCAGCGACGTCGTGAAGTAGACGCGCTTTCCGTCATAGCTCTGCGAGACCATGTTCACCTGGTTGCCGATCTTCTTCGAGTAGATCTCCTTGGCGGCTTCCGGGTTGGAGATGTCGAACAGACGCGTCGTGCCATCCATGAAGGTGTTGACCCACAGCGTCTTGGCATCGGCAGCGATGGAGATGTCGACCGGCAGCGGGATCTTCGAGGGATCGCCCACGTTGCCGATGTCCTTCACCTGCCACTCGCCCTTGTCGTCCTGCTTCACCAGCCACAGCTTGGAAGTCAGCGCCGTGGCGGTGACTGCCCAGTTGTCTTCCGGCTTCAGCGACCAGCGGATCTCCAGAGGCGCGCCGGGGACGTTGAGCACCTTCTTGGGCTCCATGGACTTCAGGTCCCAGATCACCATGGTGTTGCCGAAGTTCTTCATGGCTTCGGGGTCTTTGATCAGCTGCCCCATGTCCATCATGTAGTTCGTCCAGCCGGTGAAGCTCGACGTCAGCATGACGTTCTTGTTGGGGTTGATGCCGATGTCGTAGCCGTAGCCGTCGCCGCCGTTCGTCGTCGGCATGGCGTGGGTCGAGACCAGCTCGCCGGCGTTGTTGTAGACGGCGATGCCGGTGGCACCGTTGTGCGTTTTGCTGTTCGACAGCGCCTGCACCATCATGCGGCCGGGCATGGCGTAGAACGTATGCGGACCCACGAAGCCGGTCTTCTCGGCGAAGTCGTTGATGACCTTCACCACCTTCGGCTTGGCTGGGTCGATGAGGTCGAAGATGAAGATCTTGTTGTCGTCCAGACGACCGGCCCACACGTAGCGGCGATCATCGGAGAAGCCGACGTGATGGGCTTCACCGCGCCCGCCGACCGAAAGCGAATTGATCACCTTGCCGTAGTTGGCCGAGGCCGGGTCGACGTCGATGGTGACCAGCTTGTCGGACTCATCGCCGACGCCAACCTCACCCAGCGTCCAAACGTGCAGGAACTTCTCCTGCCCCGTGATCAGCGCCGCCGTAAACGGCGAATTGCAGGTCTCGTCGGCGAATCCGGCCGCGGTGATCCCAAAAGTGGCCGTCGCGACGCACGCAGCCGCCAAAAGTAACTTCCTCACGTGGTGCTTCCTCCTCCTAGATGGCCGAGCCTTGAGCGGCGCTGGCCTTTGTCTTTGCTCCGCAGAAGCTAGAAGGGTGGTGAAGGGAACAGAAATTCTATTTACGAATATTGCCCATTCACAAAATCTATGACTGGCAGGGTGTCAAGCATGGTAAGCTACATATAAGCAAGATTGGGGCAAGCGATACTCCCGCGCCGTAACGCCACTGGCCCATAGAAAAAGGCGTGAACAAGCCATGAACCTCCAACAGTTGAGGTACGTACGGGCACTCTGCGAGGAAGGATCGTTCGTCGCCGCAGCCGCGCGTTGCGCGGTGACCCAGCCGACACTCTCCAATGGCCTCGCCCAGCTCGAGGCGGAACTCGGTCAGCGCATATTCAACCGCACGACCCGCAGCGTCGGCCTCACCCATTTTGGAGAGCAATTGCTCCCGGGGATCCTGGAAACGTTACGCGCCTACGACCGGCTCCGCGAGCTGACACGCCGGACCGAAAGCGCCAACGTGTGCTTCCACATCGGCATCTCGCCTTTGGTCGGCATAAGGCTCGCCGAAGAGCTGTTGGAGGAGTTTCGCTCGAGCAGGCCCGAGATCGCCGTCGTCTACCGCGAAGGCAACCTGACCACGCTATGCGATGAGTTCAAACGCGAGCAGCTCGATCTCATCATTGCCCCCTTCGACGAGCAGTTCATTCCCAGCGGCGACTTTCTATTGCAGAGCGTGTGTTGCGAACCGCTGCTGTTTCTTCCCCGCTCCGACGACGCGGAACGTTGGTCGAATGTGGCGCACGTAGACCTGCAGGATATTTCCCGGGAAGCGTTTGTCCTCGTCCCCAATGCCTGCGGCCTGGCCCATGTCACCAAGCGCATATTCGACAACGAGCATCTGACGTTGAACCGCTATCCCGGCGAGGCCAGCAGCTACGCCGCGGTGCAGGAATGGACGCTTCTGGGGATGGGCTGCGGAATTCTGCCGGCTTCGAAGCTGCACGGGGAGTCGCGCAATCGCGCCATTGCCATCCAAAAGGACGGCGCGCCGGTGAACATCACCTACTTCGCCCTTGGCAGACCGAACACCGTCCCACCCTCACTTCTCGATGAACTCTGGGAGGCGCTGCGTCCGGATGCGCTTGCCCCCCCTTGCCCCCAGATCGTGCGCGTCGCCAACTAGGGCCTACAGTGCCCGTACGGCGCCACCAAAAACGACGCCCGGCGTAAACCATGCCGAGCGTGCGCCGTTGTGAATGTCACATTCCTTCGCTTTGCTGACCTCGTCCAAACCGGCGGGCCGCGAGAACTTGAATAAATTCTGGCCGTACCAGTCATCCCAACGTCGTTAATGCGGTCAGGCAACGTGTCCGTTGAACTCACGATCCTTATGCCGTGCCTCAACGAGGCCGAGACTCTCTCGGTTTGCATTCAAAAGGCGCGGGCGTTTCTCGACACCAACGCGATTGCGGGCGAAATCCTCATTGCCGACAACGGCTCGAGCGATGGGTCGCAGCAAATCGCCCAAGCCGGCGGCTCCCGCGTCATCGCTGTCACCGAGCGTGGATACGGCGCGGCACTCATGGGCGGCATCACCCATGCGCGCGGCAAGTACGTAATCATGGGCGACGCCGATGACTCTTATGACTTCTCCAATCTTCTGCCCTTCGTGCAGCGCCTGCGCACCGGCGCCGATCTCGTCATGGGAAACCGCTTTGAAGGCGGCATCGAACTCGGCGCCATGCCCTTCCTGCACCGCTATCTCGGCAACCCCGTCCTCAGCGCCGTCGGACGGCTCTTCTTCAAGATCAGGGTCAGGGATTTTCATTGCGGCTTGCGCGGCTTCAGGCGCGATAGCATCCTCGGCTTGAAGCTGAGAACCACAGGCATGGAGTTCGCCTCCGAGATGATCGTCCGAGGCGCCCTGGCAGAGTTGCGCATCGAAGAGGTGCCAACCACTCTCAGTCCCGATGGCCGCAGCCGGCCACCCCACTTGCGAACCTGGCGCGACGGCTGGCGCCATCTCAGCTTCCTGCTGATGTACAGCCCGCGCTGGCTGTTCATGTATCCCGGATTTCTGCTGCTGATAGCAGGCGTGCTCGGCACGGCGGCCCTCTTCTCCGGGCCTCTCACCATCGGCGCCATCACCTTCGACATCCATACTTACATCGTCGCCTGCTTTCTCATTCTGCTGGGTGCTCAGGCTGTCGGCTTCGCCATCATCGCGCGCCGCTTCGCCGTATCGCACGGACTGGCACCCCCCTCGCGCCGCTACTCCAAGCTCATCGATGCCCTCACCCTCGAGCGCGTCCTCATCATGTCGGGCATATTGTTCCTGCTCGGATCTGCGGGTCTTCTGGGCGCCGTGAGCGTTTGGGCGGCAACCGGGTTCGGTCCGCTCGAATATTCCAGCCTGCTGCGCACGCTCATCCTTTCGACGACGGTGATGTCGATCGGCGTCCAGGCCGCGTTCACTGCCTTCCTGTCCGCCATCATCGAAGTCCCGACGCGATGATGCTGCGCACCACTGCCGCATTTTTGCTCGTCGGTGCAAGCGGTGCGCTCGCCTACGTGCTGCTCTCGAGCCTCTTGGAGCACTACGGCTTGAGCCCCACGCTGGCCAGCGTGGCCAGCTATCTGATCTGCATTCCGATCGTCTATCTCGCCCAGCGCAAGATCGCCTTCCGATCCGAGGCACCGCACCGCGCGGCCCTGCCCAAGTACGTGGCGGCGCAGTTGTTGGGAGTCGCGCTTGCAGCGGTACTCCCCGGCGCCATGATGGCACAGTTCAACGCGCCGGCCCCTCTCGCTTTCGCCGCC
>JBAZYB010000268.1:0-5387 GCA_041659545.1 Hyphomicrobium sp.
AGGGGCTCGCGAATATCCTGCAACAGATTGATGGCGCCATCGACACGATTTCAGCCGGCGTTGACAAGGTAGGCCCGGCGCTCCGGTACATGATGCCGGAGGGCTCAACCGGCCAGGATATCTTCGGCAAGTTCACGACGGACGATGCTTACAAACTTCTAGGCGGCGGACGATCTGCGAGCATCACGCCCGATGATGGTGGCGCGACGCAGCCGCTGCAATCGAAGGCCGTAGATCAATTTACGGCCGTGGAGAAGCAGCTCGAGCAGCTTCGAATTCAGGCCCTCGAGGCGAACAACCTGCACTTTGAAGCGCTCAATGCTCAGCACGCGCTTGAACTGCAAAATTGGCAGTCCATGCTCGATCAAAAGCTGATCACGCTTGAGCAGTTCAACCAAGCACAACAGAACCTTCAGACCGTCGCCAACCGCCGTCAGATCGACGCGCAATCGAAGCTGTCCGATGCGCTGCTGTCGCAAGTGTCGGCAACCGGCGCAGCCGCGTTCGGCGAGAACAAGAAGTGGGCGATAGCCGAGGCCGCGATCAGCACTTACCAGGGCGTTGCTAAGGCTCTTGGTGCATTCCCCCCGCCCTTCAACTTCGCGATGGCTGCACTCGTAGCAGCGCAAGGCTTCGCTCAGGTCGCAGCGATACGCAGCACGGGCAAGGGAAGCTCGGGCGGCGGCGCGGCTGTGTCGGGTGGCGGTGGCGGGGGTTCGTCTGGCGGTTCTTCGGGCGGGGGAACGTCCGGCAGTTCGTCGGGCGGTGGGGCTGATCGTGCGATCGGCATCACGCTCGTGGGTCGCAGCTTCGACCGCGATCAGATACGCGACCTCATCGAAGGCCTGAACGACGCCATCGCAGACGGCGCCCGGCTCTATGTGAAGGCTTAAGATATGCCGACATTCGATCCCAAGCGCCCATGGAAGCAGTGGTACAACTTGGCGAAGTGGAAGCGCCTCGCCGCCCGGCAACTGGCTAGGCAACCGCTATGCGTGCGCTGCACTCAGGTGGGGCGCGTCGAGCCCGCCACCGTTGTTGATCACGTCATGGCGCACAAAGGGAACGTCGCCTTGTTCTACGACGCGACCAATTTGCAATCGATGTGCGCCCGCTGTCACAACGGTTGGAAGCAGCGCGTTGAGCACGGATCGCAGGCGAGCGATTGCGACGAGAAGGGCTATCCGCTCGACGGCAGCTGGTAGCTAACTCGCGACGCGCTCGCGTAGGTCTCTGATTATGCCGTTCAACTGCCCACTACGCAGGTCCAAAGAAGGCTTACCTTCTTTGGCATACCGGTCGAGCAACAGGCTGATCAGGTGCAGGGCTTGCACCACGTCTTTCTTGAATTCATCTTCCATCGGACCCTCCCAAAAGGGCATCGAAATTGATACCGCGAATGATTCGGGGCAATGCCTGATGACAAAAACTTTCAGCCGAACCCAATAAAAGGGCCGGTGCCGGTGTCACATTTTCAATTGCGCAGGTTTTGACTCAACCACGGACCCGTTGTTTCAAAACGACAAATCGCCGAAACTGACTTCACTGACGGGAAAGTTATTTTCTTTTTTCGCTCTAATTCGCGAAAAGCAAAGTTGGGTACCCCCGCCGGCCCTTTTTGAGCCATCGCCTGAAAGTTTTAAGGTGATGTAGACCATAAATAGAGCGGGCCGCAGCAGCTCTAGGAAAGCTGCGACGGCCCTTGAAGCCAACACTTGTGTGGAGCGTTGACCCCATGACCGCAGAATCTAGCGGCCTCGCCGGCCGTTGTCTTGGCTATTTTGCAGCCACAACTTTCATCGCCGCATCAGCAAGTCAGAATGCGTTGCACGGCTGGCAGCTTGGCCTGCGAACCTCAGAAATCACTGCAACGATCTTCGCGGCGGCTTCGATAGCCGGCGCCATCATGTGCCCGATCGCCGTCGCCGCCGCGTTCCGTGCGTTCCGCCATTGGGAGATTGGGAAGGGCGTGGTCGCCGCGCTCTTGGCGGCCTGTTGCTTCTGCTACGCGGTCGTCTCAAGTGTCGGCTTCGTGTCCGGCGCTCGCGATCAGGCCAGCGCTTCGCGCACTGCGGACGCAGACGCCTACACGCTCGCGAAAGCTCGTAGCGATGCCGCGGTGACGGAACTCAAGACCCTGGCCGACGTGAGGACGACAAGGGCCGCAAAGCGCCGCGCTGAACTCGAAAAGACGATTGAAGGCGCCGCGGGGATCATGGGCGAGCGCCACGGCGCCGGCCAGGCGGACCCGACTGCAAGCGCTATCGTCACCTATGCGTCGGCGCTCGGGTTCGGTTGGAAGGCTGGCGATCTGGCGCCGTGGCTGTCACTGCTCGCCGTCGTGTTCTTCGAACTCGGCGCGGCGGCGAGCTTGATCGTCGTGACGCCTTCCACCCCGAAGCCCGCAGAGGCCAGCGCCCCGGCGCCCCTGGCCGCGCCGCAGATCACAGAAGCCGAGCCCATCGCGGCCGATCTGTGCGCACCAGTCCGCGGAACTGGGGGGCCGCTGAGGCGCGGACGAAAGCCCGCAAAGCCGCGTGACGTGATCCTGCAGCGAATCGAAAAGCACGGCGGGCGGCTCGAGGGCTCAACTTCGGAACTGGGTGACAAACTCGGGCTATCGAAATCGTCGGCGCATCGCGCGCTGCACGCACTTGCCGCAGCGGGACTTATCACGATGGCGACTTCGCCCGCCGGAACGGTCGTCCAAGCCATCGGCCAGCGAGTGTGAGCCTGCGCCGGAAGCGGTTGTGTAGTGCGACCGCTTCCGGTATTTCGGAGTGAGGACGAACGAGCACCCCTATTTTAGCTTGAGCGGCTTTTGCCGTTGAATGAATTAAACGCGTAGCTTCGACGGCGGCTACCGTGAAATCCGCTTTCTGTTTGTCGGTCGGTTTGACTTCCAAAAGCGAACGGACAACAGCTTCCGAGAGACGGAGGAATGCTCCCTCGATGATTGTTGCTTCCGGTTTTAGGTGGGGAGCGTAGCAGTCAACGAGCATTTGCATGGTGCCTGTATCGACAGAAATGCCTTTGAATTGATCAGCCTTTGGATCGGCGTTGAAGCCAACCTTGCCCAGTACGGTCATCTGAAGTAGCCCCGACTGAGCCGAAAGCTTTGTCAGCGCTCCGTGTAGAAGCTCCATTTTCTCGACAAACCGGCGCTCAGCTTCGGCCCGCCTCTGGTGGTGCAATTGCTGTCGCGTAGTGAACCACACAATTCCACCGCCAATTACCGTGGCCAATATCGTCCATAATTCATTTGGCATTTAAATGGTCCGTAAATAGAAAATTAACCCGTAGGTTGAGCGATTGGGGTAAAACAGGGTAAACGTAAGTCTATCAGTTTCGACGGAGTTGCCCCATGCGTTCCACCACCAGCCATGATCTTGCCGCCGTTTGTAAGTTCACGCCCGGCGACTTGAACAACTTTCTTAAGCGGTATGTACACCCGGACATTATCCCCGAGGTTGCGCCAGGCCATCGCCGGCCCATTTCGGAGCGCGCCGCGAAGGTGGCCGTGTTCGCTGTCGAAGCTCGGGACGCTGGTTTTTCGCCGGAGCAAGTGCGTGCGATCACGCGGCGTCACTTCCGCGCAATCGAACGGGACGACGCGATTGCCGCCGTGCTGACGAAGGATGGTGGATGCCAGATCGTCACGTCCGTTGAAGTTAGCGCGCTGACGATCGAAGAATTGCTGATGCCATATGCCCAGGCTGGCCAGCGCTGGGTGCGCGTGATTCTAATGCGCGACCTCAAGTCAAAGGTTGAGCTTGCGCTGAACACGACAGAGCGCGGCACGAAAGCCCGTGTGGACTTGCTCGACATGCTTCAAGAACACCGGGCGAAGCACTGATGCGCGCCGCCGCTGACCAAACGCCAGACATGACGCCGCGCCCTAGGGCGCGCGTCACGCTTGCGCCAAATCTCCCCCCGCGCGGGCTATCTAGCGCGGAAGCGGCGGCGTATATTGGTGTTGGGCAGACGAAGTTCTTTGAGCTCATGCGCGATGGCCTAATGCCGAAGCGCGTTCGCATCGGCGGCAGATCGGTTTGGGATCGTCGGAAGCTCGATGAGGCATTCGACGCGCTGGCCGGTAATACGCAGGCCGATGATGGCGACCCGTGGGAGAAGCTAGCGCTGTAAATCCATGCGTCTTCGCACTTTAAAGTATGTCTACGAAGACAAGGATCGCCACGGAAACGTGCGCGTCTATTTCTGGCGTGGCAAAGGCCACCCGAAAATTCGTCTAAGAGTGGCTAGCGGCACGCCTGAGTTTGCCGCCGCCTATTTCGAGGCAGCGAAAGGGCTCGTCCCCGCTGCAACTGACAACCCGCCAATCTCCGCACCGAAGGCCGGTACGTTGCGATGGCTTGGCACGGAATACCTCAAGTCTTCGGCGCTGAAGCAGTTAGACGAGCGGACACAGCGCGTTCGCAGGGCTGTGCTTGAGTCCATGTATGACGAGACGACCGCACCGAATGCCGCCGAGCGCTTTGCAGACATGCCGTTTGATCGTGTATCCGCGAAGGCTGTTCGTATCTTGCGCGATCGGAAGGCGGACAAACCGGAGGCCGCAAATTGGCGCGTCAAGACGCTGCGGCGGGTCTTCGCATGGGCGCTTGAGCAAGAGCACGTAACATCCAATCCGGCGCGCGACGTGACTTTCTTGAAGGGCTCGGCCGAAGGCTTCCACACTTGGTCAATGGACGAAGTGCGTCAGTTCGAAGATCGGCATCCGATCGGATCAAAGGCGCGGCTCGCGATGACTTTGCTGCTCTACACGGGGCAGCGCCGATCAGACGTTGTGTTGTTCGGTCGCCAGCATGTTCGCGCCGGCCGGCTGAAGTTCACGCAGCAGAAGAACAAGGGCCGGAAGCCGATTACCCTCGAGCTTCCGATTTTGCCCGAGCTTCAGCGGGTCATCGACGCGAGCCCGTGCGGCGACCTCACTTTCTTGGTGACGGACCATAACCGGCCTTTCACCGCGAACGGGTTCGGCAACAAGTTTAGGGACTGGTGCGATCAGGCTGGCCTAAAGCATTGCTCGGCTCACGGGCTCAGGAAAGCCGGTGCAACCCGCGCTGCTGAGAATGGCGCCACGCCGCACCAGCTTATGAGCATCTTCGGCTGGCTGACGCTCAAACAGGCGGAACACTACACGCGCGCCGTGTCTCAGAAGCGAATGGCCGATGGCGCGATGCACCTGCTTCTGGAAGTACGCGACGTGAACAATCTTTCCCACCGGCCGGGCCGGGGGATAAGCGGTGAGAAAAATGGGCGGGAAATCTAAGTCTTTTCAATCCCCGGTGGGGAAGGTGGTGCCCAGGAGAGGACTCGAACCTCCACACCCTTGCGGGCGCCAGCACCTGAAGCTGGTGCGTCTA
>JBAZYB010000269.1:0-5296 GCA_041659545.1 Hyphomicrobium sp.
CAGCTTCTGGCCGCGCGTCTGCGGAGCACTGCTCATCGGCATCGCGGCGGCATTGTTCCTAGAAGGCACATCTGTGGGACATGGCCTGGGTCTGGCCGGCGTCGCGGTCGTTAACCTTTGCGGCGCCTCGCTGCTCGCATCGTTTCTTGTGGTGGATCGCGGCCCTGCCTCGCGACGCGGCCGCGTCGCAGTCTGGCTCACCGTTTGCGCCCTGCTCGTCCTGAGCGTCGTCGAGATCTCGGTTCTCTGACGCTCTTAACCGTGTCGGTGGCACGTTGCTTGCTGAACCGTACCTACCGCTCTCTTTTGGCGGTCTGGTTCAACGGAAAGCACCCATGCGCTCGCCATCCGCAGTCCTACGCGCCGACGATGGTCCAGCGCCACTCGATCTGACGTCCGAGTTCGCAATTGAGCCTGTGCGTTCGCCGCCGGCTGCCGCTCTCGACTATTCACTGATCACCACCCGCGAGGGCTTCGACGGCTTGGCGGCGGCATGGGAGGAACTGTTTCAGCGCAGTGGACGCGGGGCGCAGGCCTTCCAGACGTTCGGATGGTGCTGGCAGTGGTGCAATCACTATTTGGCCGACAAGGATACGCTCGCCGTCGTTACCGGATGGCGAGGCAGCGAGCTGGTGCTCGTCTGGCCGCTGGTGGCGCGCCGCACAGCCGGTGTCCTGAAGCTGACATCGCTGGGCGCGCCGGTCAGCCAATACAGTGATGCGCTGATCGAGCCCTCGGCAGACGTCGAAACGCAGATTGAAAAAGCCTGGGATTTCGTTGTTGGGGCGGTGAAGCCTGACCTCGTCTGGCTGTCGCATGTGCGTGCCGACGCCGCCATCGCGCCATTGATGGAGCAGCTGGGCGCGATCGAAACGCAGCGGCTCGAGGCACCGTATATAGACCTGAGCAAGACGCCCAACGTGGACACGTTCATGCGTCGCTACTCGAGCCACACGCGCAAGAAGTATCGCGCCGCGGGACGTCGGATCGCGGATGTGGGCCGTTTTGTCGAACTCAGCGAGGGAACTGGGGCACGACAGCTTGCTGCGAGCGTCATCGAGATGAAGCGCCGCCAGCTTCGTGAGCGTGGGCTGCTCTCGCCAGCGTTTGCCGATAACCGTATGCGGGACTTCTTCGCAGACGCGGCATCAGGACAAGGGTATCCGACAGGGACGCGTATTCAAGCCCTGCAAATCGGCGAAGAGTGCGCGGCGGCCGATATCGTCCTCACCTGCAAGCAGACTGTGCTTGGACACGTCTTCACCTACGATCCCCGCTTTGCCAAGGACAACGTCGGCTTACAACTCTTGCATCACATCATCGACGGACTGATTGGGGATGGCTATCAGACGTTCGATCTGCTCGCGCCGGCCGACGTCTACAAGCTTCGCTGCGCCGACGGCACGGTGGCGGTTGTCGATTGGGCCATTCCGCTGACGAGCAAGGGACGTCTGCTAGCGCGGGCTCAGAAAGTGGCGCGCTCCGCGGCAAAGGCGGCGTTGCGCTGGCTTCCCGAGGAACCACGCCGCTATTTGGCGCAGCGTTATTATCGCCGGGTCAGCTGACGCCGAGCTTCTTTTGCAGGCTCGACGATGAGGTCGTGTACTGGAACAAGAGCTTCTTGCCCGGGTAGACGTACTTGGCTGCCTGCTGGGCCATCAGTGCCACCTCGTGGAATCCCGACAGGATGAGCTTCAACTTGCCGGGATAGGTGTTGATGTCTCCGACGGCGAAGATGCCTTTCTCGCTGGTCTCGAACTTCTCCGTATCGACCGGAATGAGGTTCTCGTGCAGCGACAAGCCCCAATCGGCGACGGGCCCGAGCTTCATCGTCAGTCCGAAGAAAGGCAGCATCACATCGACGTCGATCCGCTGCTCGCCGTCCTTGGTTTTCACGGTCACGGCTTCGAGCTTATCGCCGGCCCCGTGTAACGCTCCCACCTGACCGATCATGAGCCGGACGTCGCCACTTTCCACCAGTTGGCGCATTTTTTCGACCGAGTGCGGAGCGGCGCGGAACTCATCGCGCCGGTGCAGCAGCGTGATGCTTTTGGCCAGCGGCTGCAGGCTCAATGTCCAATCCAGTGCGGAATCGCCGCCACCGACGATGAGCACGGACTTCCCGCGCAGCGTTTCCATGCGGCGCACCGAGTAGAGAACGGAGGTGCCTTCGTAGGCTTCGATGCCGGTGAGCGGGGGACGCTTTGGCGTGAACGATCCGCCGCCGGCCGCGATGACCACGACTTTGGTGATGAACTCCGTGCCGGCATCGGTCTTTAGGCGGAAGCGCTCGTCGGGCAGGCGCTCAAGCACATCGATGCGCTCGCCGAAATGGAACTGTGGGCCGAACGGTTCGATCTGTTTCAGCAGCCGATCGGTGAGGTCCTGGCCGGTGACTATCGGCAGACCGGGAATGTCGTAGATGGGCTTTTCGGGGTAAAGCTCGGCGCACTGGCCGCCCGGCTTGCCGAGGATGTCGACGACGTGCGCTTTGACATCCACGAGGCCAAGCTCGAACACGGCAAACAGACCGACCGGGCCGGCGCCGATGACGACTGCATCCGTCTCGATAGGCGTCGCGGCCGACGGCGAGCTCGTGTCGATGCTCATCGCTGACTCCTCTTCGCGATCAGAATTGTTTTGCAGGCACGCGAACAACGAGCCCGTCGAACTCGGGCGTCAGTTTGATCTGGCAGCTCAGGCGGCTCGCTTCGCGCACATCGAAGGCGAAGTCGAGCATATCCTCTTCCATCTGAGATGGCGTGCCGGTCTTCTCCCGCCAAGCGTCATCGACGTAGACGTGGCACGTGGCGCAAGCGCAAGCGCCGCCGCACTCGGCCTCGATGCCGGGTACGTCGTTTATCTTGGCCGCTTCCATGAGCGTCACACCCGGTTCGGTCTCGACAACCTGCTCGCTTCCGTCAGGCTGAATGAACGTGATCTTGAGCATCGCTGTGGTGGGGCTCCGAGATGGCAGGCCGGCGTGCTTGGACGCCGTAAAACAGCCGCCAAGTCGTACGGCAGCTCATTTGCCCCGCACCAATAGTCGGCAAGCCTGGCGAGTTCAAGCGTGGCGGGGTCGCAAGGAAGACAGATGCCTGTCAGGCCGCCTTGGAGAGGTCAGCGATGTAGGTGCGCACGGCGCCAGTTGCTTCCTCTAGCTGTTGGACGAGTTGGCCTCGTTCCGCCTTGCCAGGCAGAGGCGCAAGGCGCTCGGCGCTCTCGGCTATCGTTGCCAGATGCCAGGCGCCGACCGCCCGAGCGGAGCCTTTGAGTGTATGCGCGGCCATCCCCCACTCCTTCGGCGTTTGGGCGCCTCTCAGCGCACCGATGGTAATGGGGAGTTGGTCGATGAAGAGGCCCAGGATCTCCAGTTCGAGCGCCTTATCGCCCATCGTGAAACGGCGCAGGTGGACCAGATCCACGGGCGTTGAGGGGCTGCCTGGCATGGGCGCGGCGCTGCTTGCGCTTTCGAAATCGACGGCAGCCATGGACCTGCTCGAGCCGTTGGTTTCACTTCAACCCGACGAGAGGGAGCCCCGAATAGTGCCTCTCTCCCGCCTGGATCGGTACCGCTCGACCCTCACACACAGGTAATAAGCCCCCGTAAATTGCGACTCTTCAACTGGAGCATTAACCTTCCCCCGAATCGCACGCTGCGCGGGTTGGCGTTGTTGGGGGCGTAAACCTTTCTTTCGCCCCAAAAAGCGGCCAAGCGTTTGCAGACGGGTGGGATCGGCATTTTCGATGGTGGCAGTTGAAGTTGGGGGTCGGGGACCCTTGCCGCATCGAAGCGCCTGAGACCTTCCGTCGGTCGCGTGCTCTTGGCAACGGGGTGGGGGACGCGTCAGGCATGGACGGGGCAATGGCGCAAGACAACAACAGGCTCGACACGGAAGAGGACAACGCACGTCCAGATCCCGTGCTGCCACCGCCGGGCGAGGGCGCCATTCCGACCGGCTCCGCGACCAAAGAACCCCCATTCACGAACGCCGCCCCGCAGCAGCTTCTGCCGCCGCCCATCCCGAAGGCGACGGGCAGCTTCATTCCCCCGCCCACCGGCAACTTCATTCCCGCGTCGCCACCCGGTGGCTTCATTCCCGCGGTGAATCCGCCTGAACTACTCCCGCCCGAACTACCTCGGTCCGATCCGCCTAGGTCCGACTCGCCCCGGCGCGAGCTATCCGGTGCGGAGTTTTCTCGAGCAGGCGCCTCTGCCCCCGATTTCGCCGAGCCCCAGCAGCCCCAGTCTGAGTCGCCAGAGGAACAGGCGTCTTTTGACGCGCCGGCCGAGGACTCCGATGACGATCCGGCCGATGGTGGCACGCCGCGTCGGCGCATGGCGCGTCGGCGGCCTGCCGGACCTTCGCGCAACCGAATTGCCGCCAACGATGACGGCCCCTCAATTGGCGGCCTGATCTTTGCGCTGCAGCAAAAGCCATCCAACACGCCGTTCAAGTACGCGGCCATCGCCAGCGCCGCTTGGACAGCATTCGGCGCGCTGTTCGCGCTCGTGTCGATCGGCAGCGATGCGACCCAACCCGGGTTGATCGAACTTGTCACGCGGCCTTCGACCTTCCTGACCATCGCCGCCATCGTCGTGCCGGTCGCCATGTTGTGGCTGATGGCTCTGCTCGCCTGGCGCACGGAGGAACTGCGGCTGCGGTCGTCGACGATGACTGAGGTGGCGATCCGCCTCGCCGAGCCGGACCGTCTTGCCGAGCAGAACGTCGCGACGCTGGGTCAAGCGGTGCGCCGCCAGGTCGGCTTCATGAATGACGCGATCTCGCGCGCGCTCGGTCGTGCCGGCGAGCTCGAAGCCATGGTCCACAACGAGGTGGCCGTACTCGAGCGGTCCTATGAGGATAACGAGCGCAAGATCCGCGGTCTCATCTCTGAGCTTTCGGGCGAACGCCATGCGCTGGTCAACACGTCCGACCGCGTCAGCGAAAGCCTGTTGCGGCTCGGCAGCGAGATCCCGTCGTTGATCGAGAAGCTGTCCGACCAGCAGGTGAAGCTTTCCAAGGTCATCGAGGGTGCCGGTGAAAACCTCACCATGCTCGAGACCTCCCTGGCGCAAAGCGTCGGCAACCTGGAGACGTCCGTCGGTGGCCGCACCGAACAGTTGCAGACAGTTCTGGAGGGCTACACGACGGCGCTGGCCGGCGCACTCGGCAGCCGCGCGGAGCAACTGCAGACGACGTTCGACAGCCAGCTGCTGCAGCTCGACAACTCGCTGGCCGACCGCACCGAGAATTTGCAGACGGTGTTCGAGGAATACGCGCGGGCGCTCGAT
>JBAZYB010000270.1:0-5293 GCA_041659545.1 Hyphomicrobium sp.
CGAGAGGATGTGCGCCGTCAGCGCAAGCATCTGTAATGTGGTTTGCAGACATCGAGGCGACCGAGGCCGGCGACTGGCCTACTTGCTGAGCGTGCAGCAAGAGCGAGCCCAACCAGCGGCTGGAGAACTACTACAAATTCTGACCGGTGCGAGCCTGTTCTGGCCTTGGTCCAGCCCAAGCGTGGTGTTAGCGCCGCCCCGGTTGCCGCGATCCTGCCCAGCCAACACGGTCAGGTCTATGGGGTTGCCGAGAAGATCGGCAACTGGCGCATCATCTGATTAGCGGACTTGGTCAGCGATTGCCTCCGCCTCGCCGACTACGGGAAGTCGATGTCTGCAACTTGACCTGCCCCGGGTAATTTCCTCCAGATGTATTTAGAGTCCGGCCGCGATCGGGGACGGGTGAATGAAGCGGAAGCGGTTCACGGAAGAGCAGATCATCGCGGTGCTGCGCGGGCCCGACGCAAGCGCGGGATCTCTGAGGCTACGCTCGATAACTGGAAGGCGAAGTACGTCGAATGGCTTTATCGCACGGCCGTCTTTGCGGCTACGGTCGGCAAACTTTCCAGAGCCCCGGTTGAGAGATCAGCATGACCGTCTATGTAATCGTCGACGTGAAGGTCACGAACGATAGCTGGGTGCCAGACTATGCCGCCAAAGTTCCCGAGATTGTCCATAGACACGGTGGGCGGTACCTTTCGCGGTGCGGCGACGTACAGACTCTCGAAGGCGAGCCTCTCGACACAACGCTGGTCGTCCTGCTTGAATTTCCGTCAATGGAAGCAGTGCAAGCCTTTGCTAACGACCCAGCATACGCACCTTTCGCGTCTGTGCGCAGAGCCGGAAGCGTGACCCGATTGCGCGTCATCGACGATAAGGACCTGGCTGGAACAATACCCTATCTTCAATAGGCTAGACACCCGCGAGGACCGTCCGCGCTTCCGATCGGAAAAGCTGCTCAGCTCGGAAAAGCTGCTCAGCGAGGCCGCTTGTGGGAGGGCGACGCGATGATCTACGCAACTGCACAAGGTGCTGGAACGATTCCCGAAAGGCGAAAAAGAAGGGGCCCCGCAACGGGGTAGCTTACGTTCACGTGGGCTCGTTGGCCAACCGCGTTAGCGACTGCCGGCAGAAACACCGGACACACTCCACGGATCATCGGGGCGCAACCGGAGCCGGAGGTTGACGGCGGCTCCGACCGTTATTCAAATTGATATTGGTACTTGCTGCACATAAGCGCGGCTTATGGGGCAACAGAAAACGCTCCGCTTGCCGTTCGCAGCCTCGCGGAGCATAAGTCCTCGCCATGAAGCTGCGAAATTTCGATCTCAACCTTCTCGTCATCGTTGAGATCGTGCTCACCGAACTTTCCGTCACCCGCGCGGCCAAGCGTCTGAACCTCTCGCAGCCGGCCGTCTCTCAAGCGATGGTTCGCGCGCGCGACATTTTTGGTGATGAACTGCTTGTCCGCAACGGATCCCAGACGACGCTGACTCCGCTTGGCCGGCGAGTGCTTCCACAGCTAACCGAGTTCTGCTCGAAGGCCGATGGAGTGTTGTCGGCAACTGGTTTTGATCCGCCCCACGCGCAGATCGACTTTACGATTAGCGCAAACGATGTATCGGAATTGCTGATACTGCCGCCTCTCATCTCGGCGGTGGCCCGCCTTGCCCCTGGCTGCCGCTTGATCGTGAGAGCTCCGGAACATCATCTCTTGGATGCCTCCATAGACCTGGCCATTTTCGGTGCGCCTGTCCCGCAGTGCCCGTTCATCGTGCAGCAGCTCTATGAGGAGCATTTCGTCATCATTTCCCGGCGCGATCACCCCGATATGGGCGATGGGCTCACGGCGGAGCGATTTGTCGCTCTCCCACAGGCTCTGGTTTCCCCCACCGGGCAGGGCCTTGTCGGGCCGGTGGATACGAAGCTCGAGGAGCTCGGCCTGTCCCGCCGCATCGCACTATCGGTAAGTCGCTTCACGACCTTGCCTCAGATCATCGCATCGACAGATCTCATTGCCGCCGTTCCCTCGCGCTTTGCCGAGTGGTCAGAGGTGCGAAGGCAGTGCGCGACCTGGCCCCTTCCGTTTGAGAGCCCGCGTTTCGCAATGCGCATGGCTTGGCACAAGGTTCATGACAACGATCCGGCCCACAAGTGGCTTCGCAATCTGTTGTGACGCCGCTGATCGTGCTCGGAGCACATCGCGCGACGCGCGCGTTCTCAGCATAGCCTACTTCGTTCATCGAGGCAGCTTCGCCGAGATTGCGGAAATCGACGGGCGTGGACTGCGCTCATATCGACTCCGATAACCGCAGTCGCCCAACCCCCAACGGCAGAAGTCCACTTTATGGCTGCTACACTCTGGCGAGAGACACCACCGGGTCGAGGCGGGAAGCGTTACGCGCGGGCAAATAGCCGAACACCACGCCGATCAAGCTGGAACACAGCACCGCGACGATGATCGACGCGGGCGAATAGACGAGTGCGAAGTTCGAGGTGAACGAACTGAAAATGGCACCGAAGGCAAGCGCGAGCGCAATTCCGAGGAGGCCGCCCAACACGCAAACGAGTACGGCCTCGATGAGGAATTGCTGCAGGATATCGCCCTGCCGTGCGCCCACCGCCATGCGCACGCCGATCTCGGGCACACGCTCCGACACCGATACAAGCATGATGTTCATCAACCCGATACCGCCGACGATCAGCGAGATGACGGCGATGGCGGCCACTAGCGACGTCATGGTCTGGGTCGTGCTGGTGATGGTCTGGCGGATATCGTCCGTGTTTATGAAGAAGTCCTTCGTGCCATGCCGTTGCGTGAGAAAGGCCGTGACCGCCTGCTCGGCCGCATTCGGCGAGACGTCGTCCTCTACCCGCAGCGTGATGCTGCGTAACGACGTGGTGCCGAGAATGCGCGTCTGCACCGTCGTGTAGGGAAGATAAAGCGAAAGGTTCTGACTGGAGCCGAAGCCGCCCTGCTGGGGCTGGATGACTCCGATGATGCGGCAAGGCACTGCCCCGATCAGGATCACCTCGCCAACGCCGCCATTGGGGAAATCGGCAAACAGGGCTTTGCGAGTGTTGTCGTCGATGACGACCTCTTGAGCGCGAGTGCGGACACTGTCGGCGTCGAACAGACCCCCCATGGCAAGCTGGGCACCGCGGGCGGTAAAGTAGGCAGCGCCAACGCCGTTCACCTGCGCGGACGATTCATTCTCGGCGAAGCGGACGGTGCTGGAGGTGGAAACTGTCGGTGTCACTGCGGCAGCGTAGGGCTGCTTGGCTAGCTCGTCTGCGTCCTGCACCACCAGGGTGGTGATCTTACCTGAGCGCGTGTCACCGAAATTTCGGCCGGCGAAGATCTCCAGCGTGTTGGTGCCGAGGCTGCTGATGCTCGCCAGCACGCGCCGCTGCGATCCCTCGCCCAGTGCAACAACACACACCACGGAGGCAATGCCGATGATGATGCCGAGCATCGTCAACAGCGTGCGCAGCTGGTGGGCCTGCAGGGCCCGCACGGCCATGATGAACGACTGGCGCAGCCGGTGGGCCAGGGCGCCGACACTACTACCGCCAAGCGTTTTGCGCTCAGGCAACGCCGCCTTGACGGGCACGGTCTCGTCTCCCGTCGGCTGGTCCGACACGACCTTGCCGTCGCTCAGCTCGATGATGCGCTCCGCCGTACGCGCTACCGATGGATCATGCGTGACTATAATAACCGTTCGGCCTTCGTTGTGCAGCTCGCGAAGGATCTGCAGAACCTCCTTGCCGCTCTGGCTGTCGAGCGCACCCGTCGGCTCGTCGGCAAGGATGACATCGGCACCGTTGATCAGCGCGCGCGATGGAGACGCGCTGCTGCTGTCCACCGGAAAGCTGGCCGGGACGATGATCCTCGCGCGCCGACATGCCGAGCCGCGCGAGAAGCGCCTTTGCGCGCGAGCGGCGGTCACCTTGTGCTACCCCGGCATAGACGGCCGGAACCTCGACATTGCCCAGCGCGCTCAGCTCAGGCAGCAGGTGGTAGCGCTGGAAGATGAAGCCGAAGTGCTCGCGGCGCAGCCCCGCCAGTTCATCTGCTTCGAGCGATGCGGTTTCGCGGTCGGCGATGCGATAGCTGCCGGATGTTGGTCGATCGAGACAGCCGAGGATGTTCATCAGCGTCGACTTGCCGGAGCCGGATGCGCCGATGATGGCCACCATCTCGCCGGGGGCGATGGAAAGGGACACGTCCCACTGGCGATCCCAACGACGGAGTTGCTTCTCGGTGACGCCTCCAACCGACAGCCCAGCGCACAGCGACGTAGAGCAGAGGAATAAAGAAGATGCCGAGAACAGTTGCAGCGATCATGCCGCCCATCACGCCGCTGCCGATCGAGTTCTGCGCGCCCGAGCCTGCCCCGCTAGCGACGGCCAGCGGCAGCACGCCGAGGATGAAGGCGAATGAGGTCATGAGGATCGGCCGCAAGCGCTGGCGTGCAGCGTTGAGCGTCGCCTCGATCAGGCCCTCGCCGGCCGTCTGCCGCTCGACGGCGAACTCGACGATCAGGATGGCGTTTTTGGCCGCAAGGCCGATGGTCGTGAGCAGGCCCACCTTGAAGTAGACGTCGTTGGTCTGGCCAAACATCAGTGCGGCGGCGAGCGTGCCGAAAATGCCGATCGGCACCGACAGCATGACCGCGAAGGGTATCGACCAGCTCTCATAGAGGGCGGCGAGGCAAAGGAACACGACGAGCACCGAGATGGCGTAAAGCGCTGCCGCCTGGTTGCCGGATAGCTGCTCCTGGTAGGACAGGCCCGTCCATTCGTAGCCATAGCCCGCAGGAAGTTCGGCGACGATGCGGGCGATCTCGTTCATGGCGTCGCCCGAGCTTACGCCCGGTGCCGCCTCGCCCTGAATCTCGACGGCGCCGGATCCGTTGTAGAGCTCAAGACGCGGGGAGCCGAAGGTCCAGCGCGAAGAGGCGAAAGACGAGAACGGCACCATGACGCCCTCGGAGTTGCGCACGTGCCATTTGTCGAGGTCTTCGGGCTGCATGCGCGACTGAGAGTCGCCTTGCAGATAGACCTGTTTCACGCGGCCGCGGTCGATGAAGTCGTTAACGTAATCGCTGCCCCAGGCCGTGCTCATCGTGGCGTTGATGTCGGAAAGGCTGAGCCCCAGCGCACTCGCCTTTTCCTGGTCGAAGTCGACGGTGAATTGCGGGGTGTCCTCCTGGCCGTTGGGACGCGTGTTGCGAAGAAAAGAGCTCTGCGCCGCCTTGGCCAACAGCGTATTGCGCGCGGCGATCAGTCG
>JBAZYB010000271.1:0-5261 GCA_041659545.1 Hyphomicrobium sp.
ATCGCTCGAAGACCACATTACCCTGTTTGTAAATACGTATCCGCAGATGGCGCAGCATGCAGCGTTCTTCCACTCGTTCGCCGCGCCATCAGGGGACGAACCGCCGCAAGTCGTTACCACTGATTTCGTCGACCGCCTTCGAGCCTTCTCAGCCTGGATGCAGCAAGAGCTGTGACGAGGCGCCATCCCCCAACGTCTGCTTTCCGCGGAATTGGACTTCGGCTTCGGGCCCGAAGCGCCTGGAAGCCGACAGGCTACAGTCGGCCGAACCAGCCATTTGGCGGTTCACTTAAATGAACCCCGTAACCCTTGGTCTAGGGCAGGACTTGTCAGTTTGCGCGTTTCGCTGCCTGCCAGCCTGCTCCAAGTACTCTACAAACCCGTCGAAGGCATCCAACAATACGGTAGTGCGAAGGCGGCAGGTTGCGCAGGGCCAAGCGGGGCAACTGTTGCAGTGGCGGGCTTTGGTAGAGCATCTTTCGACTTTTTCGCCAGGTGCCGTCCAGCACGACCAGACGCAGGCGCGACTGGGCTTGCGGCCACTCGGGCGGTAGCGGGGGTGGGACCCACAGGTCCGGGGCGGTATCTTGCTGACTGTCCGGGTACAGCAGCAGCGTGTGCTTGCCGTCCATCGGCCAGACCGGCGCGGCAAATGCCTCACCCACCACCAAGCGGCAGTGCGCCAAGCTGAGGTGCAGCAGGCGGGCACTGCCTTTGACCTGGCATACCTCCAGTGGGTGCTGCAGCACTAGTACCTCCACCGCGTGGGCGGTGGGCGCGACCCAGCGGCAAATGCAGGCGCTGAGCGGGCGCAGGCACACGGTGCACTGGCGGCGTGCGACTAAAGCGGCGGACATGGCTGGATTTTATTCAGCGTGCCTGGCTAGACAATGCGCGGAAGGGGATGTCTCTCAGCTTTGGCGCGACGACCAGCAGCTTTGGACAAAGTCGGAAGACGCTTCGGGCCCTTGCCAGCCAACCGGTACGTTCACGACGCCTGCACGTCTGCTGACCTCGGCCAATCGGCGTGAACTGCTTGCTGCTCAATGAACCCGCAGCACCTCAAAATGCTGTCGGATAGGAGCGACCTGTATCGACACCTCATCACCCTCGCATTTACCCAGCATCGCCCTGCCTAAAGGTGCTTCGCTGCTGATGACCTGAACGAGCTGAGCGCCGCTGAGCAACTTCATGCTGCCCCCGTCCGGGCCGAGAAAGAGCTGTTGTTGCTTGTCATGGGAATCGACGAGGCAGACCAGCGCGCCGAGCTGTATACCTTTGCTGGCGTCGTAGGGGCGCGGACGGAATTGGCGCCAGTTTGCCATTGCTTGGCGGATAGCCTCGGCGCGCCGAGCTTGGCCGGTGGCCAGGTAGGCTGCTTCGAGCCCCAATGTGTCGTATTTGTTTTCGGCGATGTTTTCTTCGTGGGTCGCCGTTTCATGGGCCGCCCGCACCGCTTTTTCGACTTGAAGCAGGTCTTCGGCGAGCCGTTCCAGCACCTGCTGTTGCAGCAAGAATTTATCCATGACGAAAGGTAGGCATCTCGAACAAGCAGGGGACAGTGTTGATTATGAAGGGCTCCACCAGCCTTCGACGCCTCTGTTGGCTGCAGGTCAACTTCAGCTATGGGCCGATGCCGCCAGGTCACCTGTGGCAGGATGCGGCCAGAAACGGACATCCGCACCTTCCTATTGCACGGACTCTGCAGACTGCTGATCGAGTTATTCTGCTTTCATCGCCACTGAAAGCGCGATCATGCAGCCAACGATGAGCGCAAGCTGCACGACATTGATCACAATCGCGACGACGTGGAGCCTGCGAAACTCGAGGATTGCGGCGACTTGATCTTCACGCACCACGATGCGCGACCGAAGCTTATCCATTCTCTGAGGAACGATCCTCCGTAGAGCAAAGGCAAGAGCTGCCAGTGCGCCGGCGCCAACTGCGAAGTATGGCCTCCCCAAGAAGGCGTAGCTGATGGCGGCAGGTACGGCCGTGCAGATCGCGAAAAGATAGTAGGTATCGTAGAAGCCGCGGATGAATCGCGCGTCGAGCGGCGTGTCGTGCTTCAGGGTCAACAACGGCAGCGACCCCATCAGGAAATAAGCGTTCGTAACCATGAGCACGACCGTACATACCATTGCAGCAATGAAGGCGAAGGGCATCTTGCTCCAGACTCCTCTTTGTAGCCCCCTGGGCTTCGCTCTTCTTTCGATTCAGCGCCGGCGGCTTTGGCCTTTGGTCAGACTGTGCGCGGCCCACGCTCAATCGTCAATACACTAATCTGCGGACCCCAACTCAAAGGTCTGCAATGGGCCCGTAGCTGCAGGGGCTGCGATAGGCTACAGTCGGCCAGAACCGGACGTTCGCTACGATGCGCCACCAGTTCCCACCTTGCAAGACGTCCATGGACGTCACCGAAGCCCACCGTCACTGCGGAAACCATCGAGCTGAAATTGAAGCAAGCGCTGTATGTGGTTGCTTCTATTGCCTTGAGACCTACCCACCGGTGGACATCGCAGAATGGGTTGACCGAGGAACCACGGCTTTGTGTCCCAGATGCGGCATCGACGCCGTCCTCGGTTCTGCTTCAGGAATTCAAATTTCTGAAGACTTTCTCAGGCTCATGAGGGGCCGTTGGTTCGGCCAGTGACTGAGAACGGCCAGGACCAGACGTTCCCGAAAGCGCCTATTTCGCTACTTGCCGGTCCCTGCGGCGCCTGGCATGCCGCCTTGGTAGCCCCCACCGCCGCCCGGGCCGATAAGCTTGTCCTTCAGCGTTTGGTTCTTAAAATTTTTCGAATCCAGCGGTGGGAGCTTGGTCGAGACATCCTGCTGCCTATCGCGCAGAGGCGTAGAAGCAAGCTTCAACTCCTTGTGAAGAGGTGCTTTACCGTCGAAGCCCTGCAGCTCGAGCTGCTTGAGTTCCACGGTGGATTTGCCGTCCGTCAGATTATTGACGGACTTCATCAATTCCTCTACCTCGTAACCGTTGAAGTGCCCTCCGCCGCCAAGGTTGACCGCGGTGTAGTAGCCGCCGGCCACTGCTCCGCATAGCGGATTAGCGACGTTGGTCTCTTTGATTTCGGTGAGCAAGGCGCGGTCGCAAAGAGCACGCCGAGTACGCGCTTTCGTTGCAAGTTCCTTGAACGAATCGCCTTGACAAATGGGCTTCCCGGCCAAATCGCCCCCGGGCTGGCACCGCATGTACTGGCAGTGGGGGGCCGTGAAGTCGCTCCCACCCTCCAAACACTTGGCGTAGCACCGGTCGTGGTGGTCGCATGCAGTCTTTAGCTGGCAGCCAAGCAGCTTGTCCGGGACCTTGATGCCATTCTTTGCCCCACAGCCATTGACCTGCAGACCCGGCAGCCCGTCGTCTGCAGGTGCTAGGACCTGCGCGCCAGCGGAGGTCGCGAGCGCGACCAAGACAGTGAAAATCAGCTTCAGCATGGATTCCCTCTGGGCCCACTTAGGCGTGTGGCCTTGCTGCACGCTTCTCACGCTCCCCGAGGGGATGGTAACGGGGCTCACAGCCGATTGGAAGACAGCCATTCAGCCGGCACAATATTTCAAACCGGCATCAGTCGTCCTTTACGTACCACGCACGAACATCTGGAAGCCGAATCCTCTCCCTGATGTCTGCCGTCGGATTACGGCCGAAACGAACGACAGCTGTTGGGAAGGCCAGGTGACGGCTTCTGGCCCTTTGCGGTCGTAGCGGGCTCGGAAAAGCGGACGGTCATCTGCGGAACTGCACCTTCTACGCCGATACCCAGTTGCGCGATGGCTCCAAGAAGCAACGGGGCCGCAGTCGTCCTGCGGCCCCGGTACGGGAAGCGGTGCAACGCGCCAAAAAGACAGCGCGAAACCCAGAAAACGGAGTGCAAATCAAGGAGATACAGAACTCGACCAACCGGCCGAGGGGCGGCATCATTGCCCAGCGCCTTCTCGGCGGATTTGAGTGGGCGGCCTGATGCTCGCCATCCTGCGGGCTATGTCCGCGTGAACAGCTGCGCTCGGGTGTCCCATGTTGGTGACCCAGTCGTAGAGCACACGGTTTCCCGTCTCATCGAGTCGGGCGCCGATGAGCAGAGCATCGTAGCCGTAGCGCAAGCCCCTGGCTCGGGACAGGTCGTATCCATCGAAGTCCCCGATGAACGCCCAGGAGCCAGACTTCGGATGCTGCACGTCGCCGACGGTCCAGTTCCACCGGACCTTATCGGGCGTAGGGCAGTCGCCGGTGTCACAGGTGAGGCTGCCGGCGCAGACTCCCCGCCCTCGAAATGCTTCCCAGGAATCTTCCAGGCGCCACGAATGGGCCCTGGCAGCCTCCGCCTGTTTGTCTCGAAGAGGCTCTACAAAGGATGCGCGCAGCGAGAGCAAATTCTTCTGGGATATCCCGTACCAGGCACCGTCATGTCTTGCGAGCCATACCTTCTTGCCGAGTTCATCCGAAATCATCTTTTGGATAACGCGGTTTGCGTCCCTGGTCCTCAGCTTGCAAGCCTTGAGCTCAGTTTCGCGCTTCGCCCCCGTATATTCGCTGAGGTCAGGGTCAGGATACTGCATGAGCCGAACGACCTGGTCGGCTTTCCTGAGAAAGGGAGAAAGGCCTTCATTCAACAGTGCGTAAGTTGCTGGAAGTGCCTCGATGAATGGAGCTGCCTCAGCAGGTGAAACTGGCTTCATCTCCTTGGTCAGCTCCTCTTGCACCTTTGCCCAGAGTTCCTGCCATTTCCCCGCAAGCAAAGGATGGAACACCCACTTCACAATGCCGGAGAACTTGACGTCATTGCCACCAAAGAGAACAAGCACCTCGTCGGGAATCCGAGGGTTCTTGCACCCGTAGCGTTCAATGACGCCATCGTCCGTGAGTCCGTAATCCTTCAGATAGAGTCCCCGTAGAGTGGAACTCACGGCCACCTTTTCGGTGGGCGTGCCCGTTCCGCCTGGGCAAAGTAGTTCTGCCATGGCCTTTTGCTGAGATTTGAGGAGATAAGTAGGGGCCTTGCTAGTGAGAGAAAATTTCATGTGCCCCGGCGGGTTTTTCTGGGGTAGCAAGAAGCCATCAAGGACCTGTGCTCCGGAACATGCGAATGAAGCAAACTGCACCACGGTGTCCTTGTGCAATAGTGCCTCGCGCAAGCTGTAGAGGGCAGGCCACGAAAGAAGTGACCGGTGGCAAGCGGTGTCGAGCCACTGAGCGGACTGCAACCGAAGTCGCTTGCTCGCGTCATCCGGCGTGAAGACCCAGTCGTATC
>JBAZYB010000272.1:0-5260 GCA_041659545.1 Hyphomicrobium sp.
GTCGCCGAGAAGATCGTGACGGTGCAGCGCGACTGGGGAAACCGGAACAACCGCAAGCGTGCGCGCCTCAAGTACACCCTGGAAGATCGCGGGGTGGATAATTTCCGCGCAGAGGTCGAGAAGCGGCTGGGCTACAAGCTGGGGGAGGCGCGGCCATTCGAGTTCACGTCGACCGGCGACGTCATTGGCTGGGAGCAGGGTGCCGACAAGAAGTGGCACCTGACGCTGTTTGTCGAGAACGGGCGGATAAAGGACTTGCCCGGCTGGACGCTGCGCACGGCGTTGCGGGAGATTGCCGAGATTCACCCCGGCGGGTTCCTCGTTACCGCAAACCAGAACGTCATCATTTCCAACATTACGGCGAAGGCTAAGCCAAAGGTCGAGGCGCTGCTGAAAGAGCACGGCATTGCTGTCGGCGCGGATCTCAGTGGTTTGCGGCGCAGTTCCATGGCTTGCGTTGCTCTGCCGACGTGCGGCCTGGCTCTGGCCGAGAGCGAGCGGTTCTTGCCGGAACTGCTGACCGCTCTCGAAGAAACGCTCGAGAGGGCAGGGCTGAGGGACGATGAGATCGTCATCCGCATGACCGGCTGCCCCAATGGGTGCGCGCGTCCGTATCTTGCCGAGATTGGCTTGGTGGGGCGCGGCCCCGGGCTCTACAATCTGTATCTCGGTGCCGCGTTCAACGGCGATCGGCTCAACAAGCTCTATGCCGAAGACATCGATAAGGCGCGCATTGTGCGTCTGCTTGAGCCGATGTTCGATCGGTATGCAAAAGAGCGCGAGGAGGGCGAGCACTTCGGTGACTTTGTCATTCGCGCAGGCTTCGTAAAGCCGACGACGGCGGGCAATCGCTTCCACGCCGATCTCGATCTCGTCAAGGCTGTCAGCTAAGTCGCGCGCCGGGGGGCGATGGTGCTCGGCGGGCGTTCGTCCACGTGCGGTGCCAAAGCAAGTTTGCAGGCGGGCGTCGGCGGGGTGAACTTTAGCCTAGTGAATTTTTGCGCTGAGCAGCGAATAGGCGGCCCAGAACAGCACCAAGGCCAGAGTGACGCGCAGCACCCAGTCGGGAACCATGCCGGTGATGCGAGAGCCTAGCGCGATGCCGGGCACGGAGCCGATCAGCAGCAGGCCGAGGATCGGCAGATCAACATTGCCCATGCCGAAGTGACTGGCTCCGGCAAGGAACGTCAGCGGAATGGCGTGCACGATGTCGGTGCCAACCAGGCGCCGCGCCGATAGCGAGTGGTAGAGCGCCGTGAGGGCGACAACGCCGATGGCGCCCGCGCCGACTGACGTGAGAGCGACAAGGACCCCGAGGACGAGTCCGAGCAACAGCGTCGGAATCTCCCGCACCTTCGTAAGTTCGGAGACGTCAACGGCACGCATGGCGTAGCGTTTGAGCAGCGGGTAAGCCGCGACGCAGATGGCGCTAACGACGAGTGCGACGGCAAGCACCTGGCGGATGATTCCGGCCAGCACATGGATGTCGGGCTCGGTCAGATAGATCCAGGACAGCACAGCTACGGCGCCAGGAAGGCTACCGGTGGCGAGCCAGCGCACGATCGGCCAATCGACGTTTCCAAGGGCGTGATGCCGCCAGGCTGCGCTCGCCTTGGTGATCGATGCGAACAGCAGATCGGTGCCCACCGCGAGGACGGGGGATATGCCGATTCCGGAGATCAGAAACGGCGTCATCAGCGAGCCAGCACCCACGCCGGTGAGGCCGACGAGGAAGCCGACCGCGAAACCGCCGCCGATGACGATGGGCCAGGCGCCCGCAACTAGTAAGTCCATGAAACCAAGGCTCGTGTGACGTGCATGGGCACCTTCTGCCGACCATATCCGTTATCGTGGACGGTTCAACCAGGGACTGGGATGGCCCTCAGGGAGAGCGGTGAGATGTTAGGATCTAGGGCTCAAGCGCATTGGTCGCACCCACGAGCGCTACGCCGCGGGAACGACCGTTGTGCCTAGATCTCGATCTTTACCGGGATGCCCGCTGCGTGCAGCAGCAGAGCAGTCTCGTTGGCGCGACGTTGGAATTCGCGCCGATCGTCCTCACCATTGCCGAGGTCGCGGCACAGGCCGCGCTCGAGAAGCTCGCGGGTGAGGCGGAATGCCGAGGCATCGTCTGTCTTGCCGGTCGTCGCCTCGGTGATCACGCCGCCAGCAACCGATGCGCCGGTGAGTGCATCGATGATGAGGAAAATTCCGGTCGGCTGGTTGGAGGCGAAGGGATCGATCGCAACAGGACGACCTAAGGTAATCGAGGCGATGGCGATGTCGTTGACACTGCACTTCTCCGAAGGCTGGGCAGCCAGGGTCTCCAGATTGAGCAGCGACTTGATGGCGATCGAGGAGATTGGCGCCAAATCCGTGGATGTGCGCAGGAAGTAGCCGCTATTAGGATCGAACGGGGTCTCCCATAGCCAGACGATGCGCCCTTCGAAACGGGAGGTGACAGTCGGCAGGTTGTCGGCGTCAGAGATCACTGCGCCGCGGGCCACGTCGATGTCCATATCGAGCTGCAGGGCAACGGATTGCCCTTGCTTGGCGATCTCGAGGTCGCGATCCATGGTGGCGATGCGCAGGACGTGCGCGCTCTGCCCGCTGATGGCATCGGTTATGCGGTCTCCGACGGTGATGCAGCCCGACGCGACGGTGCCGGCGAGGCCACGGAAATCGGCGCCATCACGGAGCACGGTCTGAACGGGGAAACGGAACGGACCGCGTGCGGCCGTGTCGCGCGCTGGAATGCGCTCCAGGTAGTCGAGCAGGTGCGGGCCCGTGTACCAGGGCATATGATCGGACTTATGGGCCACGTTGTCGCCGCCCACGGCCGATACCGGAATGGCAATCGCCTCACGGAATCCGAAGCGCAACGTCAGCTCGCGAAAATCGGCTTCGATCTGGCGGAAATTTTCCTGCGACCAGTCGACGAGATCCATCTTGTTGACTGCGAGTATGACGCGCTTGACGCCGACGATGTCCAGAATGGCTGCATGGCGGCGCGTTTGCCGCTTTATGCCGGAGCGGGCGTCGACGAGCATGATAGCCACGTCGGCGTGCGAGGCACCCGATGCCATGTTGCGCGTGTATTGCTCATGGCCTGGGCTGTCGATGACGACGAAACGCCGTGTTGCCGTATCGAAATACCGCCAGGCAATGTCGATGGTGATGCCTTGCTCGCGCTCGGCCACAAGCCCATCGAGCAACAACGAGAAATCGGGATGAGCGCCGCCCGTCGCCGCATTTGATGACCGGCGGATCGTCTCGCGCTGGTCGTCGTAGAGATCGGAGGCGTCCCAGAGCAGACGGCCGATCAACGTAGACTTGCCGTCGTCGACGGAGCCGCACGTGAGCAGATGCAGGATACCGTTGAGCTCCTGGTTGAACGCGGGCGCAAGATCCTCGCGCCGGATAGCGGTGACCGCCGTCATCAGAAGTAGCCTTCCTGCTTCTTGCGCTCCATGGCGCCAGCTTGATCGTGATCGATGAGACGGCCCTGTCGCTCAGAGGTGCGGGCGCCAAGGGTCTCTTCGACGACGCTCTCGATGTCGTCGGCCGTCGACAGTACGGCTGCAGTGAGTGGCCAACAGCCGAGCGTACGGAAGCGCACGCTCTTCATTTGCGGCACCTCTCCTGGCTGCAGGGGCAGGCGGTCGTCGTCGACAACGAGGAGCTGGCCATTGCGCACGATGGTGGGGCGCTGAGCGGCGAAATATAGCGGTACGACATCGAGCTTCTCGCGGAGGATGTAGCGCCAGACGTCGCGTTCGGTCCAATTGGAGAGCGGGAAGACGCGCACCGTTTCACCGGGACCGAGGCGCCCGTTGAGCAGGTTCCACATTTCCGGGCGCTGACGACGCGGATCCCAGCGGTGGCCCGGTGAGCGGAAAGAAAAGACGCGCTCCTTGGCGCGAGAGCTTTCTTCGTCACGCCGCGCGCCGCCGAAGGCCGCGTCGAAGCCGTATTTGTCGAGTGCCTGCTTCAGAGGCTGTGTTTTCATCACGTCCGTGTAGACGGATGGCGTGTAATCGTAAGGATTGACGCCGCGTTTCAGGCCATCCTCATTCGTATGTACGATGAGGTCTAGCTTGAACTCGCGCACGGTCTTGTCACGAAACGCGATCATGTCGCGGAACTTCCACGTCGTGTCGATGTGAAGCAGCGGGAACGGCGGCTTCTGCGGCCAGAATGCTTTACGCGCCAGATGCAGCAGGACGGTGGAGTCCTTGCCGATCGAGTACATCAGCACCGGCCGGCGGAACTGCGCGGCAGCTTCGCGGAAGATATGGATGGCCTCTGCCTCGAGCATGTCGAGGTGCGAGAGCTGGGCTGTCATGCAGCGGCTTCCTTTTGCCGGGGCCTGTTGTGCAGGCCGCATTCCTTACCGTCTTCGTTCTCCCACCACCAGCGACCGGCGCGGATATCCTCACCCGGCTTGATGGCTCGCGTGCACGGCTGGCATCCAATGGAGGGAAAGCCGCGGGCGTGGAGAGCGTTGACCGGCACATCGTTGGCGGCGACGTAAGCCTCGAGTTGCTCGAGGCTCCAGTCCGCCAGTGGATTGAGTTTGACGAGTGCGTGCTCGCCGTCCCATGCGGCAAAAGGCACGTGCGCACGGCCGGCAGACTGTTCGCGGCGCAGTCCGCTGACCCAGCCGGATGCCCCGGATAGGGCGCGCTTCAGAGGGCGCACCTTGCGAATGTCGCAGCAGGCTTTGCGGTTTTCGACGGCGAGACGGAAGCCGTAGATGCCGTCGCGGGCGACTAGCTCCTCGAGCTCGTCTGCGTCGGGGTACATGACGTGGATCTTGATGCCGTACCGGATCTCGCTGGCTTCGAGGGTGTCGAGCGTCTCGGGAAAGTGGCGCCCGGTGTCGAGCGTGAAGATGTCAATGTTCGCGCCGCTCAGGGCGATCGCGTTGAGAACGGCCTGGTCTTCAATCCCGAGGCTCGTTGAAAAGGTGACACGGCCAGGAATCGCGCGGGAGATCTCCAGGAGGCGATCTTCTAGCGTCTCTATCGTTGCCAAGCGGCGATCCAGCGCCATGGCCTCGGTGATGGGATCAGACGAGCTCTGCCCGTGGTCACCGCGCGTATCGGCGGCGGACCTGGTTGGTTTGGTGCTGGCCCTCGATGACGGTTCGGTGGACATCATGTTCCCTCGGTCAAGACCCGAAAGTAGGCGAAATCGCATTCTACTTAAAGCATATCTGCCAAATAAAAATAGGATCACATTCCACTGGTGCGGATAT